>PBRP01000136.1 GCA_002726655.1 Gammaproteobacteria bacterium
CTTTGCAATCGGTGAATGTGCCTTGTACGACAATATGATATTCGGCCTGGTCGCTCCTGGAAATCGCATGGCCGAAGCAGCGGTAAGTCAGCTGACAGAAACTAAGGTTTCATTCAAGGGTGCAGATATGAGCACCAAACTAAAACTGTTAGGTGTTGATGTAGGGTCTATTGGCGATGCGCACGGTACAACATCAAATTCCCGATCCTATGTTTATAGCAATGAGGTTGCAGAACAATACAAGAAGATAGTCGTCACTGAAGATCATAAAAAATTACTGGGTGCTGTTCTGGTTGGTGACTGTGAAGACTATGGCATCTTGCAACAACTATACCTGAATCAGCTTGGTCTGCCAGATTCTCCAGAATCACTAATCCTCCCCAAAGTAGATGGCGGTCAAGATTCAATGGTATTTGGAGTCGACAACCTGCCAGGCACCGCTCTCATATGCACCTGCAACGATGTGTCAAAGGCTCAGATTTGTAATACCGTCAAGGCTGGCGCTACGGATCTGGGAACAGTTAAGTCAATCACGAAGGCTTCAACTACCTGTGGTGGTTGTACTCCACTGGTAAGTCAGGTGATGAATGTAGAATTGATGAAACTAGGCGTTGAGGTCAATAACTACCTGTGTGAACACTTCGAATATTCGCGCCCCGAGCTTTTCGATATTCTGCGCAACAATAACATCAAGACATTTAGTCAACTTTTATCTGAACACGGTCGCGGTCACGGTTGTGAGGTTTGTAAAGCAACGGTGGGGTCAATGCTGGCTTCTCTTTTTAACGATTATGTTCTTAAAGATGAACATATTGGCCTACAGGATACTAATGATGCCTTCCTAGGGAACATGCAGAAAGATGGAACCTATTCCGTCGTCCCGAGAATACCAGGTGGAGAAATCACGCCAGACAAATTGATTCTCCTTGGAGAAGTAGCAAAACAGTTCGATCTATACACCAAGATTACAGGGGGGCAACGAATTGATATGTTCGGCGCTCAACTACATGAATTACCTCAGATATGGAAGCTATTGGTTGATGCCGGATTTGAAACAGGACATGCCTATGGCAAGGCTGTTCGTACCGTCAAGTCATGCGTCGGAACCAACTGGTGTCGTTTTGGCGTGCAGGATAGTGTTGCCATGTCGATTCTTGTGGAGAATCGTTATCGCGGTATTAGATCGCCACATAAGATAAAGATGGCTGTTTCAGGCTGTGCCAGAGAATGTGCCGAAGCGCAGAGTAAAGATATCGGCATTATCGCAACCGAAAATGGCTGGAATATGTATGTTTGTGGAAATGGAGGCATGCGTCCTCGCCATGCCGATCTGTTCGCCACCGACCTCGACAACGCAACGCTCTTACAATATATCGATCGTTTCATGATGTTCTACATACGCACCGCTGAAAAGTTGCAGCGAACCTCCGTTTGGCTGGAGAATTTTAAAGGCGGACTCGACCACATCAAGTCTGTGGTTATCGATGATGAATTGGGAATCGGTGAAGAGCTGGAACAGGCAATCCAGAGGCTGGTCGATACCTACCAATGTGAATGGAAAACAACCCTGGATGATCCTGTTAAATTGCAACGATTTAGACATTTCATCAATTCTGAAGAAACCGACCAGGGTCTTACATACATCTATGAACGTGGCCAGCGTCAACCCGCCAGGGCGGAAGACAGCGAGACTAGTGACGGACTAGAATCCAGTGCGAGTGTGAGGTAACTGGATGAATACTGAAGAGAATAAATGGGTCAGGGTCTGTGATAAATCGATACTGCTGCCAGATACTGGTTTATGCGCCCTCGTCGGAAAAGAGCAGGTCGCGATTTTTCGCGACCGAATATCGGACAATATCTATGCCATATCCAATTTCGACCCGATCGGTGAAGCTAATGTCCTCTCCCGGGGTTTAATCGGCAGCATTGATGACAAACCGGTGGTCTCCTCGCCCCTCTATAAACAACATTTTGATCTAAAAACCGGCGAGTGTTTCGAACAGCCCGGACTACGATTGAAAACTTATGTAGTTAGTATTTTGGAAGACCAGATTCATATCAGGTATGAACAATGAATCTCCAAAAGGCGACAACAATTTCTTAATCATCAGTATCACCTTGGAGATATTATGTACCTGGAAACAATTGATCGTTTTTCTGAGCTGGCTGAAAAGAAGGCCAGGCTAGTCAATGACAATCCCATCTCATTTTTTATCGGTGCAATGATGGCTGGCACTTATGTCGGCATGGGAATACTGCTGATATTTTCGTTGGGCGGACAGGTTGATCTTTCGGTTCGACCAATAGTGATGGGCGTAACCTTCGGCATCGCCCTAACGCTCGTTGTATTCGCCGGGTCTGAACTCTTCACCGGGCTGATTATGACTATGACTTTCGGTTGGCTGAGAAACAAGGTGTGCTTAAGCGATGTATTCTATGCATGGGGATTGTGCTGGCTCGGCAATCTTGTTGGTGCGGTATTTATTGCCAGTTTGTTCGCGGCCGGTGGTGGTGGCGCACTATTCGGTGTCAGCGCAGATTTACTAAACGGTGTGGCAAGTTCCAAAATGGGCCGTGCTCCCATCGAGCTATTCTGCCTTGCAATTCTCTGTAACTGGTTAGTCTGTTTAGCATTGTGGACTGCAGCAAGAACGACAAGCGATACCACAAAATGCATCCTGATCTTCTGGTGTCTGCTGGCATTTATCGGTAGTGGATATGAACACAGTATCGCCAATATGACGGTATTCTCAATTGCCCTGCTAGGAGATCATCCTGAAACAGTCACGATACTCGGCATGTTCTACAACCTGTTTTGGGTTAGTGCGGGTAATACGGTGGCTGGTATTCTGTTTATGGGAGTCGGCTACTGGACAGCAACCCCGGAGGCGCAGGAAGAAAACAAGCACCCGAATATTGTTGAAGAAGCAGGGGTGCGGTTACCGGTTTCGTAAAATTGGCATGACTTTGCTTTGCTCATTCAGCCACCCATTGGCGTTCTCGATCATCTCTGTGCTCACCATGGGCGGAAACTATAGTCTGTTGGCTGGCAGAAGACTCATATGTATTAGACATCTGCTTCAAACAAGATGTGTGGAAGTATTGAAACAATCCAACTCGCTGCTCCCAACCGAAAGATCGCATCACGATAAGAGACTCTATCTGGGAATTTTGGTCTATACCAGCCCGTAAGCTGACCCTCTCAAAGACCAGCAGGGAAATGGGTTCCGTACCCGCAGCAGACGTTAGCAAATAGCAGGTTTGCCGTAGTGTATCGCAATAACTAGAATCACCCGGGTGTCCTTGTAGTCCGGAAAGAAAGAGGAGCTTATTCTTATGATTTTGAAGTTGCTAATCGTAGCCATGTGCTGAGTTATTGCCCCCGGTTAAACATGGAAATTGTCGAAACATGATGAGCCAATATTGAATGCAATAGCTAAAGTGAAATGGATCAAAACTTGGTGCAAATTGTCACCGTGATGACAATATGAGGGTTATGTTAGCTCCGATTTGCTCCGTCAGGTGGCCTCAGCGAGTACCGGTTTTTGTCTATGCATGTAGAGCGACACGCCCATGTAGAGGACCAACGCGACGAGAGCCATGCTGCCACTGACGACGAACATAATTGGATAGCCTAATCCGGCGCCCACAATCGACGCGGCGATATTGGGACCAACAAATTGTCCAAAACCCTGAACGCTGGGCAGTAACGCAACCAGAGACCCACTTCGGTCCATGTGGGCGACCATAGATGATTGGTAAACATCAACAAATGTCCATAGTGTCATGAATCCAAATAGACTCACCGCAAGGTTGATATCGTTAATTCCCAGGGCGAGCATGGCAACTATTGCGGCCATCGTGATCAGGGATACAAACAAGGGTTTGAAAAGGCCATAGCGCGTACACACGTATGCGATCAGACAACCCGCTATACCCAGGAAAGACGACCACGTCAGAACAGAACCTGTCCACTCCTGGGAAACACCATCTGCAAGGGCAGCCAGTTCAATATAGGTAAAGTAACCGCCAATATTGATATAGGTAAAGCAGACAGCGGCCAGGCAAAGCCACGGCATGAATTTCGGCACATGCCAATCCTCGTGAATAGTTTGGTGTTTTTCCTGTTCGGCGAGCTCTTTCTTGCTAAGGGGCCTCGCTGGTATCCAGAAAACGAGCGCGGCACAGAGACCACTCAATATCATAAAAAACAGGTATATCTCATTCATGGTTAGCTGCGGTAAATAATTCAACTCTAAAGCCGTGGAGAAAGCGAACCCGACGAGCTCCAAGTTATAGGCGGTCGTCGGATTTGTTGTGCCCCCTAACGTCACCACAGCAACGGCAGTGAAAATACCGCTTCCCACACCAGCCAAGATGCGAAGCGCTAAGACCATCTCATAATCGGTAAAGAACATACACAAGGCATTGGCGCCAATAGACAAACCCACGCCGATAAAGACCAAGTACCGGCGGTTTATTCGGGCAACGAGCATCGCTGATATGATGGCGCCAATCGACAAGCCGCCCAGATCGGCACCCCAAATGTGTCCAACTTGTTCCTCGGTGAAGCCTACCTTCTGCACCAGAGCGGTGCTAAGTACGGGAACACTAACCATCACGGTGTATCCCACCAGGGCCATAAATATAGCGATGCTAATAGATCGCCAATCATCAAATGGATTGGCTAGGTCCTTGAGTGTGTTCGTGTTGGCCATCGTGGCTCCCCTCTGATGTGTTCTAGAAAACTGGCGCTGAACAATGCATGTCTAGCATAACACCAGGTTGTCGAGTGTTGGCCCATGTAAGCGTAACATCTTGCGAAAATTTACCAACATTTGAGACTCCTCTGTTTCTATTAAAATAACAGAAGTATCTCTTAACAATCAGGAGCAAATGGTCCTATATGGGCTGACGTTATACAATGTTTCGATATCATTTTAGTGCCTTGGGGCAGAACGGCGGGGTCAGAGAAAAGACTCTGACCAAAATACTTTTGGTAAAGCTAAATCCTTATACCACCATCCACCTCAAGAACCCGCCCCGTGAGATAGTCGTTCTCAAAAATATACACGGCAGTCTGTCCAATTTCAGCTGGCTGTCCCAGACGCTTCAAGGGTATACCCGCCGCCATTTTCTCAAGTGCTTCCGGCTTCATGCCGGCAACCATTTCAGTCTCAATAAATCCAGGTGCGATAGCTGCCGAGCGAATACCATAACGGGATAACTCCTTGGCCCATACAACCGCCATAGCGGCAACGCCTGCTTTGGCCGCTGAGTAATTTGTCTGCCCCATGTTACCGGACTTTGAGACACTGGAGATGTTAATAATGACGCCTTTTGACCCCAGGTCAATCATCCGTGATGCGGCTTCCCGACCACAAAGAAAGACACCCGTCAGGTTAACGTCAATCACTGCCTGCCACTCGGCGAGGGACATTTTCTTGGTTATCTCGCCATCCTTTACTTTGACGAGCAAGCCGTCACGCAATATCCCTGCATTGTTGATACAACCATCCAGGGAACCAAAGTCACTAACTACCTGGTCAAAAAGATCGATCACCTCATCCTCTCTGGCGATATTCGCTTTGTAACACTTGGCGTCACCGCCGATTTTCTTGCAGCTTTCAACCGCCTCTTCGAGACGATCAGCATTCAAATCAACCAGTGCGAGCTTTGCGCCTTTGGCTGCAAACGACTGCGCCATAGCTAACCCCAACCCCTGAGCCCCACCCGTGATGACGATAACCTTGTCACTGATATCCATAAACTGTTCCCGTTAAAAATTGTGGGCGGAGTATACCCTGAAGTTACTGGATCGGAGTAAGTTCCAGGAGGCCAAATAGTGTGAAAGCTCGATTTAGATGGATTTCGATCAAGACCACCGGCACCAGGCAGCTGGCTAACGAACTTTTGCAACCTTCTCCAGCACCCGACTCAACTCTTCGAGTCTGAAGGGCGTAGCCAGAGCGCCTGAAAACCCAAAATCTTAGTAGTAAAAAAGGGATCAAAAATCCTTTTCTGATCTGCCTCAGGGATTCCCACGCCCTCACCGCTGTGTGTCCTGCCAGGAGCAGCAGGATAAGGAACAAAAGTGTCTTGCCTTATTCAACCGCCGTGGGAACAAAGACAGTCAGTTGAGATAGCAAGTTGTAGCTCGTTGCACTTCCTGGAAAATTATTATGGATTACTACCTGGTGGTCCAGCGGGATGGTGTGTTAGATCAAGGCACCCTCAAAACAATGTACTAAACTCACGTACTTGCTGAAACACCCTTTATTGCGTCATTCAGCACTTCACTCAGTTCTTCGAGCTTATATGGTTTTGCCAGAGACCCTGAAAAACCATAATCGCTGTAACTGGCCATTATCGCGTCGTCGGAGTAACCACTTGCAACGATTGCTCTGACCTCAGGATCAATCTCCCTGAGACGCACAATTGTATCTTTTCCTCCCATTCCACCCGGCACCGTAAGATCAAGAATAATCGCCTGAAAGGGCTCGTCCGATTCCAATGCTGCCGCATAAAGTTCTATGGCCTTTTCACCTTCATCACAGGTAACGGTTTCAAACCCTAATTTGACAAGCATGGTCTCAGCTAGCGTCCTGATTAGCTCCACATCGTCCATCACCAGGATTGTGCCGACGCCCTTCATCAGTTCAGACTCATCTACAATCTCTTCAATTTCACATTCCTCTATTGTCGCAGGCACGAAGAAATCGAATCTTGATCCTTCACCAGGGTATGATATCACTTTAATATGCCCACGATGTGCTTGAACAATAGAATAGCTGGCAGCCAGGCCTAATCCACTACCCTTACTCTTAGTGGTAAAAAACGGGTCAAATATCCTATCCTGATCATCCAAAGGTACCCCCGTGCCCTCGTCACTGACTGAAACCTGCACGTACGAGCCACTTTCGATGGGCAATTCAGACTCCGAATCAACTTCGATGTTCCGCGCAGCAACGGTGATAGTGCCACCATCAGGCATGGCTTGTTGTGCATTAATAATTAGATTGTTAACCACTTGATTGATCTGACCTGCATCAATGCTAACCATCCATAGATCGTACTGTATCTCCAAGTTACAGGTGATTGATGAACCATGCATAGTAAAAGTAATTGCCTTGTTCAGAAGGTCACCAAGATCAACCAATTCTACGACTGGTGACCCACCTTTGGAGAAGGTCAACAATTGAAGGGTCAGATCCTTTACTCCCTCGGAAGCGTCTTCAGCTGCTTTCAGGAAACCGGTTCTTTCTTTTCTAATGTCACTCAAGCGAGCAAGGCTCAGGTTGCCGAGGATACCGGTCAGCAAGTTATTCAGGTCGTGGACGATACCACCTGCAATAACCCCAACGGATTCGAGTTTCGCTATTTTTAATCGTTCCTGCGCCATTCTCTCCTTTTTCTGTGACATTTACGACAGAATTCACTAGCATAATTTCACCAGCTATTTCTACCAAACTGGTATCAACAAGAAAGTTATGAGGCTCCCCTGTTTTTGCTAAAAAGGTTGCTCTGTATCCTCTTACCTGTTTATCGCGGAGCAGGATTTCCATAAACCTGTCCCTATCAGACTCATTAGCCCAATGATTTAGTTCACTGCCTTTTTTTCCAATAACTTCCTCTCGGGTCCATCCGTTTCCAGCCAACCAGGCAGGATTAACATCGATAATGTTTCCGGTAGCAAGGCTAGAGATAGAACATAAATCCCTACTCACATTAAATATACTTGCCAACAATTCGTTGGATGCCTGTAGTTTTTCCTCCGATCGCTTGCGTTCGGTGATGTCGATGGACACGATCAAAATATGGTCGATTCGACCTTCAGGATCAAAGACTGGCACCAGGGTCGAATGAAACCACAATTCGTTTCCCGCCAAATCCTGAACGGCGCCTTCTTCTGAGCCAATTTCACCCGTCTCCTTTACGGTTTGCAATTGCTGCAACATTTGGTTTCGAAATAGCTCGGAGTAGAATTCTGGTGGAAAGGGCTTGCCGTAGAATGCCGTGATATCGTCAATCCCAAGACCGACAATACCCGCGGTACTCATGTACTGGAGGTTGAAATCAAGATCCACCATCTTGGTACAAACCGGTGAGTGCTCCAGCCAGGCACGGCTATCCTCCTCAGAATCACTCCTTAAGGTTCCGACCGGCCTGCGCTCTAGGTTCTGATTCTCAACAGCTTCAACCTGATCCCGCAACAACTGGAGCTCTTCTAATAGCTGTTCCCTACTCTTTTCCCCATCATCGGGCATCGTTCACCTTTCTAAGCCAATAGATATCCAGAATAATCCACCCATCTGGTGAAATGGTCAAGGAAATTGGGGTCGGTCCAATCTCACGCTATTTCTAGAGTCTCGCAAATATTTCTGACCAGTCTTCCAGTGCATCTTCGACACCTGAAACTACCTGAACGGCAAATTGCGTGTATCCAGCTTCTCCTAGTTCACCAAGGCGGTCTAGCAGTTCATCCCGTGTACCACTCATGGTAGTGGCCTTGACCATCTCCGGTGTTAACAGCGCCTTTTCTTCCTCCTTCAAAAACATCAGGTGCCCTCGGTGATTGTCAAGGTAACGAGCATCTGCGGGGGAGTATTCAGCATGAATAGCACGATACGCTTCCAGGACATCAGCCATACCCTGGGGCAAAGCTAAGGGCATGGGCTGGATCGAATCCAGCATGTTGTGAAAAATAACAGCGGTAGACGGGGCTGCCTGGACCATGAGTTTACTCGCGTCAGCTTCAGCATCACCAGACAGGACTGCACCCAGAAAGAAGAGCGTGCTCTTGAGATCATCAGGATTATGTGCGGCACCAGCCCAGGTACTCTGCATGTGATCGAGATCCCGCAAAGCAGCCTCATTGTCCCCGCTGAAATTCAGCCAGCCAGCCTCAAGTTCAGCGGTAAGCTCACGGGCCCTTGGTCCCATGGCAGATACATGGAGGGGTACTGGGTCCTCTATATTGATCAGGCCAAAATCAGGATTCAGGAAGCGAATTTTCCTCTCCTTATCTTCGAAATCCCAGCTTATGGTTTCACCTAACAGCAGCCCCTGAACTCGCTGAATATAGGTCTTCATTTCTTCAAGATGTATTGCGGATAGACCCATGGTCCTGCGACCGGTAAATCCGGTTCCGACACCAAAGTCGATTCGGCCCGGCGCAATCTTGTTGAGTGTCGCGAAGGCGTTTGCCGTCACAGGCTCAATTCTATTTGACGGGATAAGCACACCAGTCCCCAATCTTATGGTATTGGTGTTTGCAGCAGCCAATGCCATACAGATAAAGACATCCGGGTTGAGAAGCTGGGTATCGTAGAACCAGCTACTGGTGAACCCCAATTCTTCGGCACGTTTAACGACTTTCCAGGAATCAATTTGCGATGCAACTGCGACGCTGAACTCCATGGGTGCTCCTTTTCAATTTGACGGAGTAGCTCTTTACTCTGAGGGCAATAATTATTTACCCTGACACACTACTCTGATCACTAGAAATGTGACAACAAAATTATGTCAGCAATAAATGAACTAAGGGAAATTGTGCAGGAAGAAAATAGCGCGGTCGGCGTTACAAATCTAAACCATTGGGTTTTGCGAAAAGTAGAAACCGAGGGCTACGAAAGCCTTGGCATGGAAGAGAAGGTAATTATTCATGTCAATGCTCTCGACTGGGAGATCGCAAATCACGGCGTAAACAGACTGATATTTGGCTCTGATATCCGTTTTGCAGAAGAAATGACTGAATGTCTCCGTCGGATTGGCGCACAAAATACTGCAACACGCTTTAATGAACTTGTCTCCATGATTCCCCACTGGCCGTTACCAGAAGATAAGGATGAGAGAGAAGTCTACTTCAAGAGCTTAAGCGACGAAGAAATCCAGAAGCTGGATAGGGGCATTCGCAATTTGTCAGCTACAAAGGAAGACTTGTTCACCGGGCTATGCAATTATTTTGACAGTATCAGGGAACGCCTGGCATATATGACATCGCAGTGACCTAAGTCAGATTTCAAACTTTTCACCGACCAGTACTTCTGAGACCTCCCACAATCTTGCGGCGGCCTTCATGTCATAGGCATAGGCATTATAACCGGCAGCTGCATCCTCTGACTCCGCCAGGGGCGCTATTTGACAATCCTCGAGATAAAGCCCGCCCTGCCCCTCAAGCTCTGGAGCGGTTGCCGCATAAAGTGTGGTTGCAGCACCTGCTTCCGGCGACTTCATGGTTAGTGCTCGACCCGTCGTCAGCTGCTGTATGTCTTCCTCAGTCATATGGCGACCAAGTTTGGTCATGATGACACCGGGATGTACGGCAAAGGATCGGACCCCTTTCCCCTGGAGGCGCCGGTCCAACTCTCGAGTAAACAGGATGTTCGAGGTCTTTGATTGACCATAGGCCTCGAACTTGTTGTATTCCCGATTCTCGAAGTGGATGTCATCGAAATCAATATTACCCAGTCGATGTGCACCGGAGCTCAAATTGACTACTCGACCCGGTCCACCGGCAATCAATGCAGGGTGGAGGTGGCTCGTCAAAACAAAGTGGCCGAGGTGATTGGCAGCAAATTGCATTTCCCAGCCTTCGCTGGTCCGGGTAAGCGGACAGGCCATCACCCCGGCATTGTTTATAAGGAGATGAAGTTGCTCATGATCCTCAAGCCACTTGTCCGCACACTGACGAACGGATTCCGGGATCGAGAGATCCAGTTCTGCCACATCAAGCTGGGCACCCGGAACCGTCGCACGAATCATGTCTGCTACCTCCTGGCCCTGTTCCATCTTTCGCACCCCAAGTGTGACTGATGCACCATGAGCTGCCAGTGCTCGTGCGGTTTCGCCACCTAGTCCCCCGGCAGTACCTGTGACAAAGGCCGTCTTGCCCGTGAGGTCAATACCGGCAAGTACCTCCTCTCCGGTAGTCTGTTCACCAAATGAATTGCGATCGGATGTGGACATCTTTTATCTCCTTTACTTTGACTCAGGGAATCGGCGCTGTCAGGGAAGGGTGAACAAACTACCTTTTCTAAAGACTAGCAACCGATAAATAATATTTTGGGTCAGAACCTAGCCACGATACTTTTTCGTTAGGCATAGAATCACAATTCCAAAGGTCCATAATTGCGTCGTCTAACGAACAGTTTTCGTGATTTTACTCCGGCCCCTGCTACCAATAGTTCGACCATACAAATACCTGTAGAATCATGGTTTACTTTCACCAGGAGTGAACAAGATGGGCACTACCGACTTTTCACAATTTCTGGCAGCGGCGGTACGATTGTGGAAGCTGCCTTTGCGGTTGCCGATATACCGGTTGAGATCATAGATGTCGATTGGGATGATCTGGGTTGGAACAGCACAAAATTGATTCAATACAACCCCCTTGGTCAGGTTCCAACATTGATCCTGCCGGATGACCGGGTGATGACGGAGTCTGCTGCTATCATATTGCACCTTGCGGATATCAGGCCGCAGAGCGGTCTTGCACCAGACTTGGATCATGCTGATCGACCAGATTTCCTGCGATGGCTCATATTCCTGGCCTCTGCAATCTATCCTACTTTCACCTACGGCGATGTTCCTAATAGGTGGGTATCGGGCGATGAAACTGCAGGGAAAAAACTGTTAGACGGTACGGATGCTCATCGTAAAACCCTTTATCGGTACATGGAGAAGCATGCCGGAACCCCCTGGTTTCTGGGTGAATTGTTCTCCTGCATTGATCTCTATTTTCTGGTGATGCGAGACTGGCGACCGGGGATAGAATGGTTTGAACAAGAGTGTCCCCGGCTGAATGCCATTGGCCTGCGGTCAGCCGCAGTTAGCGAAGTCAAAGAAATAGCAAAGAAACTCTGCTAGCTGGCCATAGGCTGGCTAGAGACTTGCCCGGTTGACTATGGCTGGTATCATGCCCCTACATATCTAAGTCAACTTATGAGGTAATCGAATCGTGACAAACGTTCTGGTAGTAGAAAGCATTAAAGCTGATGCACAATCAGTGTGGGATATTCTGGGAGACTTCGCTGGCGTCGAAGTAGGTGGACCCATTACGGCTGTTGAAGTAACGGGTGAAGGCGTCGGAGCAGTTCGGTCCCTCACCATGGGTGGCGCACTAATTGTGGAGCGCTTGGAGGCTTATGACCCTGACAACCTAAGCTTTACATACGCCATCATTAATGATGACTGCCCGCTGCCCCTGTCTAACTACAGTGCAACCGTTAAAATCACAGCCGACGGTGATGGCTGCACCGTCAATTGGGAGGGTAGCTTTGAACCCAAAGGACAGCCAGAAGAAGACGTAAAAGAACTGGTAAATGGTATCTACACCGGCGCTATCGCAGGCGCCAGGAAAGCAACGGAAGGTTAGCAAATGGGCTAGTGCCCGGCTATTGTCGCTAATGTTCACCCAGTCGATGCCGGGCACAAAATTCCTTCGCAGCCAGTCGAGTTTGTTCCTGCCGCACCGGTAGGAGGCTGGTCAATTCGGATTCGACTTCCTTAACGAGGCTGCTACCCCAATCCCGAATAACATGGGCAAGCAGTGCACGTATCCACGGGCCATGGCCACTCTTCAGGGTGGATCTGACCTGAGGGAGTATCTGCCCACCGAGAGAGCCGAGATAAGGCCCAAGTACATCAACTACAGCTTGATCCGCATCACGGATATGTTCCATTAGATTCTTCAACTGCGGCGCTACCTCTTCAGAGCTCATCTGAACAACTTTTTTCGCCGTCTCAACATCAGGCACAACGATGGGTACAAATCGTTCTTTAATATAGTCACCCAGCAAGATATCGACATTGGGAAAATTGCCAATTAGCACCATGGAACTGAGTTGCTTGTCCGGGTCAATCAACCCTTCACAGCGCTGCATGTCTATTGAATCGGTAAAATCCCCCTCGGTTCTATAGAACCACTCGAACAGCTCACCTGGCTCCACAAACTCCGGCTCCTGGCCATGCATAATATCCCACTGGTACTTAAACTCGACCCGGGCGTTCTCACGCTGGCAATAGAACCTGTGGTAGAAGTCCCCCGTAGCATGATAGGCGCCGTCATGCACATGCACGGTTGGAAAATAGAGCTTCTCGGTTACCCGGGTGGGAAACTCGAATGCCATGGGGTGGATCGTGTTTTCCACCAGTTGGTCATCCGTCAGGGTCAGCTTTAGCTGGAAAACAGCAAAGCCAAAGTCAGAATAGTCTGGTAGCTGCCGCCAGATGTCATCCGGCAGGCGAAAACAGGGATCTATACGGCTGAAATCAGCCATCGTTGGCACGTAACTGGCCTCATAGTCGCCAACCTCGTGTACTGTTAAGACTGACGGTGCCGCATCCTCCAGCGCGGGTGCCCCCAATTCATCGAGGCCTTCCATAGAATCCAATGTAAACTCAGGTAGGCAGACGGCACTCATATCATCAAACAGGTTTGGGTAACCACTGAGATCGACAAATTGCAGCGCATCTTCACCAGTTACCGGTAGTACCGGCAGAGGCAAAATCATGGCTGCACGCGACTTGGAGGCAATCGACATACTGTAAATAATGAGCTGGTGGCCTGACCGCGTATGGCGGGCGAAGATGTTCGTCTTGCTGATGTTCAGCCAGTACATCTCACTGGCTTCGATTTCTTCTGCAGTAACAATGCACATGACAGTCTCCGCAACTGGCCACCTGTGATGCACTATGACGCAGTTCCCATGAACTCACAACCAGGCACAAATCACCGCAGAAAATTTTCTCAATGGTATAAAGTCAAACTGTGGCAGCTACATTTTTGCTTCTACGTAATAGAGGATGTGATGCTCTGGATGAATAATTGCCAGATAAACTGCATCGGGATATCCGCTCTGCAAGACAATGCGAAATTGGGAAACGTAATAGGCATCCGTTAGGACTTCCGCTTCTGCCGGAAACCAGTCCAGATCTCGGGTGAAAAACATGGCGAACGAAATAGCCTGCTGCAGATCTTCAGATAGTTGATCACCACGGGTTACGCTGGTTCGACCAACGACCTCTTGAGTAATCTCCTGGTCAAGCTGCAACGCAAACATCTTCTCAAAATCACCTGCCCAGTTGGCCGGGGGATGATGACTGTGCAACAACTGGCTAGGATTACCTGGCTGTTGCAGCCAGGTAAGGACCTGTTGCACATCATTGTCATCAAAATCGACTATCGGTTCCCGTGTGAACTGATAAGTCATGGTCAAAAAGAGCACGAGGTAAAACAGGAGAATAAGGATACCAATGGCAAGAAAGAGACGGCCGATGAAGCGCAGGATTCCCATGGTCCACCATTGTGGGTGTTTTACTGAGACAGATCTTACTTCAATGTTTTCGCTATTTCCTATATTTACTCGCGCAACGCTTCGAGTGAGTGGCGATAATGGTATTTAATCTGCTCTGGGGTGTATTGATAGTCCGTGCCAACTGGACATGCGAGTCGCGCAGCGCAGGTTTCAGTGCAGGGAGAGTCAACCTCAAGGCGACTTTCTGAACAGGCGTTTACATCAAACCCCTGCAGCCTTACCGCACCGGCGGGGCATACTGATAAACAGGATTGAGACGCACAGGCGGAACATGAATGAGACCCGACCTGCTTCGCCAGCAGGCCTATTCCATTGGCAAGGAAAACAGCCCGGTAGGCATACCAGGGGCCATAGTCAGGATGAATGCCAATGCCTAGAGGTGACGTATGATGCCACCCCGCAAGTCGGCCCAGACCTACCAGCGGTAACAACTGGTCGCCCGGATAGATAATCTGAAATTGAAACCGCGAAAAGATGTTCTGAACCTGGCTGACGACATAATTATCCACTGGATGGATGTCCCGCTCATTATTCTGATCAAGGCAGCGCCAATATCGGCTGCCATAACCGCCAAGAAGGACTAGGGATTCAAACTCGTGCGCACCAGGGAAGGAGGCCTGGATGGATTCATAAATTTCGGCAGGCAAAGCAGACAGATCGAACACAGCCCTCAGGTTGAGTCCTGCTTCCTCAGCTTGCTGCCAGTGCTTCTCCAAACTAAAACGGAGTCATCGCAAAATCACGAAACTTGTTCGTTATAGGAAATGGTCATTTTCACCGCGATCCCACAGTTTGACCTGGCCGTATTTGCGCCCTGTGCGCATATGGACAACCTCCCCCGATTTAGTGAAATGGGATCGGCCACTTATTCCGACCCCTGAATTTTCTCAATACTGGCGTAGGTATTCCGCATCACCGGGCAGGGCTGCCATTGGGTTCCCCAGTATTTTAGATGTCCATAACCGCCCGCCATGTGCAGCCACTTGATCATTCCTGGCTCCGCATCATTGGGGCTCTTCCAGTCTGTAAACTGGTAGGGCTCAAAACCGTTGTACATAACAACCTGGCCCGGCTGTGCACTGGGGCTGATTAGTGCCGGGACAAAAAACTCACCCTGATCGTTGTACACACGTACTTCCTCATTGTCCTCGACGCCGAGATCCGCAGCATCCTGGTCATTGATAACAACATGGGGCGCACCTCGGTGGGTTTCAAGCATCAGGTGATTAGCCGTATTCAATGAATGAATACTCCAGCGATTGTGTCCACTTGAAATCTGGAACCGGTGGTCGCCGCCTATTTTTGGTGGATTCTTGTGGGTCGGTAGATGCTCATCAGCTTCAATGAACCAGGGATGTTCGATCAGGAATTGTGCGCGCCTGGATAAGGTCGGCCAGGGTTCACCCTTTTCAACCCTGTTCCGGTAAGGCGCGAACGTCTCATCCGGTTGTGGGTCAGTTGCCTGGTTCAGCGCCCTTGCAGATACTCCGAGGCCTTCCCAACGGAAATAGCCTTTGCGCCTGATCTCCTCAAGGCTGGCGTTAGCCGGCAGGGAGCCAAGCATTGCAGAATCCCTGATCATTTCATCGGCAATGATCTCCTCATCGACAAAAAGTCCATCTCGAGTAAACTTTGAGTGGCAGTTTTGCAATTCGTGTTCACCGCCCCGGGCATCCGCATAATCTTCAAATCCTCGCTCTTTCGCTCTTTGCTCAAGTTTCTCCGAAAGACGCCGGAATGCTTCCCATTCGTTAACTGCTTCACCGGGTGGTTCGATGGCACGGTCACAGAAAGTCAGGTTCATCGTATGGGTGCTGGGAATACCAAAACCGATTTTCTCGTATTGATTGGCAATAGGCAGAACATAGTCGGAATACAATGCCGTCATGCTCATGCGGATATCCATGGAAACGATCATATTC
Source organism: Gammaproteobacteria bacterium (assembly GCA_002726655.1). Taxonomy (GTDB): domain Bacteria; phylum Pseudomonadota; class Gammaproteobacteria; order Pseudomonadales; family Azotimanducaceae. The sequence goes on from PBRP01000136.1 coordinate 16,244, forward strand.
AGGTCTGGCCATAGATGCTTGAGCAACATCTTGCTGCCACCACGGGTGCGGCGAAGGACATTGCCGCCACATTCAATCAGAACTCTTGGGGTGTGCTCCTTGCGCGGGTAATCAACGCCACCCCACCAATTTTCCTCAACCGCTTCGTCAAAATATTCTTCGAACGACCGTTTCATCGAAGGGTCATGCCAATCCTTCTTTTTCCATGCTTCTTCACAACCCGCATGGTGAAACCAGAAGAAAAAGGGTGGCACCATGCCAGTGCTGGTTGACATTTTTGCCATCTCAATCGCAAGTATCGGTCGCGTTATCGTTGGATCCTGCTCTTTGGCGCTCGCAAACATCGCGTCCTGCATATCCGCAATGGCAGCAACCTCGGCGGGACCCCTTTGCTGTTTCATTGCGACCGTAAACCAGCCATCAAACATGCCCGTTGTCCAGGCCTGCACACCAGTGCCCTTGCGCCCCCAATTTCCCGTTAGGCCAAAAAGGAGGAGCATGGCTCTTTCTATCAAGTCCCCATGATAATGCTTACCCGCATTCGACAGTGAACAAACAACCTTGGTAGGGCGCTCTGCAATCTTGCGCGCAAGTTTGCGAATAGTGTCAGGGTGTATATCACAAATCTTAAATGCTGCTTCGGGTGTATATTCCTGAAGCCTGGGTATCATCGCCGACAAAACTGTCTGCAGCTTGACTGGGCCTGCGATGGTTTCAACTGTAAATTCACCGGTCAAAGCCGGTTTTACGTCACCCCAGAATAGTGTCCCTCTAGGTGCCTTTACCGCTTTCTGGGTATTTTCATCCCAGACATAGAATTGGTTATCAGCCCCACCCTCTTCCATTTCGGATTCACGCAGATAACAGCTGGTATCCGGGTTCATCAGCAATGGCAAATCCGTTTGTTCCCTGGCGAACTGTTCTTCCACCAGCCCTTCCTCGACAACCACCTGCGCCATTGCCAGTGCAAACGCAGCATCGGTTCCCGGCTTTATGCCCAGGTGATAGTCCGCATGTACCGCAGATGGAGATGCATCCGGCGCGATGGTGTAGATGTCTGCACCCTTGTAACGTGCCTCTGCAATAAAATGATAATGCGGTATCCGCGTATAAACCGGGTTGCCATTCCAGATCAGAATCACACCCGCATGAAACCAGTCATCAATGCTACTGACCGGATCAAAAACACCATAGGTAAGGTAATGCCCAGGTGCAAAGTCATTCATCTCTGCATTTACATCCATGGTCAGACCACCAATGCTGCTCATGAACATCTGGCGCCCCACTGTACCCCAGGTGTGTGTGTTACACCCAGAAGGTGCAATTACCGATTCAGCACCTTTTTCCTCAATGGCATCAAGAATTGAATCGGCTATATCAGTTGCGGCTTCGTCCCAGCTAACTCGCTTCCACTTCCCCTCACCACGCTCACCGACTCTTTTAAGGGGATACATGACCCGCTCTTTACCATAGAGGGTTCTGGTCCAGCCGGCACCTTTCTGGCAGCCCATCGGGTTAAGGTCTGGCACTCCCTCTTCGATTGTTGGGAAAACGGCCGCAGGTTCCTCGCGCCAGGCAATACCATCCTTGACATAGACCCGCATGGGACAATTACCTGGATAACAATCGATGCAATGGGATGCCCAGGTTACCTTGTCCCATTTCCAGTTTTCACGGTAAATGTCATCTACACCTCGATACTGACCCTTTCCCGCCTGCTCGCTCATGCTCTACACTCCTCTGGGGATTGGTCTGCCAGTTGATTCAACCGCTGAGTTTCATACGCAACAAACTCAACCAACAGGTGACCTGTCTCTTTGTTAAAACTGATGCTGCTTCTGCTTTCAATAAATGCTGCCAATTCACCAACCCAGGAATTCAAATTTCGCGTGATGAAATCCCTCTGCGCCAAAAGTGGAGAAAGGAAGTCCCCCCCGGATAGTTCAGCTGCAGCATACTGATCTTCCAGATAAGCCATGAACTGGAGTTCCTTACTCAGGTGATCCGGAAAGTGATCCGTAGTACTCTCATGCTTGAAATCAAAAAATCGATAAAACCTGAGCACTTCCTCCATCGTCTTCGAACGGTCACGCATATAGTGCCCGCTATGCAAGGCGCAGGGAGCACCACCCATACCAACTTCATGTAAAGCGATAAATTCGCTCTCGAAGACCTCAATGGTCGTGTCCAGGATCAACTGGTTGGAGTGATCAAAAGGGAATCCCGCTCCACTGGCCAGGTTTATAAAATTCTGTTGCAACTCCCCTGATATGAAAGACCGGGTTCGATTCGCCTCGGGGAATAAATAGATATCAGCAAACAGACGATACAGAGAAGCCGTTGCGCTCACTCCTGCCCAGCCTGCTCGATATCAACCGGGTCAACAGTGAATTCAGAAAAGAGCTCTTTCCATTCATAGGCAATCAGTAAATCCATCAGGTCAGACTGACCACCCTCTTTCGTCTTCTTCATTTCCGTCTGCAGGGTCGCTAATGCCTGATGCACATCGGGTCCAAACTGTTCCTCGAGAAGAGCCGCGGGGATACGGTTCTTGTCCTCATTGATTGAACCGTCTTCATTGATTGGCTTGGGAGCGATGGGTGGCACATAAAAGATGTTGGGCTGGGTGCCATATTCCGGGTGCAGTGGCACAGCAACCTTCCATTGGTTCACCAGTTTGTGAATCGGTCCATTTTCATCATCAAGGTAGCCCACAAACACGAGGCGCCCCGGGCACTGCCTTGCACAAGCTGGTGCGACCCCATCTTCAAGGCGCGGATAACACATGATGCAATGCTGGGAGATGCCTTTCTGGTAATTGAAGTAGATCTTTTTGTAGGGACAGGCAGCGGCACACTTACGGTCTCCCTGGCATTTTTCATCATCCCTGACGACAATTCCGTCCTGGGTGCGCTTTGACATGGCCCCCGAAGGACATGCCTCCACGCATGCAGGGTGAGTACAGTGATTGCAGAGCCGGGGCAGATAATAATAGTAACTATTGGGGTATTGTCCACCGCCCTGATCCTCATCCCAGTTAGGTCCCCAGGTTGGCTGTTCACCCACAACTCTCAGTGGTTTGCGTGAGTCCGCCTCACCATAGAATACTTCGTTGTAATTAAAGTCCCAGCCACCTCCGTACTCTTCTTTCTCGGGAACATGACCGAGTATGAGCTTACCCTTGTCATAGCCACCCCCCATCTTTTCCCAGTCCTTCGGGCTACCTTTTCCGGGGATGGTGTTTACGGTACACCACCAGTGGTAATCGCTCCCTTCATCTCTTGACCACAAGACCTTGCAGGCGACTGAACAGGTCTGACAGCCGATGCACTTGTTGAGATCAAAGACCATTGCTATCTGCCGGCTTTGATTTTCCATGAAGCGATACCCCTTCTATTTAATCTCGTATATTGACATCCCTACCATGCCAGGCTGATACCAGCCGGTTCCAACGGCTACGATGGAGTTCATCCAGTTAAATCTTTCAGCGGCAGTTTCAAAAATTGTTCTTTCCCGGAAATAATAATCTGAAGGGTCAGCCGTCCCCGAAAGTACACTTTTTGCCATCTCACGGGAGTAGCTCAGAAAACCCCCGCTCTGCATATAGATCAGCTCACCATCATCTGTTTTCAATGTGACGCGCACATCGAGTTCGCCTACGCCATCACTCCTGATCAGGAACCAGTCCGCCCCATAGGGCAGGACCTCGCCACTCAATCGCTGGCCCTTGAACTCGCCGCCATCGCCAAGAAGAATCTGGCGGTTGCCCTTTGGGATATTGCCAACCTGCAAGGGTTCACGGATCTCAATCACCATATCAAACAGGTGTTCCGTGACGAGTGCTTGTGTTTTCAGATAGTTATGTGGGGTTTCAGGCTTCTCCGCCATATTAATCTCTCTGTATCCTTACTAGTTCATACCCATTCATCAATCGGGTAATACGTAAATCATCCCGTTAGCATCTGATGAGGCGATTACACCCGTTCGATAACGCCCATCAACGTAGTGGTCCTCGTTGTCACCACCTTCATAACCACACATCAGCATTGGACCTTTCACTGTAACTTCCGCAGATTCAACCAATTCCCAGAGGGCCTGGATCGGCGCTCCGTTTCGCGGATCTGATGGCACGACGTGCGCATTGGTGACAGGGATACCGACTGATTCATCCAGGTACCACTGGGGGTGTGATGCAAAGATGGTTCCGGTCTCGGGCTTACCAAAAAATGTCAGGGATGAGCAGCGAAATGACTTTGCCACCCGCTGTCGATCACCGGAATTAAAGACTCCAGGTGTACTGAGTAGAACGGCATCAAGAATACCGCGAGCCTTCTTCACGGCTCGTTTATCTTCCCTGGTAGCAAGTGTTGCTGTGCTCAGGTCTTCCACCGCATAGCCCGGCTGATGCTGTTGTATGGTTTCGGCAAACCCCTGGGATTCCGCATTCAGGATAAGTGGCACGCCGAGATATAGGGGCGTGAGAGCACTAAGCAACCCTTCCCAACGATCCAGCCCTATTGTCCCCAACCAGGGTCTGTCCTGAGGCTGCAGGAAGGTAACAGTGGAAATAACTCCAGCCAGCAGGGAGCGATGGCTGTGATTAATAACGCAAGCATCCCCTGGGATCGCGACAGCAGGTGACCTAAGGGCTTCAAGCTCCGGGATTGGCTGAGCAGTTTCGTTGACAGCTTCGGACTCGACCTCCTCGTCAGAGAGGTTAATGGATGCAGAGAACAAACCCTTGGCATCAGCAAGGTCTTCATCTACGGGAACCACTCTAATATGAAAGCCAGCCTTGAGGGCCGCCAGAAGACGGATCATATTCGCTGCATCCATGGCACCACTCAACACCGCTCTTTTACTGTCTGGCCCTGCGCTCAGGAGTTTCTCACTGAGGGCTAGAACGCGAGCGTGCAATTGAGAAAAACTGAGTTCCTGGCTCCCCGCTATGATTGCCGGCGAATCCGGTATATATCTGGCATGACGCGCAACACAGAATTCAGAGACTCCATAGGGTGGAATGCCTGCAACCCGGTCAACAGATTCAGGCCAGAACCACGAAGGTGTAATCGCTATTGTCTTTGGCATCTATTTATCATCCTGACTCACTCAGAGTACTTAAGGCCCGTTAAGTCAAATGTAAGGCTGCACCCAGCGCTAATGCAAGAAGTATGCAACCGAGCTCGATTCTAACGGTAATGTTCATATTCACTATTGCTGCACCCACCCGCTGCCGCTCATGCTTTATTTCCTCGGCACTCATTGAGGAAGAAAGCCTGGCATGCATTTCCGGGTGAAAACGAAATGACAACAAGGCCAGCAATATCACCTGTACTAACCATAACAATGTCAGACAGGCTAGTAAAACGGTGTAATTACGATCTACACCCAGTTCATGGGTTCCCAGTGCAACCAGCGGAATCCCGGTTACTACCAGACCCAGCAAACAAAATAGTGACCACCATCTATAACGCTTGCCTGAATTCTCACAAACCACCGCTATCTGGGATGGCTTCATGTATTCCTGGGCATGCCTGAGTATCAACTCCATACAAATCGCACCGCCCGCATAGATACTCCAGCTGAGCGCATGCACTATCGAGAGCAAATTGTAAGCAATATTCTCCACCTGGACCTGTGTCAAAAAAACCCGGTCACAAAAGCCCTCCACGTGACAGTGAAGCTCCCAGCAGTATTGTGGCAACCGCAAGCCCGACATCGACGCGGGTAAGGTTCTGCACCCAGGTTGCCGCTTTCATTTTCGCATCCATCGCGTCACGGCCCTGTGATTGGCTGCTACCTGCCTGCATTTTTCCACTCAATATAGGTCGGAATATGAAAGTTATGAGGGCACCGTTTATCATTAATATGCACCAGAAAACCGTCATCACCAGAAGCGTCCTGCCATAACTATAGTCCCAGGTCAGCGGGGCGACCAGGAACGACTCCCCAAACAGTAGACCACGCCAGTAAAGCCGATAGATTCCCGTTAGCAGAATCAGGATCAATGAAACCCAAACCAAAATCAGAAAACGGCCAGACGACTTCTCACCCATTATTTGAGCCTGGGCCGGCGGAATAGACGCCTGTGCCGGTGCGAGAATAAATTCCATGGCGATCGCACCGCCTACATAGGCGGCCAGCGCCAGATCGTGAATAAAACTTGCAATCAATAATGACCAATCCATCTAGTTAACTACCCTTTTAATGTTCTTACTCGTCGTAACGCCTGGCTTAGCTTTGCCTGGCAGAGGTTTGCCTGGCTTAGATTTACCTGGCTTAGCTATGCCAGTCCTTCTCATGCTGTCTAATCTGATCAGTGATCAAAAAGGGGCGCTCATCACCAACATGAAACTGTTGATAATAGGCTTCATCTACATGATGTACCTGCAGTGAAAACTTGGCCCGAACCGGGGAAATATTAACGGGCGCAATATCGTATTCCTGCACAAGATAGTCAATGGTATCTACCGCAGCATCAACGACCCAGTCCGGTACATGCGCTTTCGGATTTTCCTTAATCCGCTCAAGGGTCTCCGCATTGAACGGGCTCAGGGGTGCCTCATCGCCTGCTGTTCGGGAGAGAAGGCCTCCCCTGCTGTAGCGAGATTCAAGTACGTGTCGCACTGCAGCTTCACCGTTGGCGAACCAGGGAGACGGTACACACACCGCTTCAAGGGCACCTTCGAGCCCCAGGCAACTTGCGGTACGGGAAGGGTTTCGCTCCAGATCTCTCTCCATAAAGCTGAATCCAAGACCTGCGGCCACCTCCGGATAGGCGCCTAACAGCATATCATCCGAGTAATTTCCCATGGTCCAGCCGCCCAGCCCCAGCGCTTCACAGGCAAGTCGCATATTCTGAACTACAGCGCCTACCTGGCTGGTATGAAACATAAGCACCAGTTCATCAAAAATTGGGAAGGGGAAGCCAACCTCGAGAAAACCTGGTCGAATCCACTGATCACATCCAGCCGGCTTATTTCCATTTGTGTCTTCCAGGTAAAACCCACCGAAGTGGTAGGACGAAAGAAGGAGATTCACCCACTCGCGGCCAAGATCTCCAACGGGCAGAAACCAAGTACTTCCAGGCCTGCTCAAATTGTATTGTGGCGCTCCCATGGGGCGCACATTGTGGGTTCCTGGAGGCGATGTAGACCAGTCAACATCGGGCCTTGAATCAGATAAGTGTTGTAATCCGGTACGATACCAATGCAAAACTTTCCAGTAGTCCTCCGGGCCTTCAATCTCAACCGGTTTTGACCGCGCTGTCCCTGGTCGATACAGATCGACGCCCCGGTCAGAAATTATCAGCAGATCAACTGAGTTGTCATTGCTCGAACCGGGTGCAGTGCGCCCAGCCCAGTAGAGCAGGCTCGAAAGGTCGCCGCGGGTTGGGATATCTGCGGCAACAATCCCATTTGGCCCCAGTCCTGCCCAGGCAATAATTGCCTCCTCAACTTCGGTTAAAGGCAGCGGCTCCTCAACTGAGGAATAAGAAAGTGGACCTTCCGGTTGTTTTGCCTGGTGCCCACTGGACCAACTGAAGGTTTCTTCTTCACCTGATTCACTGCGATACCCCTTGCCCATTCTGCGGGTGCGCAATGTCGACAAAAGATTAAAGACTGAAGGCGTACTCTCGAAAGCACGTGCAAGAGCAGCCTGCTCTTCGGCTGTGATTTCTATAAGCCTTTCATTGGTATCGCTCATGATGCTATTTTCTCTACTTCAATATAAACCGCCCTGTCCGCGGGGACAGGCTGCCAGCCAAAGGGTACGTAACGCAGGTGGCCATAACGACTGACCAGGTGCAGCCACTTCACCATGCCTGGCTCAACCTGATTTGGTCCCTGCCAGTTTTCAAACATGTGTGGCTCCCAGCCATTATAAACGATTGCCTGACCAGGTCGGACTCTGCCAGTAACCTTGGCACGGAGCTTAGCTGAGCCGCGATCATTTCTCATGCCGACGAGATCACCGTCTTCAATTCCTCTCTCTTTCGCGTCAACTAAAGAGAGCACTATAAGCGGTTCTGCACGGTGTGTTTCTGCGAGCACCTTATTACCCATGGCCGACGCGTGGACAGTCCACCGGGAATGTCCACTGGTCAATAATAGAGGATAGTCGCCACCCATCTGCGGCGGGTTCTTGTGTCGCACAATGTCTTCATCCGCCTCGGCAAACCACGGATGATCAATCAAAAACTGTGCTCGTCGGGTCAGGGTTGGGAATGGGACACCCTTCTCGACATGCCATGTAAACGCCGTTACCGGCTCATCTGGCTTGACGTCAGTTGCAAGAGAGAGACCTGGTGCAAACAAACCAAGGCCAGTGAATCTCACCGCGCCTTTTTCCCGCAACGTTGTGAGGCTTGCCCCACGTGGCAAGGTTCCCGCCTCGACACTATCGGCAATCCACTCTTCAATAATGACTTCTTCATCTTCAAAATTTCCCTGCGCGGTAAACTGATCTCCCAGGGCTTCCAGCGAGCGCGGTTGCCTGCGTCCGTCCAGATATTCCACACAATCCTCTTCTTCTGCGACCTCTGCGACCTTCTGTGACAGCAGGTGGAATATTTCCCACTCCGTTTTTGCTTCTCCCTGAGGCTCGACGGCTTTATCAGAAAAACCCAGGTTGAAACTGTGGGTAATCGCATACTGTAAATTCTTTCTTTCATACTGCATGGCTGCAGGTAAAACGATATCTGCCTGAAGCGCAGTCGAACTCATTCGATTTTCGACCACGACTATTTTCTCAAGCTTGGGCCAGAGCGTCTCCAGCAACCCGGCACTGCCTCCCCGCTGACGCCTGATGGGATTTGTTGCGACGGAAATAAATACCGTAGGGTCGGTTCCAGGCCCTGGTTTTACCAGGCCTCCCCACCAGCCTCGACGAACGGCATCCTGCAGATAATCATCAAAGGGGCGCTTCATGGCAGGATCCTGCCAGGCCGCATTATTCCATGTCTCTTCATAACCACAATGGTAGTAGTGGAAAAAAGCCGGCGGTGATGCTGTCCCTGCTGCTATTCCCCTCAAGAGTAATTCGGTACCGAGCATTTCTTCGGTGGAATCTGGACTCATCTCCCGTAACTGGTCCATTGCCCCATCAATTCCATCCATGATGCGCGCGGTCTCATTGACACCACGCTCTTGCTTCATGCCAAAGATCTGGTAGCCATCAAGACCGGCCAGGGCAAGACCCTGTATCCCTGTTCCCTTTCGCCCCCAGTTCCCGGACAACGCCAGCACCAGGATCATGGCGCGTTCCATCAGGTCACCATGAAAATACTTGGGTGTATTGAATCCCTCAACAATCTTGGTTCGCTTTTCTGCGATCTGGCGCGCAAGTTGCCTGATTGAATCCGGGTTCACGCCGCAGATTGGTTCGGCCAGCTCCGGCGTATAGTCCTGAAGCCGTGTCTTCATTAGTTCCCAGACTGTGGTTACCTCAATCTCGCTTCCGTCCAGTATTTTGACAGTCCAGGTGCCTTCCAATGCAGGTGAAACACCCTCGACCTGCAAAGAAACACGTGGCGCCTCAACCATGGCATCCGAATCAGTATCCCACCAATAGAACTGATCCTCTGGCGAGTCCTCATCAAGATCATTACCACGGAGAAATCTTCGTGTTGATGTGTTCACCAGCAGTGGCAAATCCGTCTGTGAAATAACGAAATCCCTGTTGAAGATATTCTCTTCAACCATCACCTGGCACATGGCCAGGGCAAAGGCGGCATCCGTGCCAGCCTTGATGGGCAGGTACTGGTCAGAGATCACTGCCGAGGCACTGTAGTCCGGCGCGATAGTGACCACACTTGAGCCGTTGTAACGTGCCTCGGTTATAAAATGCGCATAAGGAATAGATGTATAAGCCGGGTTGGAATGCCAGATCAGTATGACCTCAGCATTGAAGGTATCATCCTGGCTACTGGCACAGGAGAATTTACCAAAGGTAATATGATGACCGGCTGGAAAGTCATTTATCAGCCCCTGCGCATCAAGTGTGACAGCACCGATCAGCGAAGCGAACCGCAGGTAAGCCGCCTGGGTTAGGAGGCCCCCTTCGACCGTTTCCTCAAAGACAACAGACTCAGGACCTTCCATATCGATTGCTTCAACAATCGATTCAGCCACTTCCTGGAGCGCCTCATCCCAGCTGATCCGCTCCCACTTGCCTTCGCCCCTTTCACCCACACGACGCATCGGATATTTGAGCCGATCAGGTCCATCAAGCTGCTGACTCCAGGCACTGCCTTTTTGACAGGCCATCGGATTCATATCGGGAACATTGGGATTAACCTGCTCGAACAGAGCAGCAGGCTCTTCGAAAATTACTTCACCATCCTTGACATAGACCCTATAGGGGCAACTAGCCAGGCAGTTCAGGCAATGGGTACCAAAGGTAACCTGATCCCATGACCATTTATCACGATAGCCACCTTCAACAGTGTCTACCCCCGCGTCGCCAGTTGGTTTTGTCACAGCCCGTTTTCCTACTCATGATTGAAGATATTGCAGATCCGCTTTTACAAACTCAGCCGCTGTACGGCTTGCCCATATATAGACGGGCAAAGCATCCGCAGCGGCCAATTTTGCAGCAAATTCATCCAGCCAGCTTATTAGCTGCCGTTCCAGAAAATCCTCCTGGGCACGATGGAATGAACCACCCAATCTGGGTGATGGCGATGCTGCTTCCTTGAATGCCAAATACTGCATGAATTCAAATTCAGTAGCAAGATGATCGGGTGGACGTTTATCCTCTTTAGAGGTTTTAAGGCCAAAGTATTCAAAAAAACGTGCGACTTCTTCCATTTGTTTGCGCCGGTCACCGCCGGTGTAGAGCCCACCATAAATTGGCGCCGGGCAACCATCACCGTCACCAATCTCAAAAAGGCGCAAATATTCAGCCTGGTAATCTTCGGCGCTGACCGACGATGCCAGTGCCGCGACACCAAAATCAAAATCAAAAGCCAGCAGAGAGGCCGCTTCGCGCAGTTTTTCCGGCCATTTCCCTTCAACTGCCAGCTCATGGTCAGTTCCATCCGGCACACTGAAAATTTGACCCAGTACCTGATACACCCCTGAACGAGCCGTGATCTCGTTGTCTTCGATCTCAATATCGTTGGCCAGATCGCCATCAATTTCCAGTCCGTCCAATGAATATACAAACATCTACCTTCTCCTTATCCGGTGGCAATAATGTCCGCTGGATCTGCTGTAAAGGGACCGAGAAGCTCCTGCCATTTGTAAGCAATCAAGGTCTTCATCAACTCAGACGAACCGCCGTCGCGAACCTTGTCCATCTCAGATTGCATTGTCGCCAGGGCATCGTGTACCTCAGGCCCGAATAGAGCTTCGAGCTCTTCAGGTGGTATACGCGCTTTCTCCGCATTAATAGACATATCTTCATTTAGGGGGTGTGGAGACAGGGGTGGTATGTAGTAAACATTCGGTGAGGTCCCATATTCTCCATGCAATGGCAGGGCTACCTTATGTTTCATCACCAGGTCCTTCACTGGACCATCCTCTGACAGCCAGCCAGTAAATATCGCCCGTCCCGGACACTGGCGAACGCATGCGGGCGCTACACCCTTCTCGATACGCGGGAAACAGCCAATACAATGCTGCCCAACGTGTCTCTCATAATTGAAATAAATCTTTTTGTAGGGACAGGCTTCCATACAGAAGCGGCTGCCTGAACAAATATCTTCATCCCGGACCACCAGTCCATCGTCATTCTTGTACATCGCACCCGATGGGCAGGCTTGTGCACAGGCAGGCTTGGAGCAATGATTGCACATCCTCGGCATGTAGAAATAGTAGGAATTTGGCCATTCGCCGGCACCCTGGTCTTCATCCCAGTTCATCGCCCAACGGCCCTCTCGTGGTGCCTGCGGTTCGAGGTGCACCTTGCCGGCGGAGCCACCAAAAAAGACCTCTTCATGATTAAAATCAAAGCCACCACCAAAGTCCGCTAGTGTCGGCTGATGCCCGGTCTTAGGTGCCATCGCATCATCAAAACCACCCCCCATACCTTCCCAATCCTTCGGTGTGCCTTTACCTGGAAGGGTGTTTACCGAACACCACCACTGTGCCTTCTCGCTTTCTTCACGAGTCCAGAGTACCTTGCAGGCAACGGAACAGGTTTGACAGCCAATACATTTGTTCAGATCGATAACCCATGCGATCTGTCTCTTTTCACTCGTTTCGTTCATGACGCCTCCATATCCAGCGATAGCCAGCCACTTACGGCCGCAAGTCCTGCCCTTTCATCATTTGAGCCATTCCAGATCGCAACACCCATTTGTGAATCACTAACTTCCTTCGCCGGACCCGACAAAACGACGGCCCAGCGATTATCATCAAGGCTTGCCGCGGCACTGATCGAGGCACCCGGATTCTTGCGCACCACACCAGGTCCTCTAGACGAGAGATTTAGGGCGCCCTCACGGTCTTCTGCCCAGTACCAGAGCTTCACCGGGATATCGTCACTGCCCAGGGTAGCAATATTGTCGCCTGATCCAAGAATAACTGCTGCCGCATCGGCAAATTCTCCGTTCGGCCTTTCATCATCCTGCCATTCAAGACGAACATACAACTGATCGCCACTGCCAACCGCAGTCGCGCTGGCGTCAGCTGTCTCTCCATAGGGAAGATCAGCCCGGCTAACCCTGATGTACTCCGTTGGTTGTGCCGCTAAAGGTACAGGTGCAAGCGTAATATTCTCCGCTGTTAGCCCACTCCAGACAGCCGAAGCCGGATCCTTAAGGTCCGCGGCTTCATTATCCATTCGATCAACTTTCATAACACCTTCTCCACTTTCTCAAAGTTAAACTATTGACCTGGTCAACAGTTCGCTATTGTATTTCTATGCCAATTCAAAGTCACACCGGGTCCAACGGTCAATAGGAATCGGCTGCCAGCCAAGGAAGGCAAAGTTCAGATGCCCATATCCTCCTGAGAAACCATTCCACTTGACCATGCCTGGCTCTATTTCGTTAGCGCCATTCCAGCCTTTATACTGCAATGGCTCCCAGCCGTTATAGGAAACGACCTGCCCCGGCCGCACATTAGGGGCAACCTTAGCATGACAGTAAAAATCACTGACATCATTGAAAATTCGGATGAGGTCATCATCTTCAACTCCACGGGATTTTGCATCGTCCGGGTTAACCATCACGTTAGGTGATCCCCGGTGAGTACTTAACACGGTCCGGTTGAGGTGATTTATCGAGTGAATAGACCATCGATTATGCCCTGACGTCAGCCCCATGGGATAGTCCCCACCCATAGCAGGATTTGGCTTGTGAACCGGGAGTTGTTCGTTGGCTTCCAGAAACCACGCATGGTCAATATAAAACTGTGCTCGCCTCGAATAGGTAGGAAATGGATCGCCTCGCTCTACATGATGACGAAAGGGTGTATGTACCTTGTCCGTTTCAAAGGGTGATGCCTGATGCAGGGCACCGGGCATTTTCCCCCAGTCAATAAACCTTACAAATCCTGTTTCACGTAAGCTGTCCAGTGTCGTTCCCTCTGGCAGCGTACCGGCAAAGGCAGAATCCCTGACCTGCTCATCGGCCACAACTTCCTCATTCTCATAATAGCCGTCCATGGTGAACACCTGCTCAAGTTCGGCATACTTTCTTGCCTTGCCCTCCGGGTCACTGTATTCACTGATTCCTCTCTCGGCAGCCCGTCGTGACATGACGGCCAGCAGGTCTGAAAATATTCGCCATTCACTTTTCGACTCACCGGCGGGCTCTACCACCTTGTCTGCAAGCGTGAGATTCATCACCTGCGGCCCGGTAATGGCAAAGCAGACCTTTTCATAATGTTGAGCAGCCGGCAAAAAGTAGTCCGAATAGCTAGCCGTGGCGGTCATGCGAAAGTCGATATCTATGATGGTTTTTAATTTGGGCCAGAGTGTCTTAAGCAGCTTTTCCTTGCCACCACGGGCCCTGCGCAGCATGTTACTGCCACACTCAATCAGCACCTGCGGTACTTCATCCTTTCTCGGGTGATCCAGGCCGTTCCACCAGCCCTTGTCCAGGGCTTCCTGCATATACTCATCAAATGTTCTCGGCAGGGATGAATCTCCCCACTCTGGCTTGTTCCAGCGATCGCCGAATTCAACCTGATAGTACCACCAGAAGGCAGGGATTGAGTGCGCAGCGAACGGAAACTCGGTACCCTCTGGTACCTGCTGCAATTCACCAAGCAATCCCCGCGGCCCCTTGGTCAGCTCATTCATCGCAAGTTCGGTGGTCATGGTGGGATCCAGCTGCTGCAGACCCATGATCGCCCCTTCCCTTGAACTCAATACGGCATCGGCCGCCAGCAGTCCAGGCTTGTTTTTGCCCATGGCAAGCTGGGAGCCATCCATAAGCCCGATTGCCCAACCCCTGATGCCAGACCCGCGACGCCCCCAATTGCCTGTCACGCCAAGCAAGAGACAAATGGCGCGCTCTATCAGGTCACCATGATAAATCTTGGCCGCGTTCATGCCATGCATAATATTAGTACGCCTGGTGGCAATTTTCCTCGCCAGCATACGCACAGTGTCTGGATGAACGCCGGTCACGGCCTGTTGTTTTTCCGGAGTATATTCCCGATCCAGTTGCTCCCTGAGAACATCAAGTACGGGCTTGACACCAACGCTGGTACCGTCCTGCAGCTTTACGTCAAACTCCCCAGCAAGCGCAACTTCCAGTCCATCCAGTAACAGGTTACCGCGATCCGCCTGTTTCAATCCCGAGCCTGGGTCCCAATGGTACAATTGATCTTCCCGACCCTCTCCGCTGATATCAACCTCGCGCAGATAGCGACCCGTGTCGTTCCTGACTAGCAGGCTGAGATCGGTCTGCTCCCTGACAAATTCCAGGTCGGCGATGCCCTCTTCGAGAACAACCTGAACCATTGACAGGGCCAGTGCAGCATCACTCGCTCCATTGACTGTTATCTGGTAGTCCGCATGCGTATGGGATGGGTTGATATCAGGCGAAATGTTGACTATTTCACAACCGTTGTATCGGGCTTCTGCAATGAAATGATAGAAAGGTATCCGTGTATACACAGGATTACTGTGCCAAAACAGTATGAGCTCAGAACAAAACCACTCATCGGCGGAACTCTCTATCTGCATCTTGCCAAAGCTAACATACAGCCCTGGATTAAAATCCCCAATGGAACCGTTCACATCGAGTCCAAATCCACCAATGGTTTCAAAAAAGCGACCCGTTGGTCCAACCACTGCCGTTTCGGGCGTACCATCCCGGACAATAGAGCGTGGTCCATGTTCCTCTATAGCATCAAGCATGCTGTCGGCTATTTCCGTTAGTGCCTGGTCCCAGGAAATCTGCTCCCATTTGCCTTCACCCCTTTCACCAACCCGCTTAAGGGGATGTGAGATCCGGTCAGGGCCATCCAATGAGTGATTCCAACAGGCGCCCTGCATACATCCCATGGGATTGTAGTCGGGGATCCCCTCCTCCACGGTTGGCAGGGTTCCCGACTGCTCTTCGCGAACAACCTTGTTGTCCTTAACGAATACCCGCATCGGGCAATTTCCAGGATAACAGTCTGCACAGTGGGTTCCCCACTTGACTGAGTCGAATTCAATCCGATCCTGGTATTGCTGCTTGTGTGCTTTCGCCTCAGGCATCCACGATCTTCTCAAATTCACATCGCGTCCACCGAGACACGGGCACGGGCTGCCACTCGGTTGGGAAAAAATTCAGGTGCCCGTAACCACCGGCAAACCCAATCCATTTCACCATGCCCGGCTCCATCTCATTCGCACCACTCCAGTCTTTGTACTGGGATCCGGCCCAGCCGTTGTAAGACACCACCTGGCCCGGTTTGACATTGGCGGCAATCTTGACCCTGACCTTAAACTCACCCACATCGTTATAAACACGTACCAGGTCATCATCCTCGACGTCACGTTCAGCTGCATCATCAGGATTGACCATCATATTGGGCTCCCCCCTGTGGGTTCCTAGAATCACGCTATTCGCCTGGTTCATTGTATGAATTGACCAGCGATTGTGCCCAGAGGTCATACCAAGAGGATAATCTCCCCCCGCTTTAGGATCTGGCTTATGGGTAGGCAACTGTTCTCCTGCTTCTATAAACCAGTCATGATCAATGAAGAATTGAGCTCTGCGGGCATAGGTGGGAAACGGATGCCCCGATTCAGTGTGATTCCTAAACGGCACATGGGTTTTGTCTTTCTCGATGGGTGAAGCCTGCGCTGACCCCATGCCCGTCACGCCAAAATCGATAAACCTGACCGGGCCACTATCGCGGACGCTGTCAAGGGAGGTGCCCATCGGCAGGGTGCCGCACATGACCGAATCCCGGACACCTTCATCAATCAGCTTTTCTTCATCAAATTCACCGTTTTCATCCTTGTAATAACCACCCATGGTGAAGCGGTCGACCAGTTCGTCGATTACTCTTGTATCTCCCGTGTAGGTTTCATACTCCTTAAGTCCACGTGCAGCGGCCCGCTCGACAAATTTCTCCACCAGCGCCAGGTATATGTCCCACTCATTCCTTGCCTCACCGGCTGGTTTAACTGCCTTGTCTGACAGGTTCAGGTTCAACACATGGGGTGTGGGAATACTGAAGCCGATTTTTTCGTAGTGTTGTGCTGCAGGTAGTACATAGTCTGCATACAGCGCGGTCTGGCTCATACGAAAATCAATGGTTACGATTTTCTTCAGTTTCGGCCACAGGGTATCAAGCAGCGCTGTCTTGCCGCCCCTGGTACGGCGCAGCATATTGCCGCCGCACTCAATGAGAACCTGGGGTGGATCCTTGGATGGCTCATCCCACCAGCCCTTGTCGAGGGCCTCTTTCATATATTCATTGAAACTTCGCGGCAAAGATTCATCACCCCATTCACGTGTATTCCACCGTTCTTCATAGCCACACTGGTCGTACCAAAAGAACGCCGGTATTTCTGCCAGGGGTGGATCCTGCAGGCGCACACTATCCCTGATGGCAATTTCTGTAGTAGCGGTCGGGTCAATGGCTTTAAAAGCTTCAAAGGCAGCTTCCCGGGAAGCTATGACCATTTCAGTAGCCTGGGCACCGGGTGCAGGTTTTTCCTGAGCAATAAATTGTCCTTCATGCATACCAGAGGCCCAGCAGCGAATTCCTGTTCCCTGCTTGCCCCAGTTTCCGCTCACCGCTAACACAAGGCACATGGCGCGCTCGATCAGGTCACCGTGATAAAACTTGCAGGCGTTATATCCGAGCATGATGTTGGTACGCTTCGATGCTACTTTGCGCGCCAAGAGGCGAATAGTGTCTGGATGAACCCCCGTGATCGGCTCCTGTTTCTCTGGAGTGAAGTTCTCATTGAGATGATCCGTGAGTACTTCCAGTACAGGACGCACTTCTACTTCCGTGCCGTCACCCAGCTCTACTTCAAAGGTTCCTTCAAGGGCGACCTCCAGGCCGTTGAGACGGCAGTCACCACGATCGGCTTTCATGAGCCCTGTTTCAGGATCCCACTGATACATCTGATCCTCACGACCCGAACCAGTGACCTCTGTCTCCCTCAGGTACCGACCCGTATCGCTGCGAACCAGGTAAGCGAGATCGGTCTGCTCACGAATAAATTCCCAGTCTGCTATTTTCTCCTCAAGGATGACCTGGACGATCGCCAGACCAAAAGCCGGATCCGTTGCACCGTTAATCGGCACCTGGTAATCCGCGTGGGTATGGGAGGGGTTAATATCAGGCGAGATATTCACCACCTCGGCACCGTTGTATCGCGCTTCCGCAATAAAATGGTAGAAGGGAATTCGGGTAAAGACCGGATTCATGTGCCAGATCAGGATCAGCTCCGAATGAAACCAGTCATCAGCCGAACTTACCGGCGAGAACTTACCAAAGGTCTGGTACAGGCCTATGGAGAAATCATTGATTGAACCATTCAGGTCCAAGTGGGCGCCACCGATGGTGCCAAAAAACTTACTGGTTGGGTGTACGGTTGCATATTCGGGCGTTCCCTCATGGGTAATCGTATGCGGACCATACTCCTGGATCGCATCTACCAGGGAGTCTGCGATATCGGTCAGAGCATCATCCCAGCTCACCCTGTTCCATTTCCCTTCACCACGCTCACCGACCCGCTTCAGGGGATAAAGCAGACGATCCGGGCCATAGAGTGACTGACTCCAGGATGCACCCTTCTGACAACCCATGGGATTAAAATCAGGCACGTTTTCTTCAATGGTATCGAAACTACCGGCCTGTTCCTCTCGCCAGACAATGCCATCCTTCACATAGACCCGCATGGGGCAAGAACCTGGGTAACAATCCACACAGTGTGACCCCCAGTAAACCTCATCCCATTCCCACTTATTGCGATAGATATCTTCCCACCCGTTGTAAATTTTGTCCTCTTTAATCACCGCTGCCATGGCTTCCCCTCCACCTGTTTAGCTAATAATCAATATTTTCATGACGAACCTAAGAATCACTAATGTGTTGCTCTCAATCGACTTTGTAATTGATCAAGATCAAGGTATCCCTATTCATAACCATTCTTTTTCACCAACGGTAAGTCCAGATTTCTTAGTGCCGGAACAAACATCAGCAGCAACAAAACAGCCAGCGTACACAGCAGCCCTGCCGATGGAAGCATCACTGACATACCGACCAGGTCAGCTGCAAATCCAAGCAGCAGCGAATTCATCTGGGCGATAGCGCCACTGATCATAAACAGGGACATCACCCTGCCCCGCACTTCATTGCTCACCTCCCTTTGCACCAGCGAAGTGGCACTGATACTCGCGCAGGTCCAGGCAGCACCGTTAATAAAATAGGCTATGGCAGCAAGAGGAATTGACCGCACCAACCCAAACATCAAAAAGGACGCTCCAAACAGGAGGGCTCCTGTGACCAGTATTTTTCCCAGGTGGCGAACACCGCTAACAGCCGACAGGCAATAGGATGCGATCAAGGTACCGACACCCCAGGTTGCGGCAAGCAGACCATATTGCCCGGGTGCGAGTCCCAGGATATCTCCCGCCCATCTTGCGATCGGGCCATGAAAAAGTGCAAACCCAAAAGCCGATGCAAAAAACATGAGGACAATAATCCACATAATCCTGCTCTGGGTACGGACATAGGTGACACCATACTTTATTGAAGTCACCACTGGTTCACTGGCTGCAACCCGTACGACACCACGGTAGTTCAGCATCAGCAGGACAACGACAATGCCGACATTACCGAGCGTACTCACGACATAGGCGCCTCCCGGGCCTATGGCATCAATTACAAATCCCGCAAGAATCGGGGTCACTGCAAATGAGCCCATCTGCGCGGCTGTGGTCAGGGCAACCGCATTGGGAATCTGCTGTTGCGGCACAAGCTCAGGAATAAGCGCCTGCCGGATAGGAGCATCTATTGATGCAGTGGCGGCACCAATAAAGATCAGGGTGAATATCAACCACAACGACTGATAGCCCAGTATCACCATGACGCCGAGTACCAGGCTAACTATCAACGCAATCGTCTCAGTCAAGATCAGCAGCAGGCGTCTGTCCATGCGATCCGCAAGCGCACCACCATACAAACCAAACAGGAGCGTCGCGATACCGCGGATGGCACCCAGCAAACCCAGGGTCCAGGACGAATCAGTAATGCTATAGATGAGCCACATCTGCGCGTAATACTGAAAAGCCATGGTACCGCTGGCAAACAGCATGCCATACCAGAGGATACGGAAATCGCGGTTCGCCAGTGCAGGAAATCGCTTCTGGCCTATTGTTGCCTCTGACATTACCCGACCTTACCCAGTCAATAAAAGACCAGTATTAAGGCACGACACATGTGGAGACATTGATCCGAATCAAGATGCGATCCGGTTTCTTGCAATTACAAGGTATTTTAACGCCAGCCCTTTCAGAAGGATCAGACCATATGATGATGCAGGACCACCTGTTCCAGCTCAAAAAAAGTTCTAGCCTGCGGTTCAACATCAAATTTGATATGTAATGCCTTGGCAATGTTGGTGGTTGAAAACATGCCCCTGACGACGAATGAAGTCAGAGATCTGTCGACAACGATCACGTGTTGTTCGCTGAGGTGCTTGATGGTTTCCAGAATATCCCCAATCGTCGATGCCGAAATCTTCTCATAATCAAGACCGTGTATATGCTCCCGGTTAATCATCACGTTTTCCACGAGCACTTCATCGCGATTTTTTATCTGGTTGCTGGCCATATAAGCCAGAACCTTGCCACTGTTGATATCGGTTGCAGTGACAATACCATTAAAACTGGTACCCCCTATGTCCGTCACAAGCAGGGACCTGACGTATGATCGTTTCATCAAGTTCAGCGCTTCACAGACATTAGACTTGCAATTGACTACCACGGGATGAACGCTGCGGAAGTCCGTCATAAAGATACTGGCGGGACTATCCAGTGTCAGGGCCGGTATCGGCGGGTTCACAAAAGTTGTCACGTCAGCTAGATTGACAGTGGACAGAGCTCGGTACCTGGAAAGCATCTCAATCTCCTAGTGTGAAGTAAAATCCATCAGTTGCGGTTGGACTAACCACTCAAAATCTCTATAGGACATTCGAATATCTTCTGTGTGAGTGCCTGCGGTAAAGGAAATGACCTCATCTTCTGCCAATGAGGTCGAAACATAGACGGGAAGCCCGAATAGATTCCCTACAGGTGGAATACTGCCCTTATCACACATGGGGGCAATTGTTTGCAGCTCTCTTTCTGTTGCCAATTCAACGGTTTTCGCTCCAACCTTTTGGCGGAAACCTTCGAGGTCAACCTGCTGGCATGCCGGCAATACCAATATTACGAATCGGCTATCAATTTTTAACACCACTGATT
This sequence comes from Gammaproteobacteria bacterium, assembly GCA_002726655.1. Lineage (GTDB taxonomy): Bacteria > Pseudomonadota > Gammaproteobacteria > Pseudomonadales > Azotimanducaceae. The sequence continues at coordinate 37,125 of PBRP01000136.1, forward strand.
TGGCAACTTCATAGCCTGTGGTATGAAGTACCTCGGCGGTTTCCTGTGCGGTAAAGGTGGGCGAGTGGTTATAACTGCGAAATGAAATATTTCGCGAATCCAGCAGTTTGTTCAACGTCCTGATTGGCATCGTTACAACCTCCTGAGTGGGGCTTTCTCAATTGATACGCTGAGTAATTCCGAAAGTCCAGCAGCTTGATAGTCTAATTTAGAATATCGGCCACGGGTTTTAGGAAGCGAGAATATAACCCCTGTAGCCTTGCATTCCTAATGCGCCCAGACCACAGCGGTATACAGTATTTAGAGCCGCAAAAACGCATTCCAGTTCAGACAACCACTGTCCGTTATTTCCGGCGACAACGCGGTCAGCAAATCGGGAATACCAGCATGTAACCAGCATCCCGGGCCGTTATAATGATGTAATCCATTTTTGGGTATGCTTATGGCTGACATCAACATTGAGAATTTCTATCGACACATAGGGAGGATTCTCAGCATCCTTTATGAACTATTTCCGACCAAGGCACCAGTATACGTCGACGATGTGGCTGGCATAGATGAGCCAGACGAGTATGGCCTTCACAGTCCCCAATACACGGCCGGTTTTTTTGCCCTCGTCTGGCTAGCCGATGAAGGCTACATTCGATATTCGGACACGATTCGCCAGGATGGAATAGACCAGGCAGCTCTGACGCACAAGGCCTTTCTCAGGCTTACCCAAATATCAGACCCGATTTACATGGCGCCGGTCTACAAAGTTGACGAGTCGAACCTGGTCCGAATTGCACCAACCGAAGAGCCAAGCCCTTCGATGGTTGAAGACCAGAAGCTGGTCATCAATCAGCTGCGGAACGCTCTGCGAAGTGGAGACTCAATCGCCATAAACAAGGTTGTGCTGCATATTCTTCAGAGCCATTCCTGATCTGATGCGATAGTGCTGTGAGTTGTTGTGAATATGTGAATCTGAACTAGTCCATAAAACTAGACTAACAGTGATGTTTACAATGCTTCTTAGTTAAGCACCGGATTAAATAGTCCAGCACCTAATCTTCTGTGGCATTTGGCTCGGCGCCCCCGGCCATCCATGGGCTCGGCGCCCCCGCCATTCCCGCGTCCATCCCTGGCGCTAGCCACGCCAGATCAGGCACCAGACTATTCAATCCTAACTACTGAATTCTGTCGAATTAATGTCAGATCAAGGCTAGCTAACCCTGCACAGTACAGAATCCTCGTAACCAGTAGTGACACGACACAAGCCTGAGAGTTCTTTATCCAGTGATGGATCGCCCGTATCCACCAGCAACGGTTTGCCCCGCAGACCCTCAAGTTTTGTTTTTGTCGCTATGACATGCAGATTATCCAACCCCACCGCACGGATCACTCTCGAGCTAAGTTGTTGATTACCACGTCCAAAAATGTGCCCCTGGCCACCAATCACTGTAATGACGATACGGCTCGGCACAGCCTCCACCAGCGAAAACAGCTGATTTTCCGTGGCATCTGCAAGAATCAGCTCAGCATCTCTGACAACATCCACGCCCAGTAAAGTATTCTCAAGACTCAGCGATTCCATGACCGCGGCTGTCGTGCTTCCGGCGCCGACCAGATACTGAACCCCCGCTTTCATATTGTCGATCACGTCAGCTGCAATTTCCTGCAAAACCAAGGCTTCCACCTCCATCCCACCGGATTTGGTCTGCTGGATATAACGAAGTTCCTCCGGCACGGTCATCTCACCGCGATACTTTGCCAGCACCGTACCCTGCCGAAATGCTTCCTCGTCAATATCCCTGACTTCGGCATCCGTCACGGTAGTGAGTTTCCCCAGGGCAATGTCACATACAATTTTCCCGGCAGCCACTGGGCTATTGGCAAATACACCAGAATGCATCTTCACACCACAGGGAATACCCAGCACTACCTGGCCTGGTTTTACAACATCACAAACATCTCCAGCAGTACCGTCGCCACCGGCAAAAAGAATGATATCCACGGACTCTGCCTGCAGCAACTCGATGGCCCGCCTGGTATCTTCCGCACTCGTTGGATGCCGGTCAGGGTCACCAACAACCTTATAGTGGTGCCCGCTGCTTTTTAGTGCTGCCTCCCCCATCTCCCCCGCGAAAGTAACAAATTCGACCCTGTCTGCTACACCTGCCAGACCTTCTATAGATAAACAGGTCCTGGCAAGCACTTTACTTTCAACACCTGACAACCTCGCCTGATCAACGAGATCCCGATCATCGCTTCCTTTTAACGCAGCAGGACCCCCGATCCCCGCCAGCGGATTCATCACCAGCCCAACTCGCAGCCTCCTTGAGTTCATCACTGTTCGCGATTAAGCCTTTTGACGACTGAACTAAATGTCATAACGGCTTCATCTCCGACAAATATTTCGCCAGTTACGAATGCCAGGGACCGAGTTTTCCTGGTCAAGCTCGTACGGCATTCAATCAGGTCGCCGACACGGGCCGAAGAGACGAATTCACAACTGAAACTAACTGAAACACAATCTTCTGACCTGTAGTGGTCTGTCGCTTCCATACATAGTGAAAAGTCAGCAAACGTCATCAATACACCGCCATGAACCAGATTAACGACATTACAGTGCCTGTCTTCCGCCACGAACGCGTAGGTTCTGTGATCAGGCTTATGCTGATAGTAAAAAGGACCGATGTAATCTTCGGCTGGGTCAAACCCCGGATCAGTTGAATACCCGTCTGGAAACGCCATTTCAGTTGTCCTTAATATCTGTTCTCTGTTGACAAGTAATGAACGTCAGAAAACTGCCAAAGTGTGGCGGCCAGTCACGTCAATCAATTTCATTGCAAGCACTCATTCCGGTTCAACATCCGTATCAGGAAGACAGTCTACTGCCGCCAGTTGCTCAATGTATGGGCTGGACAGAAGCTCGCTGGCGGCGAGAAGATGATCCAAATACCATCTGGCAGGCTTCAAACTATTGTCAATGTATTCCTGCTGGGCGAGATAAACCCAGGCATCTACTGGGCCGTCCGGGCACACTATCTTCAGCAGCTGTCTGTCATAACGAACCGGGAAACCTTCATACGGATCCATCATGCTGATCTCGTCCTCATGCCTTAACCTATAGACCACACCCTCGGTTACAGCACCTTTTCGCATCATTACGTTGGCGGAAGCGGCACCAATATATTTCACCGAGCGCTTGTTAAACGCGAGTCGAAAATCATGAAGCTTGCCGGCTTGATATTGATCGAATTGCATGCGCCGTCGGCGGACCCTGTCAGGGTTCATATTGCTGCCGTAGGCAAAATAGTATGATACGGAAGACACTTAACCTTTTCGAATCCAGTAGAAGTATTGATCCTCTGTCTCTTCCTGCCGGATCAACTCATGATTGAGAAACTTACAGAAGTTTGGAAAGTCCCAAGAGGTTGACGGGTCGGTAGCTATTACCTTGATTACTTCTCCTGACGCCATATCCATCAATTTATTTCGCGTCACCATTAAGGGCTCCGGGCATCGAAGCCCGCTCGCATCAACAGTAATGTTTACCTTAATTGCCATATTCTTCGGAAACCATCATAGATTTACCAATGACACCTTCAAACTAGTAGCTTTCAATCAAATAGACGGCTAATGCTTCCTTTTCTACGTCCGTCAGTGGGAAAACCGGCATTGGAGATGTGGGCTTTACCAAAAGTTGGAACAGGGTCTGAACATTATGCTTTTCACCAATATTTTCCAGAACTTTCAAGCCGCTGTCATTTGGATTATGGCAGCTGATACAAACTTTTGCCCGAAACACTGTTTCACCTTTTGCAAACAGCGCTGATCTTTCATCCGCTGAATATTTGGCAAGCGTTTCTTCAGCGATATAGACTGGCTGGCTATTAGCCATTGCAATCTCAAGTTTTTGCTTTTCACCGTAGGCCACTCGATAGATCGCTCCAGAAAAATCGTCGGCAATATAGAATGAACCATCCGGACCCTGCGTCACCTCAGCCGGCCTGCCCATCACCTCATCACCCTGCAGGAAACCGCTGACGAAATCTTTTTCCACAACGTTACCCTGCTCATCCCAGTGCAGGGAGACCACCTTGTAGCCATCTTTTTCGGTCCTGTTCCAGGAACCATGCAAAGCGACAATGGCTGAACCCTGGTATTCCTGTGGAAAGGCACCCCCCCTGACGAACTCAATGCCAAGTGGCGCGTTGTGGGCACGAAACCCATGAACAGGCGCTACTGAGTTTCCAACTGCGCCTTCACTGCTCTCACCAAAATCCGGGTCTGGTATCTTGTTTCCGTTGGCAAAAGGCCAGCCATAGTGTGAACCTTCTTCTATCCTATTCAGCTCACAGGGCGGGAAGTCATCGCCCAGCAAGTCACGACCATTATCAGTCGCATAAATATGTCCATCATCGGGTGACCAGTCAAAACCCGCACTGTTTCTCATCCCCCGGGCAATTATCTGCTCACCTGAACCATCCGGCTGATAGCGTACCATCGCCGCCCGCCGCTCATCCTCTTCAATACAGACATTGCATGAAGAACCCATGGCCACGTACATCAGGTTATCTGGGCCAAATCGCAGCGTCTTCCGCCAGTGATTACCCCCAGCCGGTAAACCCTGAACAATCCGTTCGTACTCGCCCCTTATTTCACCTGCTAGGTGATCAAACTTGACCCGACCAATGGCGTCAGTCTCAGCTATGTAGAGCCAGTCTTCATAAAAATCGAGCCCATTGGGACCATTTAAACCACCTATCAGCATTCTGCTACTGTCAGCCTTACCGTCACCGTTTGCATCCCTGCCTAGTACCATCACCTGATCGAGCGACGGGTTGGCGACCAGCAGGTCTCCATGCTCAGTAAACCGAAGGACCCTGGCGTCTGGTACTTCTGAAGCATAGATACCCATCGAGAAACCATCCGGCAACTTAATCTGGTTATTGAGCTTTTCGGCATCAAGGTCACCACTAATGAGGGGGATATTTACAATGACATAATATTTCGCGAACAGTACCAACAACACAAGGGCAGCACTTAGGCTACCAGTGACAATCAAAAACCATTTAAGAACCTGATTCATTCTACTTCCTGTTATTCAAGCTTATAAATTGGCGTATTTAATACCACGCCAAACAGTTTATGCACAAACAATGCATACACACATAACGCACTGTTGATATGCCTTACTAAGCGTTGCAGTTCCCTAAAGCAGCAAAACCGACCACACCGGACCCTCCCAATATTCCACCCGGAACTGTGCCCGCAAACACGGGATACATTCCGACCGGGAAAACGAGCCTAAGGCTACTTGAGCAGAAAGTTGGCTGCAAGCTGGCCAGGGGCAAAGTCTCATCGCCCGTACTACTCCTGCGATTCAACAAAAAGTGCAAGCGGTCCAAGATTGTTTCAAACAAATTCAGGCACACCACAACAGAGCGGAAAGTATCCTGGGCTCGCTCAGGTCTCGACCATTGATAAGGACGTTGTCTCTGTTTTCTCATCATAGACGATCTCAATCTTACCGGATCGCAGCTGGTCCAGAACCTGATCTACCTTTGCATCAAGTGAAACCTCCTGAACTCCATATTCTGTGCCTTCGCGAGTAACAAACTCCTGGACTAGACCCGAGAGGGTCGATTCGGATAGTGATTGCCATGGAATTTTCATAAATGTCTGCTTGCTATTCACTCTTTGGAAGTGCCAACTGCCAGCCTGCCCTGAATCGGGATAATACCAATTACGGATATTTACCGGTATGCTTCTCGTGATCAAGCCACAAGCAACTGAGTGCCTGGAATTTCGTGCCCAAATGACGGAAACAACCCCGACAATACTCATCGTTGAAGATGAACCAATTACCAGATCCCAGTTGGCCGCCCACTTTGAGAAAGAAGGCTATCGTGTTTTTACCGCTGATAGTGCACGGGGCGTACAAGATCTGATCAGTGATGAGGAAGTCGAAGTATGCCTGATTGATATCAATCTGCCGAGCAAAGATGGCCTGACCCTGACCCGCGAACTCAGGGCTCAAAGTGACATTGGCATTATTCTTGTCACTAGCAAAGATGAGCAGGTGGATCGCATTGTAGGTCTTGAAAGCGGCGCTGATGACTATGTGACTAAACCATTCGACCCGAGGGAGCTCCTCTCGCGGGTCAAGAACCTGCTGTGGCGGGTGAAGGTGCAGGAAA
>PBRP01000137.1 GCA_002726655.1 Gammaproteobacteria bacterium
GTGCCGGACCAAATCAGGGACGGCGAGAGATCAATTGCTATTCACATCGTGATCACTCCTGGTGCGACCGCTTCACCCACGGATCACCCTGGGAAGTTCAGAAAGCCTCCACTCGGGAGCAATCATTGGGCCACTTCTGGCCTTCAATACAAACCGATAACTTCCATCTCAATGCATTTGGTCTCATGGGTGTTAACTCATTTAGAAATATTAACCCCGAGCAGATACCAATGGGTGGATTTCTGTCCGATAAGAACGGCAGTCGGCCTATCCAGGATGCCAAATGTCTTGATTGCAGACTCGAGGACGATGGTCGCAGTGCCATGAGTTTCCGATATCAGTTCACCCTGCCAGATGGCGATATCATTCATGTTAAAACCGGTCGTAAATATGCCCAGTCTGTGAATGGTTTGATGCGCGGTGAGAACGATGCCGAATGCTTGCTCGATTGCTATGAAGGTTTCTTTGACTTCGAAGTGGAAGAGACCGGCGAGCGAGGTTACGGCGTTGCTGAGTACTCCATCAACCCGCCCTTCCCTAGATGGCGTTACTAGTCACTGGTACAACTGGCTAGATAGATAGGGAAACTACTGGCCACGTCAAGTTAGAATAGCGTAGACAAAATAGCATTAGCGAGGATGTAGCAGTATGACAATTTCAGACAACGACGAATATTTGCACCCAGCGCCTGAGGGAACTGAGGGCCTGTGGAGTGACAATCTCTGGTTCTCATTCGTCGACCGCGAGGCCGATATTCACGGCGTTAACCATATGCATGTCACCAACAAGGGCTATGCAAGATTCAGCACCTGTCTCGTTATCGATGGTATTCCCATGCCCTGGGCTAATAAGGTGCCCTACCACGACATTGGGAAATTCGACAAATTATCCGATGGCGGTCGCATGATCTATGAGGTGATCGAGCCACAGAAGAAACTGCGGCTTCAGGCAGACAATGAGAAGTACGGCTACGACGTAACCTTCACCGGCCGATTCCCCGTATTTGACTATGAGGATTCTATCCGTGGCAACCCACTCAAGGCAGCCGGTGTTTACGGCGGGCACTATGAGCAGGGGCTGTTGTGCGAAGGCGAATTTGAAGTGCGCGCCGGGCCACGACAGGGAAGACGGGAAATCAACTGCTACTCACATCGTGATCATTCCTGGTGTGACCGTTTCACCCATGCTTCACCCTGGGAAGTTGAAAGACCCAATACTCTCGAAAATACCCTGGGACACTTCTGGCCTTCAGTGCAGACGGATAACTTCCATCTCAACGCTTTTGGCATCATGGCTTCCGACCGCATATCCACCGATCCAACGAAGCTACCCATGGGCGGATTCCTGTCCGATAAAAACGGCAGTCGTGCCATTCTGGGTGCCAAGTGTCTTGACTGCAGGCTGGAGGAGGATGGCCGCAGCGCGATGAGTTTCCGTTACCAGTTCACTCTGCCGGATGGAGACGTCATTCACGTGAAGACCGGACGCAAATATGCCCAGTCGGTCAATGGCCTGATGCGGGGCGAGAACGATGCCGAATGCCTGATGGATTGCCATGAAGGTTTCTTCGACTTTGAGGTGGAAGAAACCGGTGAGCGCGGATACGGTGTGGCTGAATATTCAATTAGTCCACCAACACCGCGCTGGCGTTACTAGTCTCGACCTGAATGTGGATCTTAGGTGATCATCGGATTGAATAGTCTGGTTCCCAATCTTCTGTGGCATCGGCTAGGCGCCCCCAGCCATCCACGGGCCGGGTCCGGCGTCTCGGCGACCCCGTCCGTCCCTGGCGCTAGCCACGTCAGATCAGGAACCAGACTATCCAATCCTAACTACTAAAAGTCGTCGAATCAGTGTCAGATAACGGCAAATTGTGGTATCTACAACAATTTGCCTACAGAGTTGATTGGCATCACTATCATTGACAGAGGAGATAAACCACTATGAGTGTGCTGGTCACTAATACTGAAAACCAAATCACTACGGTAACTCTGAACCGGCCTGAAAGACTGAATGCCCTTTCAGGGGAATTACAGGCTGCCATCACGGATACTTTTACCGAATTGAAAGATGACCCTGGTACCCGGGTCATTATTCTCACCGGTGCTGGTCGAGCTTTCAGTGCCGGACTCGATTTGAAGGAGCTGGGTCAAAGTGGCTTCGAAGGCAGAAAAGTATCCCCCATAACCATGTATGAAGCCGTGACAGGTGTGGGGAAGCCGGTGATCGGAGCAATCAATGGCTTTGCCATTACCGGTGGTTTTGAACTGGCGTTGATGTGTGACATTCTGATTGCATCAGAGCAGGCCAGTTTCGCAGACACACATGTCAGAATGGGCGTGGTACCTGGCTGGGGGTTGTCCCAGAATCTTGCCCGCCTGATAGGTGCATCCCGGGCAAAAGAAGTCAGCTTTACCGGCAACTACATAGATGCCGAAACTGCTGAACGCTGGGGGCTCGTTAACAAACTGCTGCCGGCTGAAGAGCTGCTTCCCTACTGCATCAGTATTGCAACGGACATGTTGTCAGCGCATGAGGAAACCCTGAAACAGGTACATCAACTCATCGACTTTGGCTGCGAACACACGCTTGCCGAGGGAATTCCTGAAGAAGCAAGACGTAGCCTTGCCCACAAATTAAACGAAGCCGTCACCCCGGAGACGCTTGAGGAAAGGCGTGGCACCGTTATAGGACGAGGCAGGGCTCAGACGAAACCAGGCCCTGTCAAAACCTAACATCCAATCGGTGGTGCGCGACGATAGTTACATTTCCCGATAAAGCTCATGCCCGGCAGCAGAGATATTCGGCGTATGCATTGAACCACCTTCCAGCTTAGAGACCTCTGATATATCTTCATAGGTCTTGGTCCAGTCCAGGATGTACAGCCGCTTTGAAAGTCGCCACTCGCCGTTTCTTTTTTCAAAGTCATCCAGGTATCGACCACCATACATGGTGCTCGGCCCACCAGCACCACCAGAGCCGGTGGTAATGCCATATGATTCCGCTTGTGCCTTATCACCGTCTACTTTGATCATCACCCCGGTCTGCAGGTGCCATCTTTTTACAGCATTTCGCTCGTGCTCCATGACCATGGGCACAAAGGCATCGGCACGACCTGCAAAAAATCCAAAGTCCACTTCAGCATCCGGCCAGTAGCAATCTGCCTGGCCTGGCTCGTCAAGCCAATCCATGGTGCGACAGTACCGCTGGATAACTTCGCTAATCGCCTGTTTATCAAGGAGTTGTTGAAGTTGCTCATCCATACTATTTCCTCTCCACTATTAAGTTTGATCAGGTCAATTCATACCATGTTTTGCAAGGATAAGCGATATAGGCTGGGACGAGACCAGCGTATCGACATATTTCTCTCATAGTGACCAGGGGACCTTGTCTCTTGCCCGTACCGTCATTTGCCGGCAGTGTCTTTTAGTGGCAGTCCTGCCCGAAAAAGGAATATGATCGAGCGAGCAGTAGGGGATACCATTCATTTCGAGCAGGAAAATCACCATGTCCGAGACTCATTACGCTATTTGCCGTTTTTGCCACGCTTTCTGTGGAATCAAAGTTGATGTGGAAGATGGTCGAATCGCCAAGGTCCTTGGCGACAAGGAAAACCCCATGTATCACGGCTATAGTTGCATCAAGGGCCGGCAACTGCCGAGTCAGCACTATATCCCCGATCGCATGATCAGATCGGCTAAACGCCAGGATAGCGGTGACTATGCCCCCATCGATAACCAGCTGGCGATGGATGAAATAGCGGAAAAACTGCAAAAAATTATTGACCAGCATGGCCCACGATCAGTCGCAGTCTATACCGGCACTTTCAGTTTTATGTACCCCGCATCGGGAGCCGCAGCAACATCATTTATGCGGGCCGTCGGTTCACCCATGCAGTTCTCCAGCGGCACTATCGACCAACCGGGCAAGCAGGTCGCAATGGCACTACATGGTCGCTGGAACGCTGGTGCACCACCCTTCAGCGAAGCAAACGTCTGGATGCTGGTGGGAGCTAATCCGATAGTTTCCAAGTGGGGAGGTATCCCGCCATTTAACCCAGCCAAGCGCCTGCATGATATAAGAAAAAGAGGCGCCAAACTGATCGTGATTGATCCAAGACGGACTGAATGTGCCGACCGGGCTGAAATATTCCTGCAGTGCAAACCCGGGGAAGATCCCACTATCCTGGCTGGCATCGCCCGCGTGATTATTGATGAAGCGCTTTTTGACAAGGCGTTTCTCGATGAGAATGTCGAGGGTCTTGAGGTTCTGCGCCAGACCGTCGACAAATTTACACCGGAATATGTTGAGAAGCGTGCCGGCGTTCCAGCCGGACAGCTAATAGAAGCTGCGCGTCTTTTTGCCACCAACCCAGGGGGTAGTGCAACCGCGGGAACCGGCGTCAATATGGCGCCACGTGGGACCCTGACAGAATACATGGTGCTCGTCCTGAACACCCTTTGCGGGCGTTGGTTGCGCGAAGACGCACAGGTACCGAATCCGCTTGTCCTGATGCCTGAATTTAAGGGGAAGGCCCAGGCAGAGCCTAAACCGCCAGCTTGGGGCTATGGGGAAAAGCTACGAGTACGCAATCTGACGAACAACGCCGCAGGTTTAAGCACAGCGGCCCTCGCTGATGAAATCCTGCTGGACGGAGACGGCCAGGTTAAGGCGCTGATCTGTGTAGGCGGCAACCCGGTTGCGGCCTGGCCCGATCAGCTCAAAACGCTTGAGGCAATGAAGAAGCTCGAATTGTGTGTAGTGCTGGATATCAAAATGACGGCCACTGCAAAACTCGCTGACTACGTCATGGCACAAAGACTTTCGCTGGAACAGCCTGGCATAACGTCACCCCCGGAAAGCCTTTTGTACTTTGGCGCCTGCAACGGCTACCCGGAACCCTATGCACAGTATCACCCTGCCATTGTTGAACCGCCAAAGGGATCAAACCTGATGGAAGAGTGGGAATTTTTCTACGGCGTGGCACAGCGTCTGGGCATGGCGTTAAAAGTAAATGGTGAATTCCTGGATATGGAAGAGAAACCAAGCACGGATGAGCTGTTTGAAATCATGGTCAAGGGCTCCCGAATCCCGCTTTCTGAAGTCAAGAAATACCCCCACGGGCACATCTTCACAGACCCATCAAATCTCGTACAACCCAAGGATGAGGGTCACACCGAGATGCTCGACATCGGCAACTCCTTCATGATGGAGGAACTTGACGACGTGATATCGGAACCCTTGATAAAAGGGGGCGGATACCGGGAAGGAGAGGAATTCACTCACAGGCTCGTTAGCCGCCGCATGCACGAGGTCTACAATTCGTCTGGACGCGATATCCCCGCCCTGGTACACAACGGCCTATACAATCCTGCCTACATGAATCCCGCTGATCTTGAAGCACTCGACCTTGCTCCAGGGGATATGGTCAGAATCTCCTCGGATCACGCCAGTATCCTGGGTATCGTCGAAGAGGCCCCAGAGGTGCTTGAAGGAGTAATCTCGATGGCGCATGCCTTTGGAGACGCGCCGGAACATGATGCCGAGATCCGGTTTATCGGCAGCAACACGGGACGCTTAACTAACGTTGAGCGCGACTTTGACCCGCATATCGGCATGCCAAGAATGAGCGCCATTCCGGTGAATGTTAAAGCTGTGGCGGAACCCGGCGCAGAATAACAGGAACTAGACTTGATCTGACAATAAGATTCCCTCATTGCCTCCGATGATGCTGTGAGTTGCTGTAGTTCGGCGAATCTGAACTAGCCTACAAAACTAGACCATTTGGTATGTTTACCATGGTCCCAAGATGAACGCCGGATTGAATAGTCCGGCTCCTAATCTTCTGTGGCGTTTGGCCATCCATGGCCAGGTCCCGCGTCCATCCATGGCGCTAGCCACGTCAGATCAGGTACCGGACTATTCAATCCTAACTACTGAGATTCGTCGAATTAATATCAGATCAAGACTAGCCCAAACATTTCAGGAATAATTCGGGCTAGCCTGTAATTCTCTTGTGGGCATGTTTGCGCGGACCAAGCTCAATGGGATAACCAACCCAGGCACCGATATTCTCACCAGTTCGGCCATCATTGATGAGGTCAATCATCTGCTGGGCACTGCCCTCGGCACTCATCACCGATGCCGCCATTTCCGGTGGCAATTGCTTGTCTGGAAACAGACCGCGAAGCATGGGCGTGTCTGTTGCGCCCATGCACATGCCGTTCACCCTGATGTTGTCTTTTGCCAGGGACTTTGACCAGGCATCCGTGAAACCGTTGAGCGCCCACTTGGATGCACAATAGAGGTCGGTCTGCGGATTATTGGTGCCTTCACTACGTGCCGGCAATACATAATAGGTGGATATATTCACAATATCACCGCCGCCATTGCGTTGCATAATGGGAACACAGATCCGAGACAGCATCAACAATCCCCTGAGATTGGTATCCATTATGAAATCCCAGTCTTCAACGGCCTGCTCCCAGGGCGAATCAACAAGGGTTACGCGCCAGGCGCCGGCATTGTTTACCAGTATGTCCACGCCACCAAATGCTTCTTCAGCAGCGGAAACAATGCGTTCAACATCTTCCCGTTTGGATATATCCGCTACCATCGACTCGATACCGTCAATTTCGTGCACTGATTCAAGCAGGTCGAAGCCAAGAACCTTGACACCGTTGTCCCTCAGAGCCTCAGCGTAAGCCTGGCCCAGTCCGCGACCAGCACCACTGACAATGGCAGATTTTCCCTCTAGTGATCCGTTAGTTGACATCGATTGACTCCTTCGTGATATATATTGGAGCAAGTGGCGGCTCAAGTTTGCATGGTCGCCCAATACATGAATTTATATTCTCCCCGGTACGGCCTTTCGGGCCTTCAGCGAGCAGGTCAATCAAGAGTTGAGCCGAATCTTCGGCTTTCATCCAGGCTTCGACCTCTTCAGGGGGCGGATCAAAATTATGGAATGACCGGAGCATATAAGAATCAGTTGCACCCATACACAGGGCGTTTACCCGAATATTGTGGGGCCGCAATACCTTTGCCCAGGGAAAAGTTAAACCATTAATCCCCCACTTACTGGCATCATAGAGGTCCATGGTCTCACCACCACCCGTTGGCCGGGGCGGCCCATCAAATTCGTTAGTTCCCTTGTTCCAGGGGCAGCTTGGCAGGTTTGGGCAGAGGTCGTTCGGCGTACCGCAGGTCACCATATGATCAGTTGCGATGTTGACTATCTCACCACCGGCGCCCTGCTCAATCATGATGGGAATGACAGCCCGTCCGAACAGGTACTCGCCCTTAAGGTTAGTACCAATTATCAGGTCATAGTCAGCCAGTGTTTTATCCAGGTCATCGTCAGCAGTACTGGGACCAAAGACTCCCGCATTGTTCACCAGGATATCGATACCGCCAAAAGCTTCCATGGCACCGTCAACGACCATTCGAACATCATCGGGAACGGATACATCGGCACGCCAGCCTACTGCCTTTACGTCTGATTTCTGTAATTCAGCTGGCAAGTCAGTGATTTCTTCACGAATATCACAGACAGCTACATTAACACCCTCGGCTGCCAGCGCCTGTGCGTAGGCATTGCCAAGACCCACGGCCGCCCCGGTTACGATTGCATTTTTTCCCTTGAGACTAATCACCTGATTTGTCCTCCAGCCCTTTTGGTCACAATCAGCGGGTGGGCTTTGCCCGCCAATCTAATAGGGTTTGACTATAACACTCATACTGGCCTAGTCCCGAACCCAATACTCCCGTCACACGATTGATACAAAAAGTTAAATCAGCGCACAATTACATCGCCCGATACAGATCGTGTCCGGGCTTCGTGATGTCTGGCGTATGCAGGGTGCCACCTTCCACTTTGGTGCCTTCTGTTTCATCGCTAAAAGTCTTGGTCCAATCCAGGATGTACATCCTCTTGGAAATCCGCCACTCACCATTTCTCTTTTCCAATTCATCCAGGTAACGGCCCCCGTACATACGACTGGACTCATGAGCACCACTCGAGCCTGTGCTGATACCATAGGTCTCCGCCCGAGCCTTATCACCTTCCACCTTAATCATCGCACCACCTACCAAGTGCCAGCGTTTTACTGCCCTTTGCTCATGCTCCATGACCATTGGCACAAATTCGTCAGCACGGCCCTCAAAAAAGCCGTAATCGATATCCGCATCCGGCCAGTAGCAGGATGCCTGTCCAGGTTCATCCAGCCAATCCAAGGTACGACAATATCGTTGCAGAACCTCATCAATCGCCTGCTTGTCTAAAAGCCGTTGCAGTTGTTCTTCCATCCCATTTTCCTCTTTTAGTTGCTATCAGGTATAACTCTCGAGTTTCATACCATGCTTCGCGCTGAGAAGCGACACCTCCAGGGGGCTAGGAGCAGGACCTCAGATAAGCAATGGTGTATGGTATTACGTCAAAAAGAAGAGCGAGACTATTGAGTTGGTTCGAACAGTAATATTCGATCCGCCACCTCGGAGAGAACATGAACAGCGCGCATAAAATCAGAATCGAAGACCTGTCGAAGCCAGTTCTCAGTGAATTGCAGCAGGGCGCCGTTGCCAATGCCGAATCCCAGGAGATCGACTTAAGTGTCGATGCTGTCCTGGCCGCAGCTATCAAGAACACCGGCCTGAAAGATTTTGGTGACGAGGGGTTCAAGGAACGACTTGCTGAGCAATTGAGAAGCACCGCAGAAGACGCCTGGATGAATAATTTCGGGCGTATGAGTGTTTTCGGAACCAAGGTTCAGCAGGCATGCAGTCGACTGCGGGTTGTCGACGCCCTGAGCAGACATCCGGAAATAAACAATATCGAAATCAGCAGACCCATTATGATCGCCGGTCTGCCCCGCAGTGGCACAACCCATCTGCTCAACATGCTCGCTGCGGATACCCGGTTTCGTTCCATGCCCTACTGGGAGAGCCGCCAACCGGTTCCGGCACCGGGGGAAGAAGTTACCCACGATCAGCGCGACCCGCGATTCCAGAGGGCCGTTCAGGCCTACCAGGGGTCAGACGCCATGCTGCCGCTGATGAAGAACATGCACGACATGAATCCCGAGCACATACACGAGGATATTGAGCTACTTGATATTGATTTTGCCTCCTACACACTCGAATGGATGGCCCATGTACCCCGCTGGAGGGACTACTACCTGGCTCACGATCAGACTCCGCACTATGGATTTCTAAAAACCATGCTGCAGGTGCTCAGTTACTATTCAGGAACGGGTGTTGGTGATGCAGCAGGTGGCGATCTTGCACCAAAACAGTGGGTGACTAAAACACCCCAGCACCTTGAACAGCTGATCCCGCTGCATACGAACTTCCCAGATGCAACCTTCCTGGTTACCCACCGTGACCCCATTGAAGTATTCAGTTCAACGGCAACACTGGTCGCCTATATGTCGCGGATCAGGAATCCTGTTATTCACATGAGTGAAATTGCCAACTACTGGCTTGACCGCATAGAAAGGCTGCTCAGGGCCTGCGTCAGGGACCAGCAGAAGCTGCCGGAAGATCAGACTATGGACGTAGTTTTCCCGGAGTTTATGGCTAACGACATGTTAATGGTGCGCCGCGTGTACGAGTTCGCAGGGATTATTGTTACACCGGAGGTGGAAAAGCAATTAGAGGCTTACCTGAAAGCTAACCCCAGAGGCAAGCATGGCCAGATCGTCTATGATATAGAAGCTGACTTCGGACTCAAAAAGGATGCATTGTACGAGCGCTTTAATTTCTACTATGAACGCTACCCACAACTCGATCCGCGCACTCACTAGAACGACCTTTAGACCAGTGACTGTACCCGATCGTCGGCAGTCAAATTTAAACCACGGGAGAATATTCAAAAAATGAACGATGGATACAAGAAACCCCCACTTTTGGACCTGGTACGCAGAGACAAATTTGAACTCAGAGCCGTCAACGACTTTATTTTCCTCTCCCAGGATGTTTCCAACAGCCACCTGATAACAACATCAGATGGCGACGTACTGGTTAATTCCGGCACAACCGCGGGAGGCAAACGACATAAAGAACTTTATAGCAGCGTGCGTACTGGTGATCTGAAGTACGCCCTTATAACCCAGGGACATCCGGACCACTTCGGTGGTCTGGCGACACTGAAAGAACCGGGCACCCAGGTCATCATGCAGGAACGGAATGCAGAAGTGCGAGCCTATTGGCTCAAACTCATAACTTTCTATTCAGACCGCATGGACAGAATCTGGTCAGCGGGAGTAAAGCGCGACCCGGCAACAAGCTGGGAAGGAACCCCTGAGCAAGCGACCGATATAGTCTATGCAGATGACTACAAATTTGAAGTCGGTGACCGCAAATTTGAGCTCTACTCAACCCCAGGCGGTGAAACCGCGGATTCACAGGTGGTCTGGTTACCGAACGAGCGGGTCGTCTTTACCGGCAACTTGTTTGGCCCAATGTTCATGAACGTACCCTTCCTGAATACGCTTCGAGGCGACAAGATTCGGTCAGCCGTCGAATACATCGCCAATGTAAATAAGGTCAAATCCCTGAAACCCGAACTGCTGATCACAGGCCATGGCGACCCTGTCCGGGGCGCGGATTTAATCGAGGAAAATTTGACGCGCCTCGGCGCAGCGGTTCAATACATCCATGACCGAACTATCGAAGGCATGAATGCAGACAAGGACGTTCACACCCTGATGGGTGAGATCAAGCTACCGGCTAACCTGACGCTGGGAGAAGGACATGGCAAGGTTTCCTGGGCGGTTCGTGCCATATGGGTCTACTACAATGGCTGGTTCGACTTTGAGTCCACCACCGACATGTACTATGTTCCATTTCGTGAGGTCGTTGATGACCTGGTGGAAATGGCAGGTGGTGTGGATCCACTGGCAGCTCGGGCGAGAAAATATGTAGATGCAGACTCACCACTAAAAGCATTGCACCTGCTGGATATGGCTTTGCGGGTATCACCTGATCATGCACCTTCGCTGGAAGTCAGAAAGCTGGCCCTGGAACAACTTTTGACCCTGGGAGGTCGCGAGAACCTCAGTGAAACACTGTTACTTGAATCTGCTATTGCTGAAGTCGAAAAAGGGTTGGCGAAATGATGCGTGTAACAACTAATGGACAGGCGGACCATACCTCTATCCTAGACCACATCCATCCTTTCACAGGAGATCATAGGTGAATAATAATCTGTTCAATCTGCAGGGCAAGGTCGCACTGGTCACGGGTGGCAATGGTGGCCTGGGACTGGGGTTTGCTAGGGGGATCGCGAAGTGTGGTGGTGACCTCGTCATCTGGGGAAGGGACAGTGAAAAAAATGCGGCAGCCGTCGCCGAACTTTCCACTTTCGGGGGCAGGGTGCAGGCCAAAATTGTTGATGTTACTGATGATGCTGCCGTCGCCGACGGGATGCAATCTGCCGTTGACATTATGGGCAGACTGGATTGCGTGGTGGCCAATGCGGGTATGACGATGCCCAACCGGTCACTGCTGGACCTCACCACGGAGGATTACCTGGCACTACTTGAGGTCAATCAGCATGGTGGTTTTTTTACACTTCGGGAAGCAGCGCGGCAGATGGTCAAGCGAGTTGAGGCAGGCTCGCCCGGTGGATCTCTGATTGTTTGTGGCAGCCTGTCGGTTTTCTGTGGTGCCCAGGGCATGGCCCATTACGGTGCCTCAAAGAGTGCCATGGCAGCCATGATGAAAACCGCGGCCGTAGAACTCGGCCAGTACGGCATAAGGGCCAATATGGTTGCCCTTGGCCTGGTCAATACGGAACTGCTAAGACATGAACTGGGAACGGACATGGTTACGTTTATTGAATCGGAATATGCCAAAGGTACGCCACTGCAACGGGTGGGCAGTGTCGAGGATGTTGAAGGCATAGCTGCTTATCTGGCCAGTGACTGCTCCGCTTACCACAGCGGTGATATTATCCTGATCGATGGTGGCAGGTTGGCCACTATATAGCTTTTTATCGTTCAGCTATATCGGCAACTATCTTCTCAGACTCAAGCCATAACCGCTGCGCCAGGGCTTCATCGTTGGATAGCGCCAGTGGTTTTGCTTCCTGGCTGTCTGAATAATATTTTCCGTTGATACCTTCAACATCCGGATGGGCCGCGAGGTAACAGTTAGTGGCAGCCCCCTGTGCAATGTTTTTCATCGCCCAGAATCCGAAGACAGCAAAAAGAACACCGATCAAGGGATTCATGTGGCGGCCCAGGTTCGTGGCAATAACCCCGGGATGAAGGGAGTTCGCCGTGTGCGGAGTGCCTACCAAGTGTTTTGCCAGCTGTTTGGTAAATAGCACATTGGCAAGTTTTGATCGCCCGTACGCACTGAAAGCCGAATAGCCATCACCATGGGTCAGGTTTTCGAAATCAATCCCGCCTTTTGGCGGTCGTAAATGCGCCGAACTGCTGACATTCACCACTCTTGCTGCCGGGGCAGCGGTAATCTTGTCCATCAGCAGGTTGACCAGCAGAAAATGACCAATATGGTTGGTCATAAACTGTTTCTCTAAACCATAGACTGTTTCGAATTTGGGCAGCGCCATGATGCCGGCATTACAGACGACAATATCCAGCTTGTCGAATGATGACCCTATGTTTTCGGCAGCCGCGCGAATCGAATCATGATTAGTCAGTTCGCAGGCAACAGGCGTAGTAGAGCCAGCTACGCCCGAACAAGCCTCCTCTGCCTTTTCCAGGGTTCGGGCAGTACCGATCACATGGGCGCCACGCATTGCCAGGACCCTCAGGGTTTCCGTGCCGATACCTGAATTGCAACCAGTTACCAGCGCCGTCTTACCTGATAGGTCCACCCCTTCGGTAACCTGTTCAGCAGTTGATCTTTTATTGAAAGCCATATTATTTACCTGACAAAAGTAGTTGGAATGGGTTTAGCCACAGTTAACTGGTTAGTAAGCGGCAGCCGTGACTCTACCATATACAAATCAGCCGAAATACCAAATTAGCCGCAGGGTTGAGGAGACCGGTGCCTGGTTTGTAGTGACTAGCGCCATGGACGGTCGGGGGCGCCTAGCCGGGGTCGCCGAGACTCGGGACCCGGCCCGTGGATGGCTGGGGGCGCCTAGCCGATGCCACAGAAGATTAGGTACCAGACTATTCAATCCGGTGTGCAACTTACGGCGCGGGCATTGACGGAGTTTTATTGTCAAACCTAGTTATCCTTCGCACCCTCTTCAATCCAGGCACGAATCTGTGCGCGAACTTCCTCACTTAAAGGCGTGCCATTGAATGGCATTCTCGTTCCAGAACCGCCAGCATCCAAATGTGTACCGTCAAGCTTTAACATCAGATAGCTATTGTCCGCATCGCCTGGCTTGACGCGCATATGACTGCTTTGTCGTGATGGAACATTAACCAGGTTGCTCCAGGCGACCTGTGGATACAGGGCTATTTCACCGGCTTCCTTCCCGGTCAGGTGACAGCTGGCGCACACGTTCCTGAACAGGGGAGCGATATCGCGGCTAAAGCTTGTTGATTCTGCCAGCAGCTGACTTGAACTCACGATAGCCACTACAAATAACAAGCCTAATCTCATCCCGATACGGGTTCTTTCGCCGCATTCAGACCAGCAATATAGCCAAAGGTCATGGCCGGACCAATCGTTCCACCCGCACCATAGTAAGCCGCCCGCGTCGGGCTCGCGATACAGTTGCCGGCGCCATAGAGGCCTGCAATCGGTTGCCCCCCGGCACCGATCACCTGTGCTTTTTCGTTGATCACGGGACCGCCGTTCGTATCCAGGGCACCGGGTGCGAGAATAAAAGCGAAAAAGGGCCCCTTCCTAGTGAAGGGGTGCATGGTCCGGTTCGGCATGGAGTTTTCTGGCTGGCTGGTACCTTTACGCATGCCAGAAAACAGCAGATGCCATTCCCGATC
This sequence comes from Gammaproteobacteria bacterium, assembly GCA_002726655.1. Taxonomy (GTDB): domain Bacteria; phylum Pseudomonadota; class Gammaproteobacteria; order Pseudomonadales; family Azotimanducaceae. Next base: position 13,929 of record PBRP01000137.1, read on the forward strand.
ATAAGCATGCTGACCACGGTCGAACTGAGGATCCCTTCCCTTTTTAGCGTACTTATTGAAGTTTTTTACTGACTTCTGCATCCTCTTAGTGAAGCCATCATCAAGTTGGACGCCACCCGTTTCGGTTGCTACTTTTTTGAGTCGCTGGCTGATTTGGCCTGTTAACTGCTCGAGGCTGTCTGCTGAAATCAACCAGGGAGATTCCCGACGATCGATGGGGAACGGGAAATTACCACCGAAGGCATCAAGACTTCGTTCATCGAATATCATAAAGAGCAGTTGATTTGGATACTCTTCCCTCGTGGGATCATAGACAAAGTGAATCCGGGTGCGATCATTATAGTTGCGCTTTTCATTGACCACCCGATGGCCATATTTGTTCACCACGATCATCGAATCACCGGGAAGGTAAAAGGTTCCCCCCGCCAGAACGCGGTTCTGTATCGCCTCTTCCAGCAGTACCTGTGTGCGCCATGCCTGGTGCAGGGTGCCCATTCGCGCCCCTGCCCTTGCTGCAATGGGAATAAAATCACCGGTTGCAGCCGCTGACCCGCAGGAACCATAAACGAGCGATTCCTGATGCAGCCTGATGAGATCAGTGTTGTGGGCGAATCCACCGGTGCCGAAAACAACCGCCCGATTAGCCCCTACCTTTATTTCCTGGCCATCATGTTCGACGTTGAGGCCAATGACACGCCCTTTATCCTTGATGACGTCTTTGACAGAATGGTTGACCAGGATGGGAACTTTACGGTCAGTAAGGTATTTTTCCAACTTCCGCGCCAGATCCAGGCCATTACCTACCGACCCTGGGTCAACAACAGGCTCTAGGGGTCGCCCCGTTGGCACCTTGTTTTCCGGCAAATGATCACCGTAATCCGGGGCGGGCTTGTCGACATTCCACATGCGGAATTCCTTGAATCTGACAGCACCTATCTGTTGCATGAAATCGACCATTTTTGAGCCGTTGTCGTAGAACGACTCCAGTAGCCGATATTCTTCCTCTCTCAGTCCCAGGTTGGGGCTGTCTGGAGAATAATTCTGCGGATAGGCAAAACGCGCCATATATCGCAGGCAATCATCCTTCCCATCCTCTATACCACGCGCTCTCAAGAGTGAATTATTGGCTATCCATACTATGCCACCAGACCTGGCGGTGGTGCCACCGGGAAGGGGCATTTTTTCCAACAATAGTACGCTGGCGCCACTTTCCAGCGCGCTAATGGCTGCAGAGCAGGCTGCCGCACCGCTGCCGACACAAACCACATCAGCCGTGTGATCCCATCTAATTTGACTGGATGTCGCAGCACTAGATTGCAATGCAGCACCACCGAGGGCAGCGCTGCCAGCTATCAAGCCGGCACCCTTTAGCAGTCTGCGACGGTTCGTATCATCGATATCAGAATCATTCATCATCTATTCCCTGTTCGAATCTTATTGTTAACCATCCCCTATCGAGGAGGCAGCACCGACGGCCGAGAACAAAGACTTTACCACGACCGCATCAAGCTTGCGCAACCGCTATTTTGAGCCTGGGGTGAAACCTGATAGGAGTTGGTAACGGGTGGTTGGTTACAGCCCGAGCACTCTCTTGGCCAGTACGTCTCTTTGGATTTCGCTACTACCCGACGCAATCGTCGTAGACCTTTGATTCAGGTACAGGCTCATTACGGGTAACGCATATTCAGGCCCAACAAATTCAGCCTGACTGAGCGGATCCAGGGTTTCCATCTGGAATGGAAATCCATACCAGCCAACTGCTTCAAGCATCAGTTCACTCACTTCCTGTATGAGTTCCGACGACCTTGATTTCAGCAGTGACGACTTGAAACCGGGGTTTTCGTTCCTGTTCATCTCGGACAGGAGACGCAGCTCCAGCGACTCCACGCCAACCAGGCGCACTTCAGTGGCACTTAGCTTGTAGGCAAAATCCTGATCGTCTATCAAACATCCCTGCTGTCCATCCGGTTCAATTCTCGCTGCTTCTTTAACTCGTTCCAGCGCCTCTCTGACCCAGGCCATATTAATATTGTTGGATCTCGCAAACTGCATGAGCACCTTTGCAACACGCCAGCCGTCATTCTCTTCCCCTACCCTGTTAGCCACTGGTACTCGAACATCCTCAAAAAACACCTGATTACATTCATGCTGACCGTTCAGCGACATGATCGGCTTGACGGTCATCCCCGGTGTGTCCATGGGCATAACAAGGAATGTAATGCCAGCCTGCTTTTTGCCCTCATCTGAAGTTCTTACAAGACAGAAGATCTGCTCGGCAAAATGCGCCCCTGTGGTCCACAACTTTGTACCATTGAGAACATAGTCATCCTGATCGCGCACGGCGCGAAGCCTTAAGGCCGCCAAGTCAGAACCGGCCGAGGGCTCCGAATACCCCTGGCACCAGATATCTTCTCCGGAAATAATTCGCGGCAAATAGTAATCTTTTTGCGCTTCAGTTCCATGGGCCATCATAACGGGACCAATATGTCGTATACCCATATTGAACAGTAGGGGGGCGCCCGCTTTAAAACACTCAACTCCAAAGATATAACGCTGCAGGTCATCCCAACCGGTTCCACCGTACTCCACCGGCCAACCTGGCGCGATCCAACCTTTCTCAGCAAGTATGCCGTGCCAGCGCCGGCAGGCAGGAATATCGGTATAGGTACCGGCAGTTAGACGGGATGCCTTCTTCAGGTCAGCCGTAAGTTTATCCGCCAGAAATTCCTGAACTTCATTCCTGAATTCAATTGCTTGGTCACTAAATTTGAAATCCACCCTGCTGTCCCTGTATTTCGATTACTTTCCTTGTGTACTGTGCACTAGTCGGTCACGGAGACCGTGGCAAATCCTTCCAGGGGTGGATCGCTCCCTTCACGTTCAAGCCAGATATCGCAGTCGGCCAGTTGCACGCCGGCTTCTGATCGAATCGCGGTTACCTTGCCCATTGCGATCACCCTGTCCCCGGACATAACGAATTGCGGGAAGCGCATTACAATACGACGAATGCAGGTTGGTCCCATCCATTCATGCAGCATATTGACCATGTAGCTCAGACCCAGAGGCCCCTGGTTAACGGTACGTGCCCCGTGACCCATTTCATCAACCACTGCCTTATCCCAGTGTACCGGGTTCGGATCGCGAAGAATGGCCGCCATGGTACGCATACGTTCCGGTTGCACGGACTCCATGCGCCACTCCGGAATATCGTCACCCACTGATACTGTCATAGTGAACTTCTTTTGTATTGCCAGGTGATGGTGGTACGAGCTGTATGAACGCCAGCAGGGTCAGCCAGGTCGAATTGGAACTGGATGCGATCGAAGGTTTTCCCGTCTTCGGTGCGCCTGTCGGCCTCTGTTATCTCAGCAGTGATATCGTACTCCACCTGCTCCTTTAGGGGCTGGAAAAATTCCCAGTCGTAACTCTCGATATGAATCGAATTATCTGCTTCAGCCTGACCAAGGGCAAACATCTCGCCGATACTGGTCCGCGCGCCAAGGATTGGCACGTGAAATAGTGCGACAGGATGTGCCAGGCCATCGGGTAGCGGATCCGCCCCCGTACATTCCGTCAGCAGGAAGTTTTCCCAGTGTTCGATGGTGTATTTGCCGCCCGGAAACCGGTGCCCAACGATGGCACGAATCGATTCCTTTGAGGGTGCCGGTTTTAACGTCATAATATGAGCCACAGGCAGAAAAAGTCCCGTCTCCTATACGCCAACAGGCTCTCCATCAAAACCCAGATTACACTAGACATGAACATCTCTTGTAACCATTTCTCGTTTAAATTCGCACCATTCGACACCGCCCTCTATTTCCAGGTTCAGAAATTATAGGTCAGTTCAAGTTCCACCTGCCGGTCCCAGATGGCGACGGCAGCATCGAAGTTTTGTTTTAGATTTTCCTGCTTCCTTGACGGGCCTATCGCTAGAACCGCCAGGTCAACTCCAACTCATACTGTCGCGGCCTGATGACACCGCCGCTATAGTCACCCCGAAAGCCCTCGGCTGTACCGGTATTACCACCGGTTTCCGGGACATCACCAGCCCCACGGAACGCCATCTCATCTGTGAGGTTCTTGCCGATCAGCGCAAGCTGCCAACGGCCATCCTGGGTGCCCAAGCGAATATTGGCAGACACCGTTGTATAGGAGTCCTGGATGACCCCTGGAATGCTGTTGCTCAGCTCCTGATCCCCCTTGTACTGAACGTTGCCCGTGAATCCAAACACCAGGTTGCCACCGATGGAACGCTCGTAGCTGGCTACTAAGTGGGCCGAAATCTGGGGTGCTCCAGCACGGGTGTTACCAGCCAGGTTCTGACGTAGATCAGTTTCTGTCTGGCCAGGTTGTAGCGGTCCACACCCATCCGCCGGGGTCTGCCCGCCGTAGCAGAACTCATCGAAGTCGGTGAACTTCGATTCGAGCCAACCGAGCGAGCCGCTAACAACAAGACCTTCGATCGGGGTTGCCCAATCCAGCTGCAGTTCGATGCCGTAGGTCTCCGAGCCACCAGCATTGGAAGTTACGAAGGCGAATTGGGCGTCGTTGAAGAAGTCCACCTGCAGGTCATCAAACTTATAGAAGAAACCCGTAAGATCTGCCAGCACCGACCCATTAAATAACGATGCCTTGATGCCGATTTCACCGCCCTTGTTCGTCTCCTCATCGAACACGAAGTCGAGGAATTCGATCTCATCCCCTGGACCAGCGGTGCATGTACCCCCCAGCCGAGGTGAGATACAAACCGCGCCGTTGACTAGTGGCGGACTCAGGTTGCTCAAGATGGCGCTATTGGAGAAGCCGCCGGATTTGAAGCCTTCCTTGTAGGCCCCATAAATAGTGATGTTGTCCGACAGCGCGTATGTCAGCGTGACTTCAGGAATGAGATCATCCCACTTCTGGTCCGCAGCTGCCCGCGTCAAGAGGTCACTTGAGATGTAAGGTATAAAGAGTCCGGTGAAGGCCGGGTTCACAAACGGCTGACTAAACCACGAATCTTTCGTTTCCTCTATATATCGCGCACCGGCCGTCAGCTGCAGGCGATCGGTGATGTCCCATGTTACCTCTCCGTACACCGACCAAGTTTCACCGTCCGTTTCCGATTCCTTGTTATACGCGGTGAACTCATCATTGGGATCATCGATGGGTCCCGTCCACCGAATAAAAGCAAAGATCACATCCTGATTGAAGGAGCGGTCTGTGGATTGATAGTAGCCGCCAA
>PBRP01000138.1 GCA_002726655.1 Gammaproteobacteria bacterium
GACTACACCTGCACAAGTGGTACTTCGAAACGGTTTATCCGCGTTCAATACGAAGATCCGAACTCGCTTGTCCCCTGTCAGGTTGTATACGAAAAGGAGACCGAAGGAACCACTGAAACAGCCTGGCAGGCGCAACGCGAGGTTGGCTATTGTGAACGGAAAGCAAAACAACTTGCACGGAGTCTCACGCGCTATGGCTGGCTTTGTGTTACGCCAGTCAGATCCGACCCTTCTCCAGTTCCAGTCTTCCCTTAACCAGATTAATCCTAAGCAGGTCACTTGCGCCTTCAACCAGCCGCAATGACCGGACCTCTCTATACAGTTTTTCAAGCGGGTGACCGCGAACCAGCCCCTGACCTCCAACGAGCTGAACTCCCATATCGATAACTTGCCCCGCAGTCTCGGTACAAAACACCTTTGTGGCTATGGTCTCGTTGACAATATTGTCACCAGTTTCAGCCAATCGTGCTGTTCGGTACAGGGCGCTACGGGCAACATAGGTATCAATCCTCATATCAGCGAAACGAAGGCGCACCCCTTCTCTTTCACCGAGCGGCGTTCCTGTCCTGTGCGGGGCCAGTAGATGCTTCTCAATGAACTCGAGGGTCCAGATACACATGCCCACCGCCTGTGCTGACACCATCATCCTGACATTACCGATATTACCAAGCGCTCTTGGCATACCTTCTCCCAGTTCCCCAATAATGTTAGTCAGGGGGATACGGACATCCTCAAAAGACATGGACACATGACCACCTCCTTCCATTGACGAAAATTCACGTTCAACTTTGACACCCTCTGCTTCTCTATCAACAATCACCATTGCGGTACCTGCCTTGGAACCATCTTCGTGCTCAACGTTGACTAGCACAGACACAAAGTCCGCTGTGGCGCCACCCGTAACATATGATTTCTGCCCATTTACCAGTAGCGATTCACCTTCAATTTTTGCCCAGCTAGGTCGCGTTGCTGTGTCGGGCTCTGTAAAGCCGAAGGCTCCGCGCTTATCACCGCGCATGACCGGGTCAAGATAGTTCTTTTTCATGTCGCCCTCAGCTGCATGCAATATCCCGGGACCAGGACCGAAGACAAACTGAGTCAACCGACAATTCGCTGCAGCCCATGTTTCTCTGAGCATTGTAAGTTCAAGTGGACCGGCGGGATTCCCACCATACTCAGCTGGCTGTGTCTTATAAAAAAAACCGGCCTCTCTTGAAGCCTGGCGAACCTGCTCCTGTACCGCCTGCGGCACTCCTTCCGACCCTTCAAGATCCCGTTCTAAAGGGCGCAAGACTTCATTGATAAAGTGATTCGCATCATTTCGAATCGCAACTAAAGATTCCGGCAGATTATCAGGCATCGTATCACTCCTAATCAGAGTCTTGTGTAGTAAAGGCGCAGGATCTACCCGTAATATTCCTTATAGGGCTGCAGATAGATTGCCATCAACATTAATGGCTGTCCCGGTCACATAGCCTCCCGCATCAGAGCAGAGCAGGCAGGCAAGGTTTGCACATTCTTCTGCTTCACCAAAACGACCCAGCGGAATACTCTTGCCTGCATCCGCGACAAATTCATCGAAACTCAATTCAGAACCCGAATGATCATAGGCTCTTTGAATCTGATCTGACTTGATGCGGCCAATATTGAATCCATTGACAAGTATATTGTGTGGCGCACCCTCTCCAGCCAGCACCTTGGTGAGCGCCATACCTGCGGCACGCGTAACAGAGGTTGGCGCTGAACCTGCTATAGGTGTCTTCGCCATTGTATTGAGCATATTGATAATGCGACCCCATTTTCTTTCCTTCATCCCGGGAAAGACAAGGCGACTCAGCCTTACGGCTGCCATAAGCTTTAGATCCAGGTCGTATTGCCACTCATCATCCGTTATGGACTCTATTGAACCCACTTTTGCATGACCAGCGTTATTGATCAAAATATCAACTTTGCCAAATTCCGCTACAACCTGTGAAAATGTTTCTTCGATATCCATCGCTTTGCTGACATCACATGCATAGCCTTTACACTTCATGGAGGTTTCCTCAGCGACGCTGTTAGCAGCATGAACTACTTCGTCTTCATTGCGTGATATGAGCGCAACCATGGCACCTGATTTGGCAAACCTCATTGCCATTGCGTACCCGAGCCCCTTGCTTGCTCCGGTGATAAGCGCAACACGATCATCCATTCTTACTTCCACCTTTTACCTCCAGACACTAATAATTATGTGCATAATGCACCGGCACAAACCTATCTGCAAAACCTCACTAGTAACGGATTTCTTAAGTATCGAAATGCGCCATCCTGTTATCGTTGGATCAGGAGCCATTCCAGAACTGAAAAATATAATATTCCACACTCATTTTACTTTCAGCGAGCAAACTTGAATGAAATTCATAATGATATTTTTGCATAATAATCAAACACTTAAGTCACGAAAGAGTCTTGAACTCGGATTTGTCCACAAGGTCTATTTGAGTTATCTACAACTACTCAAAGGTTATCCCCAAGTTATCCACCGCAGGGTGCAAACGTTTCAATAGCCAAGAATATTTATTCTGGTACATTACTACTTAACGGATAGGCAAGGCACGTTAACCGGAAACGGGGAACATCAACCGAGTCTATACCAAAAGACCTGTGCCAGGTCGGGGTCGCTGGGGCAATGGGCGGCTTAAGGGTTACCGGGTGTTTCTTCGGAAACATTACGCCAACCTCTCGAGGGAAGTGTAAAGACCGGATACCTGGGACACTAATCGTCGGCGATCGACCCGATTAGTGGAGGACGTAGCAAGGCGTCGATAAATAACGGTTCATAGGACCATGGTTGCGAAAGTCGCCAAAGACGTTTGGATGATGGAAACAACCACTGTGATTGAGAGAACGGGCGGATAGTCGCCGCAAAGTCAGACCTCGGTTTGAGTGAGCAGCAGCAGGAAGCCAGGGATCGAAATCACACTGAGTCCGAATCAGAGCCTTTGGTTCTGGTCCATGACTCAAACCAGATCTTCGGATTTGGAAGGAAAGACCAAGGTAGCGAAGGATTCGTCCCTCAATACCAGAGGCCATATTCCAAATGAAACCCCGCTTCGGCGGGGTTTTTTTTGCGTCACAGCCCTCTTTTGCGTCACAGCCCTCTTTTTAAATCACGCCCGCACCTTTTCTAATCAGCACCAAGTACAATCCGTTATAAAATTACTCGCTTGTCTCTCCAACACTCCATCTTGAGAATGGGCTATTCTATGGAAAAGATGTACCTGAACATTTCTGCGCACAGTCAACTCGTGATACAGGGCGAATAAAATGAAAACAGCGATCGGGATCGGAAGCGCGTACTACAATGGCGAGGACTGGGAGCAACTGGTCGATCATACAGTCGAAGCGGAAAAAATGGGTGTTGACTATGTCTGGTCTGCCGAGGCCTGGGGCATGGATGCTATCGTTCCACTGGCATATATGGCTGCAAAAACCAAGACCATCATTCTCGGCACAGGAATTGTACAGATCAGTTCCCGGGTTCCACCCATGATCGCCATGACAGCACAAAGTATGGCGACAGTATCCAACAATCGATTCATTCTGGGTCTTGGGGTAAGTGGTCCGCAGGTCGTTGAAGGGCTCCACGGCACCTCTTTTGCGCACCCCCTGGGAAGACTTCGAGAGAGCATTGAAATCATTCGGCTTGGGCTGAACAGTGAAAGAGTACAGTACGATGGTAGCCACTATGTCTTGCCAAGACCTGGCGGTGAAGGCAAACCAATCAGACTATCCCAGCCGCCACGACCTGATTTACCTATATATCTCGCCACCCTTGGACCTAAAGCCCTGGAATTGACGGGCGAACTGGCGGATGGGTGGCTTGGAACCACGCTGATTCCCGATAGCGCCGATGTTTTTCTGGACCCCCTTAAGAAAGGCCTCTCTAAATCCGGCAGAAGTCTTGCAGATATGGATATCCAGATAGCCAGTAGTTTCGAAATCGGTGATGACCTGGATCGAATGATAGATGTACGAAGGCCTGGCATGGCATTTACCCTCGGCGGGATGGGTTCTGCAAAGACTAATTTTTATAATGATGCCTTCAGCAGAGCTGGCTTCGAAGAAGCAGCAGCCAGGGTGCAGCGTTTGTGGGTAGATGGAAAAAAGGACGATGCCATCCGTGAGGTCCCGGAGGAAATGATCCTGAAGACGAGCCTGATCGGCACTGAAGAAATGATCAGGGAAAAACTGCGCGCCTTCAGGGATATTGGCGTCAATGCCTTGAGGCTAAGTACTGGTGGCAATGACTGGAGAGAAAGAACCGACAAACTTGCCGAGGCTGTCGATCTAATCAAGCGAGAGACCGGCACCTGGACTGACCGGTCATAATATGAGCAACGGACGAATATTTAACAAGAGTAACCAGATATGAATCAGTGGCAAATAGGTAAAGTCAAGATAACGCGAGTCATCGAGATGGAGGTTAAAGGTGGTTCCAAGTTCATTCTGCCACAGGCTACCCGCGATGCTGTGAAGCCAATGACCTGGCTCACCCCGCACTTTGCTGATGAACAGGGTAACCTGATCATGAGCGTCCATGCCCTGGTAGTGGAAACTCCAACCAAAAAAATCGTTGTTGACACCTGCATCGGCAATGATAAACAACGCAGTATTCCGAACTGGACTAACCTGCAGCTTCCCTTTCTTGAAGATCTGGCAAAAGCCGGTTATGACAGACAGGAAATTGATACCGTAATGTGCACCCACCTGCACGTGGATCACGTGGGGTGGAACACCATGCTGGTGGATGGACAATGGTTGCCCACTTTTCCCAACGCACGCTACCTGATGGGTAAGAAGGAGTATGAATATTGGGATAAAGTGGATTCGGATGACCTGAACACCGGCCTTATGGATGATTCTGTACGACCCGTTTTTGATGCAGGGCTGGTTGAACTGGTGGAGATGGATCACCGTATTTGTGACGAAATTTACCTGGAACCAACACCAGGACATACCCCAGGACACATCAGCGTACATATCGAATCTGAGGGAGAACATGCACTTATCACAGGAGACTGTATCCACCACCCGTGCCAGATTGACATGATCAACTGGTCGAGTAGTGCAGATTTCGACGCGGACATGGCGATAGACACCCGGCGTCAGCTTCTGGAAAAATACTGTGATGCTGACATTCTGGTCATAGGTACACATTTTGCGACTCCAACGGCTGGACATATTAAGAAAAATGGTGACAAATACTGGCTGGATGTCAGTTAATAGAGGCTTAAACTATGGATATCCAAAGAAAGGAATAACCTATGGCAAATAAATCAGCGCATGACATGCTCGAAGAACTGGAAGAGCAATTCCATGGAGTCCATAAAAAGATTCTGAATTCAAAGGACAATTATCTCGCCAGCCACCAAAAGGAATACGATCAAGCCAGAGCCAGCTACCAGCGCCAAAAGAAAAAGCTCGAAAAAGCAACTAACAAGGTAGCCAAAGAAGCTGACAGGTTCAGAAGGAAGGGTACAAAAGCGGCACAAAACCAACTTAAGAAAGCACGTGCTGCCTCGGTAGTACTGACTGAAGCCCTGAGTGAAGCCCGCGGAATAATGACCACTGCACAGGACAAACTGAAGTCAGCCAGGCCATTCGAGAAAAAGCTTGCAGCAAGAGCCAGGGCACTGGCTGCATTCGAAAAAGAATGGGAAAAGAAGCAAACGGTTGCTGAGAAAGCAAAGGCAGATCGTGCCAAAAAGAGAAAAGCTGCGGCAAAGAAGAAACCAGTTGTATCTCCTTGAACTGGCAGGTTGTTTGACTTAAGCCCGTTGTCAGGCTTGAGGGCTCAGGAGTCAGCAGAAACCTGCGCTGCACCTATTTGGGGCCACTTAGGTGGGACCGCCCAGGCGCGGTCGCCGAGACGGGGTTGCCTAAGTGGGGTCGCTGCTTTTCCCCCCATAACAATGGCATGTTCAGTAAGCGTCTTGTTAGCGACCCCCAGCACCAGGCCAAATCTGTCCATCACAAAACGATGAAAAAGCGGTACTAGTAAAACTCGCTCATCATAGTTCAGATCCAGTTTTTCAATCGAGTGCCAAAAGCAAAGGTACAGAATACCCGGGCGTAGCGGACAATCATCCAGTTTAGAATTTAGAAGGTGGGATAGACGATCCTGAATATCCTGAATCAACATCTTGTGGTAGCTTTCGACCTTGTCCCTGCATAATGCAATCTGTTCACCGGCAACCCCGGTAGGCATTTCCAGCGAAGGTATAGTATGGCGGCGAAGAAAAACACGCCATGCTTCATTCATCAGGCGATCAAACTCTTTCCGATAGATTCTGGACCCAACCTTTAGTGCACACATCACATTGAAGTGAAGTTTCAGCACTTCATTTTTATCCATGCCACACATTTCTTCGAACAAGGCATCGGCCACATTGGCCGCCAGCCCGTCAAATAAGTAGCTCAACTTTTCGTCTGCCATGGATTTGACAGCCTTGACGATAACGAGCGCGTTGCGCCTATTTTCCTTTTCAGCAGACATCATCTGAATTACAAATGGACCTATTCCGACAGTTCAGATATCAATCTTACCTGCGCCATATTCTATACCTCCATTGATTTCGGCACATTTTGCTCAAACTGTGCACTTGATCACAAAAGTTGTATGCAGCAGTTCAAACTTTTCTTCTATTCACGACGATCTGCAGGCCGAATTTGGTGGCGAACCCTGAACCAAGCGTAAATATCACGCTTCATGTATGATTCATTCTATTTTAGATACCCCCTATGATTGACTCAGCGAATCCACTGACCTACCCATACGATAAGGCTCCTGCGCCAGCTAAACTCACGGAGGTTGCACCTGGAGTCTATTGGACGCAGATGCCGCTACCTATGTCCCTAAACCATATCAATTTGTACCTGGTGGAGGGGAAATATGGTTGGACAGTAGTAGATACGGGCATACGTGGTCCGGAAACAAGAGCACTATGGCTAAAACTATTTGAGAACGAGCTTCGCGGCAAACCCATTGACCAGGTTATCTGCACTCACATGCATCCAGATCATACCGGGCAGGCAGGCTTCATCTCCGAGCACTGGCACGCGCCCCTGATGATGAGTTTCATGGAGTATTATCAGGCGAGGGTTTTGAACACCATGATGCATGAGGGTGCTACATGGCAGATGACTGAATATTTTTCCCGCGCCGGTATTGATTCGAGCTTTTTGGAAGAAATGGCCGGAGAAGCCGGCAACTTCAAGCCGGACTTAGAAGATCGCCCCCTGCCAACCTCGTTTGTCAGAATAAGTGATGGAGAAAAGCTCCAGATAGGTGACCACGAATGGCTGGTCATCACGGGAGCCGGACACTCTCCAGATCATGTCTGCCTTTATTGCAAGGAGCTTCGAATACTCCTGTCGGGAGACCAGATTCTTCCTGTTATTACATCCAACGTCAGCGTTCAGCCAACCGAACCATTCGCCAATCCGTTAATGGATTACCTTGATAGCCACGACAAATTCAAGAAACTGGTAGCAAATGATACGCTGGTGCTGCCGGCTCACAATGAACCTTTTTATGGCCTTCATGAACGATTGCAGCAACTCCTTGAGCATCATGAAGATAGAATGTTGTTGCTGGAGGAGACCTGTATTGAGCCACAAAAGGCGGTGGACCTCTTACCTCACCTGTTCAAACGCAAACTGGAAACATACTCGTTGTTCATGGGACTGGGAGAGTGTATAGCCCACCTGCACTGCCTGATGGACCGCAACAGAATTGAACGCACCCTCGAGAACGAAGTATATCTGTATAGATCCATCGACCCATCGCTGGCTACTCGAGCTCACCCGGGGCAGCACGAGGAGCCGGATGACTCCCCAATGATGGTCTGACCTTAAAATTCCCAGGAACTAGCCCACAAAACTAAACCATCAGTGATGTTTACAATGCTTTTTACTTGTACACCGGGTTAAATAGTCCGGTACCTAATCTTCTGTGGCGTTTGGCTCGGCGCCCCCGACCATCCATGGGCTCGGCGCCCCCGCCATTCCCGCGTCTCGGCGACCCCGTCCGTCCCTGGCGCTAGCCACGCCAGATCAGGTACCAGACTATTCAATCCTAACTACTGAATTCTGTCGAATTAATGTCAGATCAAAGCTAGCCCAAAATTAGCTCTGCGAAGGTACGTAGCTCTTCTTTACTGCGTGAACTCACGAGCAATGAAGTAACAGGAGTCTCCCGCCAGGCCTGCAATCGATCCTTTATTCGATCTATTGATCCAACCAGTGAAACCTCATCAGCAAATTCAGTTGGCACCGCCAGAACAGCCTGCTCCTTTTTACCCGCAAGGAACAAATCCTGAATCTGCGCCGCTTCCGCTTCAAAACCCATACGACCCATCAGTTCATTGTGAAAATTGCGACTCTTTGCGCCCATGCCTCCCATGTAAAGAGCAAGGTTATGTTTTATTGGCAATAGCCCCTGTTCAACATCATCACAAATGTTTATAGATACCCCCTGCATAATTTCAAATCCCGGTTTTGCATCCACAATCTGATCGGCGTAAACGTCCTGACGGTAGGGGGAGTAGTAAAGAGGAAGCCAGCCATCAGCAATCTCCGCCGCCATCGACACATTTTTAGGGCCTTCCGCCCCGAGGAAGATCGGCAGGTCTGCTCTCAATGGGTGTGTGATCGGTTTCAGGGACTTACCTAACCCCCAGGCACCCTCCCCTGTGTAGGGCAATGGATAGTGCTCCCCGCTATTTGAGACAGGTTCCTCACGAGCCAGGACCTTGCGGATAATCTCAATATATTCCCGCGTTCTCGCCAGAGGTTTACCGAAGGGCTCACCATACCAGCCTTCAACGACCTGGGGTCCGGAGACACCCAGTCCCAGAATCATCCTGCCATTGGACAGGTGGTCCAGGGTCAAGGCCGCCATCGCCGTTGCCGTGGGAGCCCGTGCTGACAATTGCGCAACCGCTGTGCCCAGGCGAATGCGCTGGGTATGCGCACCTATCCAGGCAAGCGGTGTAAAGACGTCGGAACCCCAGGTTTCAGCAGTAAATATAGCGTCATATCCCAGTTTCTCCGCTTCTTTGGCGATATCCACCATCTGCGGATTGGGGCCAGCCCCCCAGTAACCCATCTGAATGCCAAGCTTCAAATCTTTCACGCCACCCTCTCCTGTTAGTCTTTTGTTGCCAACAGCATGCCGGAATTCTTTCTCTCAAATCAAGGGGTTGTAAATCTATGATACTAACCCCATCTTTATCAACTGGCGGAAGACGCTGCTCACTGCTAAGCTCTCCCGCTCTCCATAAATATGCTATCTATCGAGGCTTTACCCGCAATGAACGAAGAATCCCAGGATATGAAACTTCCATCAATAAACTTCATGGACGAAAAATTATTCAGGTCCCGCTCCATCTCCATATTCGGACAGATTAATGAAAAAATCGCTCGCAATGTCACGGAGCAACTTCTAGCCCTGTCGGCTGAAAGCGATGAACCCATTACCATCTATATCAGTTCACCAGGCGGGCATGTCGAATCGGGTGATGTTATCTATGACATGATCAAATACATCAAGCCAGAAGTGCGTGTTGTTGGAACAGGCTGGGTAGCAAGTGCAGCCACAAACATTTACCTGGCAGCGAAAAAGGAGAACCGATACTCCCTTCCAAATACACGCTACCTTGTTCATCAACCTTCAGGCGGCTCACAGGGTGATGCTACAGATATAAAGATTCAGGCTGAACAGATTGTAAAAACCAAGCAGCGGATCAACAGGATTATCTCCGAGGAAACAGGTCGTCCACTGGAACAGGTTGAAGAGGATACAGACCGGGACTACTGGATGTCCGTGGATGAAGCAATTGAATACGGAATCGTGAGTAAAGTTGTCACTTCAGTCGGGGATATTTCCGGTTAATGTAACAACACCCGGCCTTTGGGTGAATCTATCACTGCACGCATACCATCCGGCCCCTCAAGCACTTCGACATCAATATCCAATGCGTCCATCAATGACCTGTATTGAGCACTTTCATTAATCAGCTCTACAGCAAAGCCAGACAATCCGCACCCCCCTACAGTATTGTCAGATGGATGTGGAGACCCCAGCCAGTTAATAAAAAATGGTATGAAATTGCCAAAGGGATGCTGATTGACAAAAAGAAGTTGCCAATCAAGCCTTACACCGTCTGGTCGTGTTCGATTCATATCCAGTACACTGTGCTGATATCCAAACTTTTCAAGCACAGGGATAACTGTCGCAAAATCATAAACGACCACGGCCCAGGTTCGTATGCCAGAAAAATCATGAGCCTGTAACTCCTCGCCGAGTGTTCCCGCCAAATTCTGACTGGGATCAGGCGCAATTATTTCAAGGTACTGGCTATCGCCAAATGATAACAAGGCATTGCAGGTTCCATTACCAGGGTGAGCACCACCAAATTCAGCAGTTACGCCGGTCAGGTTGAAGATTTCACTGATACCGTCCTGCAGGTTACTCACGCTGTACATAATGTGGTCCAGCTTCGCCATATAAGATTCCTGTTTCCATAGCACTCTCTCTTGGTAAACTAGACTAAGATTCGCAGATGTGCAAAACCTTTCCCCGGTTTTCAACTAAGAAATGATGCTCAAATACTCGATCACAACCTACAACGATGCCGAGGAATCCGAAAATAGGATTCACAGCGATGAAATGGCTACGCGCTTTGGCTTCAGGAGCGCTCTGGTAAGCGGAGTTGTTGTTTTCGGGCACGCTGTGTACCTGCCTCTCAAAACCCAGGGACTTGACTGGTTAACCGACAATAAGGCAGAAGTCAGATTTCTGAAACCTGCCTACGATGATGAGACTCTCGACATTACCCTAGAAGATCAAGGCAGCCGTACCGACACAAAATGTTTTAACCCGGAAGGTGTTCTGCTGACGACAATGAACAGTGAAAAGGGAGCATCAGAAGCCGACCCCAGACATGAATTGTTTCCAGCGGACAAACCTGTCGTGAGAGAGGAAATCAACTGGGACAATCTCATCCTGGACAAGCCTGCACCCGCGTACCTCTGGCATGCCGATAGTGAGTCAAACCAGGAGCTGGCACAGCAATTACGCGACGACCTCGAAATTTATCGGGGTTCAGATGCCTGTGTACACCCATTCTGGATGTTGCGACAGTGCAATTCAGCTTTCTCCAGGTCATTCATCCTGCCTGCCTGGATTCATGTAGGTAGTAAAATAAATTTTCATCAGCCGCTGATGGTCGGACAAGACATAGAAGTCCGTATGACACCTGCAGCAAAATGGGAACACAAAGGTCACCAGTTCACGACCTTGACCATTGGATTTCTTGTCGGTGACGAATTATTCGTTGAAGTTGAACACACATCTATTTTCAGAATCGCCCCTCCCTCTGAGTCCGAATAGCAGTGACTTCCTACTATGCCCTGGTCATCCTCACCACTATTGGCAGCGCTGCCGGGTGTGGATACATGGCTAATCGTCGTGGTGCAAACCGCACATTCTGGATCATGTGTGGACTCCTGTTCGGCCCCATGGCTCTGCCTTTTGTCTTATTTGCAAAGGGTCCTGTTCGCACAGGGGAAGATAAAGTTGAACACTAGACTCACCTTTTCTTTTCATCTCACAAATCATTACTATTAGCAGACAAAACCATCCACGGGAAACTCCATGTCTGATGTTCCGTTCAGGACGATTCATGAAATCGTTAAGGCTGCCAGGTTAAACTTGAATCAGACCAGTTGGGACTACCTGATTGGTGGCAGCGATACAGAAGCCACAGTGAAACGCAATCGCCTTGCTATTGATTCAAAAGCGCTACGGCCAAAAGTTCTCAATGATGTATCAGAAATTGATATCTCCAGCTCAATACTGGGCCGGCATCTTTCAATTCCTGTCATGCTTGCACCCATTGGTTCGCTGGAGGTCTTTTCCCCAGGGGGTGGCGCGACTGCGGCCATCGCCGCCGCTGAAGCAGGCATCTTGAGTATTGCAAGTTCACTCTGCTCACCCACTATCGAGGAAATTGCCGCCGCATCCAATGCCGCGAAAATCTATCAGTTATATGTACGAGGAGACGAAAAGTGGGTTGACGATATCATCACTCGTGTTGTTAACAGCGGGTACGACGGTTTCTGTCTGACGGTAGATACCTCAGTCGTCAGCCGTCGCGATCGAGACATCGCCAAACGCGTGGTACCAACTTCTCAACCACCAGATGGAGACTTTACCTACCAGGCGAAACTCAACTGGGCTGATGTAGCTCGTATAAGGGATAAATTCGATATCCCGCTGATACTAAAGGGAATAAACCGTATAGAGGATGCGATACGGGCGGCAGAGCTCGGCATAGATGTCATCTATGTATCCAATCACGGCGGCCGCCAACTGGACCAGGGACCTGGAGCAATGGATATACTCCCCGGGATCGTAAATGAAGTTGGCAGCCGCGCAAGTATCGTGGTGGATGGAGGGTTTTATCGTGGCACCGACATAATTAAGGCCATGGCCCTGGGTGCCAGTGCAGTAGGTCTCGGTCGACTGCAGGTCTGGGCGCTAGCTGCCGGTGGAGCACCTGCACTTGTCAGTTGTATGCGGATTCTGAAACATGAGATCAAAACTGCCCTTGCCCTCTGTGGTGTTGCCGGTTTTTCAGAACTAGATGCGTCATTCGTTATGGATGCACCGGTTACTGTGGCACCTGACGTCTTCAGTGCCTTTCCACTGCTAAACCTTGAGGATGAGGGTTATTAGGACCTCCCCGCTAGAAGTAAATGGAAAAACAACACATCCAAATGTACGAACAAGAACAGGAATTAGTTGAGGGTCTGGTCAGGAAAGATAATGCCGCCTTCAGAAAAGCCATCAAGCAATACCAGCCTGCCATGCTTTATCTGGCACACAGTTTTGTCAGTAACAAGATTGCAGATGAAGTAGTCCAGGAATCCTGGTTTTCTGCAATTAGGGCACTACCAAATTTTGAAAGGCGCAGCAGCCTTAAAACCTGGTTACTTCGTATCGTTGCAAATGAAGCCAAAGCCAGGCTTAGAAAAGAAAACAGGTTGATATCCCTTGAGGCGATGACCAGCGAAAATAAAACCCTGTCAGACCGCTATGACAACAACGGACAATGGGCAGGCAATATTCCCCTGCAGTGGGACTCTGACTCCCCAGACGAATTGCTCTGTCCGTTGAGGAGCTCAAACAGTGCATGGACCTGCAGATCGAAGAGCTACCTGCACTTCAGGGCGCAACCCTGAGCCTGCGTGAACAGCAGGGGTATTCACTGGCTGATATCTGTAACATTCTCGAGGTCAGCGAGTCTAACGTTAGAGTATTACTGCACCGGGCCAGGAACAGCCTGTTCCTGTGTATCGAGCATTTTCAGAAAACCGGTGAATGTTGCACAAGATAGGAGAACTCCTTGCTTACCTGTAAAGATGTGAGTGATATGGCAAGTGACTACATGGATGGCCCAACGACGCTTCTTCAGCGAGCCAACTTTCGGCTTCACCTGCTAATGTGCGTGCTCTGTAGAAGGTACTTCAGGCAACTGAAGCTCGCCTCTGGAGTCATGGGAAAGTTTGAACTTCCAGCTGAACCTGGAGACGAAGAAACTGACGCCCTGGTCAGCAAACTAAACTAACAAAAAGTGTAGCGGCTAGCTTTCGCTGGGCACCTCGACTGGACCCTCAACTTCCTTCTTTGACAGCTTGCCGCGGCGCAAGCTGTGATATTTTTCAGCCAGATCAAGAAGCCAGTCAGGTTTGTGGTTTTTTCTCCACTCGCTGGCTGCAAATTTGTTCATTTCGGCCAGCGTCGGATAGATATGGATCGTACCCATGATCTTGCCAAGACCAAGCCCATGCTTCATCGCCAGAACATACTCACTAATCAGATCCCCCGCATGATCAGCAACGATGGTCACCCCAAGTATTGTGTCCTTTCCCGGGACAGTCAGTACCTTTACGATGCCGTTTCCTGCCTCATCAGCGATCGCCCGATCAAGGTCAGCCACATCATAACGAGTTACTTCATAGTCAATACCCTGTGCCTTTGCCTCGGTCTCATTGATGCCAACCCGCGCAACTTCGGGTGAACAGAAGGTCGACCAGGGCACGACGGAATAGTCAACCCTGAAACGCTTAAATGTGCCGAACAAGGCATTAACCGATGCATACCATGCCATGTGGGATGCCGTGTGGGTAAACTGATAGGGGCCCGCCACATCTCCAATAGCGTAGATATTGGGATAGTTGGTGCGGAGGTAATCATCAACTGCAATGGTGCCTCGATCGGTAAGTTCAATATCCAACGTGTCCAAACCGAACCCCTGGGTTGTAGCTTTCCTGCCCACGGCAATCAGTAATTCATCAAATG
This sequence comes from Gammaproteobacteria bacterium, assembly GCA_002726655.1. GTDB lineage: Bacteria > Pseudomonadota > Gammaproteobacteria > Pseudomonadales > Azotimanducaceae. The sequence goes on from PBRP01000138.1 coordinate 14,411, forward strand.
GGACTTTCAATTCTTTTTCACCACTACAGATCAGGTACTTTTCACCCTGGTTAACAATGACCTCGGTGGCTGTATAGCCGTTCAGGATTGTTACCCCTTCCGCCCTGCTTGATTCCGCAACCATCTCAGCAATTTCAGGGTCTTCGCGGGTCATGATTTGCGCGGCCTTCTCAACCTGGGTGACTTCACAACCAAGTCTGTTAAAAGCCTGCGTCAATTCCGTGCCAATCGGTCCGCCGCCCAATACCACCATTCGCCCTGGTTGCTCACGCAGTTCCCATAAATTATCAGAAGTGAGGTATCGGATCTGTTCGAGACCCTTTATTGGCGGGACAAACGGCTCCGCACCCGTCGCAATAACGATATTCCGGGTCGTTAAAATGCGCCCATTGGTTCTTACTGTATAGGGCGACAGAATTTCTGCTTCCCCGATCTCTACCTTGACCCCCAGACCTTCATATCGCTCAACAGAATCATGGGGTTCAATTTCCTTGATGACTCGCTGCACTCGTTCCATTACTTCTGCAAAATCAAAGTCTGCATGCATTTCCTTGAAACCGAGGCTTGCGCCGCGCTTCATATCAGCTGCAAGCCTGGCGGAACGGATCAGCGCCTTGCTGGGAACACACCCGGTGTTGAGACAATCTCCACCCATCTTGTTCTTTTCAATCAGCGTTACTTCCGCCTTGACCGTAGCCGCTATCAGAGCCGCTACAAGACCTCCGGATCCGGCTCCAATAACGATGAGGTCCCGGTCAAATGATGAGGGTTTATGCCAGCCGCGCAATACCTTTCGAGACCGCACGAAGTCAACGATCTTCTTGGCAATCAGCGGGAACAACCCCAACAGTGCGAAGGAGCCCAACAGCCCCGGTGAAAGAATGCCAGATAAGGACTCCAATTGGCCTAGCTGAGTTCCTGCATTGACATAGACGGCAGTACCCACAAACATGCCGACCTGGCTGACGACAAAAAATCGGGACGCTGAGATTTTTGTCAGTCCCATTGCAAGGTTGATAATAAAAAATGGGAATAAAGGAACCAAACGCAAAGCAAAAAGATAGAAGGCGCCTTCCTTTTGAATACCCTCATCTATCCTTTGTGTCCATTTCCCGAACCTTACCTGTACCTGGTCGCGAAAGATAAATCGCGCAACCAGCATTGCCAGGGTCGCACCAATGGTTGATGCAAAAGAAACGAGCAGCAAACCCCACCAGAAACCAAAAACTGCACCACCTGCCAGGGTCATAATGGTCGCACCAGGCAAGGATGAGGCCGTGATCGCAATATAAACACAAAAATAGATAATCGAAGCGACGGCAGGGTTCTCCTGAACAAGTCGCGAAAAATTGTCCTGCTCTGACCTAAGATATTCCAACGTCAGAAACTGGCCGGCATCGAAGTAAACAAATGCTCCGATAAATCCCGCCAATCCCAGAACCAGGCCAATTTTTCCTGATTTCATCTACTTACTACCAACCAACAACAGTGCCCAATATACACCTAGGGAACCTCTGATTAAGAGGATATTTTTGCCAGAACAAGGAAGATCGCACGCAGGAAGTTTGTTAACGTGCTGTAAGTTAACAAATTTTTGAGTACGACGCTGACGCTGTTATGGTGAAAATAGACCTTAATCAGACGTTCTCTAGATGCGCCGATTATCGTATTGTTACAGGGCGCGACCGTATGAAAGTTGCCCAGGGTCATCAAAACCTTGAACAATCAGACCACCCCTGGGTCAGATCATACAAAAGTTTTACCACCGAAATTAACGCCTACCAGACATCCACCCAGCGTCACTGAAGCCGGATTTACATAAGGCCGTCAGGGAAATGCTGTCCCACCCAGGGTTGACCGATTCAATCAGGCGCTCAAGCCGTGGCCGTTTAAACTTTCTGATCTGGCGCTCTCGAGCCACAGCCTCATCGACCCCCCTGACCGCTTCGACGTAGACGAGTTTCTGCCAGACTTTCTTGCGATTCAGCTTTCTGTTGATTCGTTCCCTATGGGTACGCACCTCCCGTTGCAACTCAGCGCCCACGCCTATCGATATATGCTTATGGTGGCGGCTCGTCAAAAC
>PBRP01000139.1 GCA_002726655.1 Gammaproteobacteria bacterium
AATGAACCGTCGCGCCTGATCCTCCGTCTTACTGCCAAAACAGGGAACATTGCTGATCAGAATGGTCTGGAAAATCCGCGCTAGTTCGATGTAGTCATTCTGGCTCCTCGGGCCAGCACAGATTTCGTCAAATTCGAACCATGCCACACCGTCACCACAGCGCCGGGACCGAATGGAGCGATTCTCTATTTCCAACGCAATGCCATCACTTCCTTCATCAGGGCTAATAGCCGTGAAACTGGCCATCAGGCTCTTGTCAGCTGCCTGGTCCAGGGGGAAATGGTAGATTTCCGCCATCTCCAATGCGCGCAGTCGGTAGTCTATGCCCCCATCAACATTGAGCACCCTTGTATTAGCTTCAATCAGCTCAATGGCGGGCAGGAATTTGCGCCTCTGCAACCCATTTTCGTACAGACGCGCAGGTTCAAGATTAGAGGTGGCTACCAGCACCACACCACCACTGAGCAGTTCATCCAACATGGTCGCCAGTATCATTGCATCCGTTATGTCACTGACAAAAAATTCATCAAAACACAATATTCTGGAACGATTTGAAAACTCTTCGGCTATTTGTTTTAACGGATTCTTCTCGCCCTGGAGTTCCCGCAACCGAATATGTACGCTTCTCATGAATCGATGAAAATGTGTTCTCGATTTTTCCTGCATTGGCAAAGATTCGTAAAACAGGTCCATCAGGTAGGTCTTGCCGCGGCCAACACCTCCCCACAAATACAAGCCTTTAGGAGATTTCGCCCGCCCTGACCGGGGACCAGCAAACAAGCGTGCCAGAAGTCCGGGTTTTTGTACCGGCGCCACCAGTTCATCAAATAGTGTCTGAAGATGCGTGACCGCAAGCAGCTGCGCATCATCTTGCTGGATATCACCGGCTTCAATTGCCTGTTGATATCTCTGTAACGGACCTTTTCCTGCAAGTGAACCCATAAACCCTGGACATACTATCCTTGTACGCGGAATTCGGCTGATTCCGCGTGCGCATCCAAACCTTCTTCCCGGGCAAGAATCGCAGCATCCCGGTTCAACTTCACGGCTCCAGCCGCACTACAGCGAACGAGCGAGCTCCTGACCTGGAAGTCATATACTCCCAGAGGTGACGCAAATCTGGCAGTACCTCCCGTCGGCAGCACGTGACTCGGCCCGGCGGTATAGTCACCCACCACCTCCGCACTCTGATTGCCGACAAAAATGGCGCCGGCATTTTGTACCATCGCAAGCGCAGGCTCCGGATCATGCAGAACGATCTCAAGATGTTCGGGCGCAATCCGGTTAACCAACTGCATGGCTTCTTCGACATCGTCAACCTTGATCAAGGCGCCGCGGCTGTCAATGGACTTGCGAATAATATCCAGCCTCGACAGAGGCTTTTCCTGTTCCTGCAGGCTTTTTTCAACGCGGGCTGCAACCCTGTCCAGCAATTCATCATCCCATGAGACGAGAATCGCCTGTGCCATCTCATCATGTTCAGCCTGGGCAAACATGTCCATCACCAGCCAGTCCAGGTTAGCCGAATCATCGGCAACGATAACAACTTCAGAAGGTCCTGCTACCATATCAATGCCAACATCACCGAATACCATCTGCTTTGCCGTGGCAACATAAATATTGCCCGGGCCAACTATCTTGTCCACTCTACCGATGGTTTCTGTACCGTATGCCAAAGCCGCGATAGCCTGGGCACCGCCAACCGTAAATACCCTGTCAACACCAACAAGGTGGGCAGCAGCCAGCAGTGTTTCATTGATCTCCCCCCCGGGGGCTGGAACCACCAATGTGATTTCACTTACTCCGGCCACCTTTGCCGGGACCGCCGTCATGATGACCGTCGAAGGATAGGACGCCTTACCCCCGGGGGCGTAAATGCCAACCCGAGACAGTCCCCTGACCAGCTGGCCAAGCTCGTTGCCATCTTCATCCTCAAAGACCCATTCGCCGCCACCCAGAGCGTCTTTCTGTTTCTGATGATAGGCCAGAACACGATCCACGGAGGTCTGTAATGCCTCCCTCACCAGCGGCTCAATATTATCGAATGCATTTCTCAACCGATCTTTTGTAATTTCAAGCTCAGAAACGCTGCTTGCTTCAAATCCGTCAAATTTGCTTGTGTAGGTCAGCAGCGCTGCGTCACCACCCTGCCTGACATCGGCCAGTATGCCGGTGACAACATCGCGAATTTCTATTGTTTGCGTGGAATCACGCTGCAACACTATAGCGAGTTGCTCCGCGCATCCCGCATCACTAGTCCGCAGACGCTGAATCATGTCGTCGCCTTTTCCAGCGCATCTATGAGGGGTTGCACACTCGCGTACCGGGTTTTGAACGATATTTTATTCACGATCAATCGGGTACTGATCTCTTCGATCACCTCCAGAATAACAAGCCCATTAGCTTTCAGGGTGTTTCCCGTCTCCACTATATCCACGATTCGGTGTGCGAGTCCTGTGACGGGCGCCAACTCCATTGCACCATATAACTTGATGATATCAACCTGGATAGCTTTTTCCGCGTAGTAGCGTTTGGCGATGTTAACAAACTTGGTGGCTACCTTTATTCGCGGCGGTAATTGAGCCTCAGTTTTCAACCCGGCAACTGCTATCTGACACTTGGCAAGACCGAGGTCAAGGGGTTCATAGTAACCATCACCTCCATGTTCAAGCAGCACATCCTTGCCTGATATGCCAAGATCAGCAATACCGTGTTCCACGTAGGTAGCGACATCCATACCGCGAAGAACCATCAGTTTCAGGTCTTCCCGGTTCGTATCGAATACAAGCTTCCGGGATTTAGAAATATCCTCCGCCGGCTCGATACCGATCGTTGCGAGCAATTCGAGGGAAAGGGGCAGTGACCGCCCTTTCGTTAAGGCTATGGTTATGTAAGTACTCATGGTGTGCCGGTTTAGCTGTTTTGTCTCCAAAGTGTTCCAGTTACTGGGCAGGAACTAGCTTGTAGCCAACCGCTTAATATCAGCGCCGAGATTTTGAAGTTTTTCCTCTACCTGCTCGTATCCGCGGTCAATATGATATATGCGATCTACTATCGTATCCCCCTGCGCAATAAGACCAGCTATTACCAGGCTAACGGAGGCACGCAAATCATTTGCCATGACCGGGGCACCTGTCAGTTTCTCTACCCCCTCAACAATCGCGGTCGTATTGTTCCCTTCCAGCCTGATTTTTGCGCCCATACGATTCATCTCGTGAACATGCATAAACCTGTTTTCGAATATGGTTTCCTTGATGGTGCTTGTGCCTTCAGCGACACAGTTTAGAGCAATAATCTGGGCCTGTAAGTCGGTTGGAAATGCCGGATAAGGGGCAGTAACAAGGCTTACTGCCTTCGGGCGCCTGCCCTCCATATCCAATTCTATCCAGTCATCACCTATTAAAATTTTCGCGCCCGCTTCACGCAATTTGCTGATCAATACCTCCAGGTGTTCTGGATTGGCGTTCTGGATTCTTACCCTGCCACCGGTTGCGGCCGCTGCAATGAGATAGGTTCCGGTTTCGACCCGATCTGCAATTACGCGATGGTGGCATCCACTCAGAGACTCTACTCCGTTTATTGTGATGCAGTCGGTTCCAGCCCCCTGTACATCGGCACCCATGGCGTTAAGACAGTCAGCCAGATCGACTATTTCCGGTTCCCGGGCACAGTTCTCTAGAACCGTCTGCCCTTCGGCAAGCGTGGCCGTCATCATGATGTGTTCGGTGCCACCAACAGTGCATATATCAAAAATGATATGGGCACCCTGCAATCGGCCATCTACGGACGCGTTTACATAACCCTCTACCATTTCAATGTTGGCGCCAAGCGCCTCCAACCCCAGCAGGTGTTGATCAACCGGCCTTGGCCCAATCGCACACCCACCGGGAAGCGACACCTCAGCCTGCCCATAGTGCGCCAGCATGGGACCAAGCACATTAAAAGATGCACGCATGGTTTTCACTAACTCATAGGGCGCTCTAAAACGCTTAATTGTATTGGCGTGAATCTCAACATCCATCTTTTCATTGATGACGACTTCAACACCGAGAAAGCCCAGAAGTTCAATCATAGTAGTAATGTCACGGAGGTGTGGAACATTGGAAATTGCTACCGGGCCATCTGCCAACAATGCAGCAGCAAACATTTTCAAAGCTGAATTTTTTGCGCCGGACGCCCTGAGTTCACCCTCCAATCGATTGCCACCTCGAATTAATAGCTTATCCATACCTTTAACCTGCTATGACTCCGCCTCTTGTGGGGTGATAGTGCTCATGGTCACCGCATGTACCGCCCCGGAGGAGATCATATCTTTCAATGGTGAATAGACAAGTTGTTGACGTTTCACTCTATTCAGGCCTTCAAACCTGTCTGAAACCAACGCTAGCGTTAGCCGGTCTCCGTCCGCCTCAAGTTCAACCTTCCCGTCCGGAAAAGCAGTATCCAAAATCTGTCTGATCTCTTCCAGGTTCACGAATATTCCAAATTTGCAAGATGTGCGCAGATCATAGCATGGTGTGGCAAGGTTCGACCTGATCAGCCCAACGGAAGGATATCAGCCACGCCACAGGCGCTGGCTACCGCACGCAAATGTTCGGGGCAATTTTGAAACCGTACCTCTTTTTGAATCTTCCTTGATTCGCGAATGAGTGAAATCAGAAGTGCGATCACGACAGCGCCGCGGACCTTGATCTCGCCCAGGTCAATGACCAGTTTCTGCGAAGCACTTGACGAGATCAAACCAATCAATCGCTGCCGCTGCTCTACGACGGTGGCATAATCAACGACACCGGACAACCGGAGCATCATTCGCTCTTCAGGTTCGTCAGCCATCAACTTTCCAATTTTCGATCACCTTGTCTATATTGTTTTTGTGCTGTTGCATATAGGCACTAAACTGCGATCTGAATTGCAAGCCGATATTAATTCCATTAATGACAAGATTACGAAGCTTCCAATCGCCATCAATCAGGACCAGGCTATATTCAACCGGGTACACAGTGCCGTCATTGCCCGTTACCTCCAGATTCACACGCGCTTTCTTTGGGTCTTTCTGTGGAGCATTACTCTCCTTTACGACCACTTGCTGATTATCAAATTCAACCAGTGCCGTCGCGTAGGTATGAATCAGTGAGGACTGGAAAACCGAGACAAACCGATCCTTTTGCTGCTCACTTGCGCGGCGGTAGTATTTCGCCATGACGCCGCGGGAAAACCCCTTGAAGTCAATGAATGGGCCCAGTGAGGTTTCAATTTCCCTAAAAAACCTTTCGCTGTCACTTTCGTAATAGGGTTGGATCTCTACTAGCTTCTCAAGCAGGCTATCGGTTACCGTTTTCACGCTTTCATAGGGGGAAGGTAATGCGTCAGCTGCATTCACTGAAACAAACGCCAGTGACACTATGCCCATCATTAGCACCCTTAGAAAGTTTTCCATCTGCCCGACTCCAGCTTTATCAGTTTCAGAATTGTTTTAACAAGAACTTACCAATCAGTTCTTCCAGTACAATGGCTGACTGGGTGTCGAGTATTACATCTCCCTCAGACAAATATTCCTCCTCTGCTCCAAGAATCAGACCAATATATTTCCCCCCCAGCAACCCGTCGGTGAGAATAGCGGCGGTGCTGTCCATGCTGATGGTATCGACATCTCCGTCAATTTCCATTCTGACATATGCCATGTAGGTATGCGGGTCCAGCTGAATGTCGGCGACCTTGCCTACCATGACTCCACCGATACTTACTTTTGATCTGATGACGAGACCACCAATATTTTCGAAACGAGCATATACACTGTAGGTACCTGTTTCCGTTCCAACACTGAACCCGCTGATCTGAACTGCCAGAACAGCCAACGAAACTATTCCAGCAAGCATAAAGGCACCAATAATAATTTCTATTGATCGAATTTGCATGGTTTCATGGTCTCCTTGTATTAATTCGCGTCATAGGGCAATAGGCTAAAAATTAAACATTACGAGGGTTAGAAAAAAGTCCAGGACCAAAACAGCAACGGAAGAATAAACTACCGTTCGCGTTGTTGCAGCCGCGATCCCCTCTGATGTGGGGATTGTATCGTAACCCTGGAAGACGGCAATCCAGGTCACCACAATGCCGAATACGACGGACTTGATTATTCCCTTAAGCACATGACTTCTAAAATCTACTCCCTCCTGCATCGCTGACCAAAATGAGCCCTCATAAACGCCGAGCCAATCGACGCCTACAAGCGACGCACCCCAGATTCCAATGACGCTAAACATCAAAGCCAGGATTGGCATCACAATAAACCCTGCCCAGAGCCGGGGAGCAACGATGCGCTGAAGCGGGTCGACGCCCATCATTTCCATACTACTCAATTGTTCTGTTGCCTTCATCAACCCTATTTCGGCCGTGACAGCCGAGCCTGCCCGGCCAGCAAACAGTAAAGCGGACACCACCGGGCCAATCTCCATCACCAGCACCAGCGCAACACCAAGACCGAGAGCGCTTTCAGACCCATATTTGACAAGCTGGTTGTATCCCTGCAGCGCGAGGACCGCACCGATTGAAAAACCGGACATGGCAATAATAACGACAGACAGGACGCCCAGTTGGTATATCTGCCTGATAACGAGGTGCAGATTTCGCAGCCGCGGTCTCCTCCATACGGCCTGCCACCATATATGTCCGGCACGGCCCAGCGTTGCCAGAACTATCAGGCTGTACTGGCCGATTCGCCGTAGCCTAGACAACATCAGAAAGGGCGCTCAGTATCCGGAACCCGCATCAACTCTTCCTCATAGTCGTTGGCTGGGTAGTGAAATGGAACCGGTCCATCGGGCAACCCCTTGATAAACTGATGTACCCGGGGCGAGTCCTGCTCAAACAGTTCCCTGGGTGTTCCACTACCAATGACCTTGCCATCTGAGATAATGTAGATTAAGTCAGCGATACTGGCCGTTTCGGGAATATCGTGAGAGACAATTATGCTGGTCGTGCCGTAAACGCTATTCAGGGTCTTAATCAGATCGACGATTACACCCAAGGCAATTGGGTCAAGACCTGTAAAAGGTTCATCGTACATAATAATCTCAGGGTCAAGTGCTATCGCCCTTGCCAGAGCTACCCTGCGGCTCATACCCCCGGACAATTCACTAGGGAACAATCGCCTCGCTCCCCTTAATCCTACGGATTGAAGTTTGAGCAATACGAGGTCACGAATCATATCATCCGGCAGATTCGTATGAATTCTCAGGGGAAACGCCACATTCTCGAACACGCTGAGATCAGAGAACAGGGCACCGCTTTGAAACATCATGCCCATGGTTTTCCTTACGTCGAACAATTCACTTCTGGATAACCTGGGTATCTCGAGACCACTCACTCGGATACTTCCGGATTCTGGCTGCAATTGACCACCGATAAGCTTAAGCAACGTCGTTTTACCGGCCCCGCTGGGCCCCATTACGGCAACGATTTTGCCGCGTGGAATCTCGATCGATACTTCATCGAAAATTCGCCGCTGTCCGCGCAGGTAGACGACCTTTTCCAATATGATGTGGCTGTCAGACATATTCTTTTTTCAACAGACCTCGGCTAAAAGCTAACATCCACGGGGCACTTATACCAGCACATAAAATTCCTGCTAGGCCGCCGGGCAGATTCACCTTGCAAACACCCATAAATCCCCTTTTAATAGTCCGTCAATTTTTCTGGAAGCGTGAAAGGAGGTTATGCTCTACTACAGTGCCGCACTACTGATCGGTTTTCTGATCTTGTTTAGGAGTGCCGACCAGTTTGTGATGGGTTCTGTGGCAACCGCCAGGAACCTGAACATTACACCAATGACTATCGGCCTTACGGTGGTTGCCCTAGGCACCTCCGCCCCGGAAATTTTTGTATCAGCAACATCCTCCTTCCATGGTGAACCCGACATCGCCGTTGGTAACGCTATTGGTTCCAATATTGCTAACTTAGGATTGGTGCTGGGCACGACCGCGCTCATTATCCCGTTGCGCTTCCGGGTTGATATCCTGCGCAATGACTTGCCCATCCTCATTTTCATCACGCTCTGTGCGGGAGCCTGCATGATTGATTTCTATCTTGGTATGTGGGATGGACTACTGCTGATTTCAGCACTGCTACTTTTCCTTTTCCGAATAAGGGTAGAGCACAAACGATCTTCAAGCATGGAAGTGGCTGCAGAAATATTAGACCTCGAGGAATTTCCTGATATGAGCTGCAGGAAAGCAATGATCACACTATCCTTTAGCCTGATATTGTTGCTGTTTAGTTCAGAGCTCCTGGTCTGGGCTGCTATAGGCATTGCCCAATACCTGGAAGTCAGTGAACTCATCATCGGTCTCACGGTGATAGCCGTCGGCACCAGTATTCCTGAACTCGTGGTCTCCTTAACAAGCGCACTAAAAGGTCAGACGGACCTGGCAATTGGCAATATAATCGGCTCAAATATATTCAATATTCTCACGGTTCTCTCCATACCCGCGATCTTCGCACCCAGCGTTCTTGACCCTCTTACCCTCTGGAGAGACTATGGCCTGATGTTCGGTATGACCATGCTCCTGGTCATCTTTGCCTTCAAGTTAGGAGGCCATTCAGGAATATCCAGGATCAGGGGGGGACTTCTGTTCAGCCTCTGGCTGGGTTACATTATCTTCATATATCAAACCGCACTGGTAGCCTAACTCTGCGGCAAAAGGCAAGCAGGCGCTTTCCCGGCTCAAGCCACTATCTATCACTTCCAAAGAGGCCAAGGTGAATAATCGGGCAACCATTCTGGCAAGTTTGATTCTGATTCTTGGTATAGCCACCAATCTAATCCTCGAGCAGGATGATGAAGAATTACCCCCTGTAGCGTCGAGCCAGAATGACCCAGACCTGTACATGCTCAATGCGACTATCACCCAGTTTGATACCAAGGGAACACTTCAGCACAAAATAAGGGCCGACCGATTTACCCACTTCCCCCTAACTGACGTTACTTCTCTGATATATCCAAACCTGCAGCTGTTCTCGGACTCAAGAACAGAACCCTGGGACATCGAGGCCAAGAACGGCCGCCTGCTCTCCCAGTCTGTTTACCGGGAAGAAATTGTTGAACTCTGGGACAACGTATTGGCAGTTCAACAATCCGACGCTGGGCATTTCATCAATATCCAAACCCAGAGCCTTACGATTTATCCGGAAAGGGAATATGCCGAAACAGACCAGAAGGTTTACATAGATGACAATTCCGGTCGAACCTCTGCCGCCGGAATGAAAGCATTTTTCCATCTTGGCAAGTTTATATTTTACTCAACTCCCACCGAGCGTGTGCACACCATTTTCCTGCCGGAGTTCAAGAGGCACCCTGACTGAATATTTCATGAAGGGATCGGAAATTATCCAGGACAACCAGAGGAATGACAAAACTGGCACTTTCAGGTCCATGGGATGATAAAATAGATGCAAATCTCTCAGATATTTACAGTGATGTTGCGCACCCGTTCGATACTAATACTCCTCCTCGGAGCCCTTGCATTGAGTGTCAAGGTGGAAGCCCTCACCTCTGATGGCAAAAAACCTCTGCATATACAGGCTGATGCTGCTGTTATGGACGATGCGAAGGGTTCCTCTGTATATCGTGGAAACGTCACGATTGAACAGGGGACCCTGCAGATCAAGGCCGACGAGGTTGAAATCATTACCAGTGACAGTGAGGTAATCCAGATTATTGCAAGCGCGGATGCTGACTCTAAGAACCTTGCTCACTTTGAACAACTTCCCGACGACAGCAAGGACCGCATTTATGCAGACGCGCGGAAAATCACCTACCTGGTACAGGAGGAAAGACTTCATCTTTCCGGCAAGGCAACACTAAGGCAAACCAAGGACATCCTCACAGGTGAACTCGTATACTACGACATCTCCCAGGGAATAATGAGCCTGAAGAGTGACGGGCAACAGGGCCGCATAGATGTCACCATTAATCCGAAGGCAAACTAATTGTCTGAGACCGATCACGTATTGCGCGCAGAGAATCTTGCTAAGAGTTACCGCGGACAGCATGTAGTAAGGGAAGTCACTCTGTCATTGCGAAGCGGCCAGGTCGTCGGCCTGCTGGGTCCCAATGGTGCTGGTAAGACGACCTGCTTTTACATGATCGTTGGGTCTATACCAGGTGACAAGGGCAAGATATTTTTCGACAAGCTGGACATTACACCCAAACCAATGCACCAGCGGGCAAGAATCGGAATCGGGTACCTTCCCCAGGAAGCATCCGTATTCCGCAAGCTGTCCGTGTCCGACAACATCATGGCAATCCTGGAGACCCGGTCAAAAATGAGTGCCGCGGATCGACAGGAAAAACTTGAGTCATTACTGCAGGAGTTCCACATTGGTCATCTCCGGGCTATTCACGGGATGTCTTTAAGCGGCGGTGAGCGGAGACGGGTTGAAATAGCCAGGGCATTGGCTACAGAACCCGCATTTATCCTGCTTGATGAACCATTCGCTGGGGTTGACCCAATATCAGTGAATGACATCAAACTGATTATCTCGCAGCTCTCTGAGCGGGGAATCGGCATCCTCATAACTGACCATAATGTTAGAGAGACGCTTGATATTTGTGAAAAAGCCTACATTATGAATGAAGGTCGTATAATTGCTGAAGGTGCAACGGAAAAGATCTTGGCGGACGACCATGTAAAGCGGGTTTATCTGGGCCAAGACTTCCGTATGTGATTCACGCCTGCCTATCAGGCAGTTCGTTCGAACCACAGCTATACTGCATTAGCAAGTATTATTCGCTTCAACCCGTGAGTATCATAAGGTCATGGCAATGAAACCAGCGCTGACACTGAAATTGGGTCAGCAGTTAAGGATGACCCCACAATTGCAGCAGGCCATTCGGCTCCTGCAACTCTCTACGTTTGATTTAGAGCAGGAAATTCAAGAAGCCCTCGACTCGAACCTGATGCTCGAAGAACTCGACACCGATGATCAGCAAAGTGGAGATGATGAGACATCCCTCGACCCACCGGGAGAAACCGATAATTCGACTGATACCAGCACCGATGCCAGTGCAGATACTGATGAGACAGGTGTCGAAACCGATTCATCCGGTGAGGAGATTACCTTAGCCGCGAACCCCGAGGTAGACGGTGAGGTGATTCCGGATACCAGTGATCAGATTGCGTCGGACAACATAGCTGATGAACTACCCGTCGATAGTGTATGGGAAGATGTTTACGAAGAATCAATTTTGCCTACAGGTTACTCCGGCCCAGATGAGAACGATGAAAACTTTATTGATACGCGAAATTCCGAGGGGATATCAATCCAGAGTCACCTGTTGGAACAGGTCAATCTACTGCACTTGACGGACACTGACAGATACATCGCCATGTCAGTCATTGACGGACTTGATAGTGAAGGTGTCCTGACTATTCCCCTGGAAGATATTCTGGAAGGCGCACCACTGGAATTCGAACTGGAGATGGATGAAATTCTGGCAGTACTTCACCTCATCCAGCACCTCGATCCACTAGGAATCGCCGCGCGGGATTTAAGAGAATGCCTGCTCATCCAGCTGAAAAACATGCCCAAAGATACTGACTGGAGAGATGAGGCGATCCTGGTAGTGGATCAGCACATTAAGTCTCTGGCAAACCGCGATTTCACCCACATTTCAAGAAAGACTCGCCTAAAGGAGTCGGAACTCAAAAACGTCATCACGCTGATACAAACCCTCAACCCCAGGCCAGGAAACGACATCGCGGTCAGCAACACTGAATACGTCGACCCTGACGTTATTGTGACCAAAAGAAATGACAGGTGGGTAGTGGAACTTAACCCAAAATCAGCACCGAGAATCAGGGTGAACCCGGAATACTCATCATTGATAAAGCGGTCAGATAACAGTAGTGACAATACTTACCTTAAGACCCAACTACAGGAAGCAAGATGGTTCATGAAGAGTTTGCAGCAACGGAATGACACCCTGCTTCGTGTTGCTACCAAAATTGTTGAGTACCAGAGGGGGTTCCTTGAATATGGTGACCAGGCAATGAAACCACTCGTCCTGCATGATATTGCCAAGGCCGTGGACCTCCACGAATCAACGATATCCAGGGTAACCACGCAGAAATACATGCATACACCTGCGGGTGTTTTTGAACTGAAGTACTTTTTTTCAAGCCATGTCAGCACCCACGCAGGGGGCGAGGTATCTTCTATTGCGATTCGAGCATTAATAAAGAAACTCGTCGCAGAAGAAAATCCAAGGAAACCACTCAGCGATAGCAAGATCGCTACAATGCTTGCGGATCAGAATATTGATGTTGCCCGTAGGACCATTGCCAAGTATCGCGAGGCACTGATGATCCCCCCTTCAAATGAACGTAAGCAGTTGATTTAGTTGATAATATCAAGGGACTTGAAAAGCGAACCAAATGGACCGATATTGGTCAAATATATAGGGACACAAGTGGTATAGTTTTCCCCTTTCAGCAGCGAAACAGCTCGTTGCACACATAAATAAACCGACGGAGAGTATATATGCAGGTAAACGTTAGTGGTCATCATATCGAAGTAACCGAGGCACTGAAAAACTACGTAGAATCAAAGTTGGATCGCCTTGAGAGACATTTTGACGGAATTACTAACATGAACGTCATTCTCAGTGTAGAGAAACAGCGCCAGAAAGCGGAGTCGACAATTCGCACCAGCGGTGGTGAAGTTTATGCTGAGGCTGAAGCTGAAGATCTTTATGCGGCAATTGACTTGATGACCGATAAACTCGATCGACAACTCATCAAGAAAAAGGAAAAGCTCAACGATCGAAAACATCGAAGCGTGGCTCGTTAGTTCCTGGCCAGCAGTTCTAAGCTTTAATAATTTATTTGACTAGACTCCGTTGTTATAATGATTGAATCGGCAGCGACTCATCGTGCTCAATGAACATCAATTCTATATTGTCACCTGACTGCACCTTCTGCGGTATTGAAACCAGAAGCAAGAAGACCGCGATCGAAAAAGCATCGATACTAATCGCGGAAAATCTGCCGCTCCTTAGCGCCGGTGACATATACGGCAAGTTGATTGCCAGAGAAAAACTTGGCCCCACTGCACTCGGAAACGGGATTGCGCTACCGCATTGCCGGATTGCCGGTTGCGAGAATATTGTTGGAGCACTGTTTACCATCACTACCCCAATTGACTTTGGCGCACTGGACGATCAGCTCGTAGACATCATGTTCGTCCTTCTTGTTCCTGAAAAAGGCGTGGATGAGCATCTAAAAACTATGGCGATGCTTGCCGAAAAGTTTGACTCTGAAGAGTACAGGGCTAATCTCAAGAGTGCCCCGAACAGTCAGGAACTTTTTGATCGGGCATGCCAGGTGACATGATTTCTCTCACAATTATCAGTGGCAGGTCCGGGTCTGGGAAAAGTACAGCACTCCATGTATTAGAAGATATCGGTCACTATTGTATCGACAACCTCCCTGTCACCCTACTACGCCCACTAATTGACCGTCTTTCGCGTGATCAATCAATCCAGAATGTCGCAGTCGGCATTGATGCCAGAAATATTGCCGAGGACCTGGTTGAATTCCCGAAGGTTGTGCAGAGCTTCGATGAAGCGGTAGTAACCACCAAGATCATATACCTTGACTCTTCAAGTTTTTCGCTGGTCGAACGATTTAGTGAAACCAGACGCAAGCACCCATTAAGTGATCAAAAACGTGACCTGAGGGAGGCGCTGGACTATGAACGAGATTTGCTCAGCCCCATTTCAGGCATGGCTGATCTATCGATAGACACGACTGGTCTGACTATCCATGAACTGCGGGATCTGGTGAAGTCACGACTCGCTCATGACACACACGAATTTGCTCTGTTGTTCCAATCCTTCGCCTACAAGAATGGTGTGCCGGTGGACGCAGACATCGTATTCGATGTGCGCTGCCTTCCTAATCCTCACTGGAAGGAAAACCTAAGGAACCTGACAGGCATGGATGAGCCCGTGCAGGAGTTTCTGGAGACGCAGCATGACTTCCACGAGATGTTGAAGGACCTTACAGCCCTTTTACAGACCTGGTTGCCGAGGTTTGAGGCAAACAATAGAAGCTACATGACAATTGCAATTGGTTGTACTGGTGGCCAGCACCGTTCGGTCTATACATGCCTGAAACTATTTCAGCATTTTGCCGCCCAATGGGACAATGTTCAGATTAGGCATCGCGAATTAAGTAAGATTCAGGTAAAACAAGGTAACCGCACCTGACCAGGCTTCTGATCTTCAGTGATTAGTGGAATAGTTACAATTCAAAACAAACTCGGTTTGCATGCAAGATCAGCCAATCTTTTCGTGCGAACGGCAACTGCATTTGCCTCTTCAATCACCGTAATAAACGAGCATGCAACTGCAAACGGCAAAAGCATCATGTCGATGATGCTCTTACAGGCCGCCAAAGGAACAAAGGTAGAGCTACAGGTAGAGGGTGAAGACGAGCAACAGGCCCTTGTCGCTCTGGAAGCTCTCATCAACAATAAGTTTGGCGAAGATGACTGAAAACACCTTCGAAAACAGTGAACTCATCAGCAAATCCCAGCGGAAAAGGGAAACGCAGGAATTTAGGATTTTGGCCGAAAAACTGGTCCAGTTGACCGACGAACAGCTATCGCCGCTTTCAAACACAGCGCTTACCAGCGCAATCCATGAGTATCGAAAAATTACCAAAGGGAATGCCAGGAAGCGACTGATCTCGTACATCGGCAAGTTGCTGCGCGGTATTGAAATAGACGACATAAGCAACCTCATTGCTCGTTACGACGCGAGCAGCAAGATACACGCCCGGCAGTTCCATCAACTCGAGCAGTGGCGAGAGCAACTGATCAGCGGTGACTACGGAGCAATGGACGAAATCGCTGCCCTCCATCCGGTAATGGACCGCCAACAACTGAAACAACTTACCCGAAAAGCAATTCAGGAACGTCAGAAACTGATCAATGATCAGCTCAAAGGAGCACCTGTTCAATACCGCAAATTGTTCCAATATCTAAAAACCCTGGTGGACTCCGCAAGCCATTGAGCACTACAAGGCTAAACCGATAATTTTCGCTGCAGATGCACTGGCATATCCCTGCGAATTTCATCCTGCCTGTCGAAATCAAGCTCGGCAATGAGAATATCTTCTCCAGTCGTTGCCCTGGCGAGTATTTCCCCCCAGGGACCAACGACCATACTGTGGCCGTAAGTCTTTCTACCGGAGTCATGCTCTCCGCCCTGGCACGAAGCGATAGTGAAACAAAAGTTCTCAATGGCTCTACTGCGCATCAGAATTTCAAAATGAGCCTTGCCGGTCACTTCTGTAAATGCTGACGGAATCGCAAAACTTCTTGCCCCAAGAGAAAACAGTTTCCGGTAGAGTTCAGGGAACCTGATGTCATAACAGACACTCAGGCCAATCTGCCCGATGGCACTATCGGTACAGAAAATTTCAGTTCCTGCTTCAAACGTTTCTGACTCAATGTAGTGCCTATGATTGTCTGCAACATCAACATCGAACATATGCATCTTGTCATAGCGCCCAACCTCCTGACCTCCCTCGTCATAAACAAACGAAGCTGCCCGAACACGCGGGGTCTCGACCGGGCTTCCATCCGGGCGTATTGAAACAGGCATGGTGCCTGCGAAGATCCAACATCCGGTCTCCCGGGCAAGCCCGGACAGGCAATTTCGAATAGGTCCCGAAGAATTCTCTTCACCAAGACCAATGCGCCGAGGATCAGCGTTTGCCAGGGCTGCAAAATTTTCCGGCAGGAAGATGGCTTGTACATTATTCCCTGCAGCCTTCAAAACCATCTGAGTAACGGTCGCCAGATTAGCCTGGACATCCATGCGACTTACCATCTGCAACGCGGCGATGCGATATCTCACGCTGGAAGCCTCCTATCCCCCTGAACTTGCTTCAACATTCTCAGTTTCCCTGACTTTATCGTCAAAGATAGATATGAACTGGATATCCGGGTCATCAATTGTGCCACCTATCTGGTATTTTGCGCTGCTCATTTGATCAATCTGGTCTTCGAATACCTTCTGAGCAATGTATACGGTTGCTCCTGCTAAGGGTCCCGTGACTATTGCGCTATAAGCGGCGTACCAGGGCAGGTTTTTCCCTACAGGTAGCGTCACAATCATATCGTTGTCCAGTTTCCCGGAAACCAGATCAACTGTACCTCCTACTTTAAAATTGCTGCCGGGACCGCTGATAAGTATGGGCTCTGATATCTCAAATTTGCCCTCTCCAAAAATTACTGTGCCTTCCATCTCGTCGAATGCATAGCCCTCGTCCACTACATCCGAAAAATCAAATCGAAATCTCTTTGCCAGCTGATTGAAATCGAAAATACCCAGTAACTTGAGGGCAGCACCACTTGATTCGGCTTGCACGAATCGTCCCTCCTTTCCTGTAATATTCACAGCCCCTTTTACCCGATACAGGTCAACCATTGCTGGCGAACCTGCCCAGGTTACGCTCGAAGCAAAGTCGAAATCCTCACCTTCAATACTTGAGGCAAATCCCCACTGCTTAAGCGAAGAGCCCAGGTCACTTGTTTGGACAACCCCATCAAATGCAGAAGAATGAACACCCTTGTCATATACCCAATAGGCGCGAGAGGGGTCAACAATCGACATACCCCTCACTTCCGCAGTCAAATTTTCAAAGATGGCCCCGTTTTTGCCCGGCCGGAAGTCGAATTTCCAACTGCCATAATTTTCACCATCAACTACCAGTTCCCGGGTAGAAAAATCAACTGCTACTATCTCCCTGGGGTCCGTATCAGCGAAGGGATCTCCACCCTTTTCACCTTCTTGCCCAAAGAATCTCAAGTAGTCCAGCTTCACCTCTATTGGTTCGCTATCATCACCAACTTGTACCGTCCCTGCTAAATCTACGTTCTCAAGCTCGGCCAGCCAGCCACTTTCCGCTCGAGTAATCCTCAGCTTTGTATCTGGAAGTCCCAGCGAAAATACATCGAGCAAGGCAACATCAAGAACAATATCGTCAAGAGAATGTGCCATTTCGGATTCAATCGAAACATCCGATACACTATCAAGTGCTTCAAGGAGGTCGTCCCATTCTTCGTAATCTATATGCTTTAGAGCGCCGGTCACGTTCAGCTGCTTGTACCCAATTGTTCCCGACATTTTCCCGCCAAAATGTAATCTTCCACCAGTAACAATGCCATCTCGAACCTGAATTGCACTTTCTACCTGATCGTTGAGTGAGAGGTTCACTCTAAAGCCAGAATCCATAAATTCCTGTCGATAGTGGAAATCCATCTTTGCTTCGGGAGATAGTTTTTGCATTGGTGGCGGCATGTCAACGACAACCCCTTTAAGGTTCGATGTCGCTTCGACATAGCTCCTGTCGGAGAATCTGCCATAGGGAATATGGATTTCAGTAGCATAGGTCAAAGTGCCGCTGGCTCTTGTTAACAATGTTTGATCTGACCAGCCATACAGGTCCTCCATATCAACCTCGCCATCAACCTTGACCGTAATCTCTCCGGTCTTGTCTTCAATCAGACTATGGATGCTCCCGACAACCAGTTCGTCAAACAGCCTGGCACTGAAGGTATCAGAAGACAAACCTGTTTTTGTTTCATACCTGACATCACCTGCTATTTCATAGGCGGTCAGGTCGAACAGCGCCATGGTCAGGTTGTTATCACCTAAATGGACCATTACATCTGCATAAGGTTCTTCCCCTTTCCGGGTCCCAATGGGTATTTCAAGATGAGCAACCGTGCTCATGGACCCAGAGCCGTTCCAGCTTTCGGCTATATGACCCGTCATCTCCGCAAGCGGGCTTTCATTCAATATTCGAATGCCGTCAGACAGAGGACCACTTAACTTTCCTGCTATTTCAACTGTATCAACCTGTCCGGCAACGGATACGGGTACACTTACCCTGGCATCAACAATGCGACTTGCCATCAGGGTTCCGGCAGGGTCGTCAGAACCTATGTAACGATTATTGATATATACAGTTGCATCAAGGTCAGACACTGGGGGCCAGTTTTCATCATAATCGAGTTCAGCATCTTCAACTTTCAGGAAAATCTCATGGACCTTCCTTATTCGTGGTGCTTTTCTGTATAGAGAACCATGAAAGATCAACCCTGATTCAGAACCCCGGCCTGCCAAAACAGCTTTCGTCAGCCAGGCGTTAAGATCTTCTGAAAGCGTGTTCGGCAGGTACCTGCGAGCATCAAGAAAATCAATATCGCGTACCCCTATCACCAAACCCCAGGTCTTGTTTTCACGGCCTTTGGGCAGGTTTAGATGAAACTTACCAAAGGCAGATACCTCCTCACTAGCCAGTTCAAGCACACTACTACTAAGCTGGAATACACCATCCTGATAGCGATAGTTCACCCTTCCCCTGGTTGAATCAAAGAGCCAGGCAGACGGGAACATAGAGGCGAAGTGCAAATTGTAGTTCCCGTTGTTTATGTCTATATATCCTCGGTCCAGATGCAGGGAAGCAAACCCATTCAGGGCGTCAATGGCGGGAGAACCAAGGTATGCGTCGATCTTGACGCCCCTGATATTGCTGGTGAGCTTCACATCAGGTGTCGACGCAGAATAGTCCAGATAGAAAGTGGTCTCCTCCAAGACACCCCGTGGATTCACTTCGGTGAGCGCTGTAAAGACCGGCACCGGTATCAAATCTATTTGCTTATTCAAACCTAGCAGCGACCTGTGGAGGATGGCCAGATCAAGTTTGGGGATATTCCCTCCCAACACATAGTTATCCCCGCTCTTCTCGACAACCAGGTGCAAGTCATGAATCGATAAGGGTTCAGTTGCAACGTCCAGTTCAATGCTCGGGAAAAAAAGCTGGAAGCCTTCATCCACTGAGGAACCTACAATCTCAAATTGGGTGTCAAGATGATCAAGAAACCTCAATCGGCGGGAGCCATCGGTAACCTCAATCGATTCCGACCGGATGGATCCGGATAGACTGAACGCCTGATCAGCATATTTCAGCCAGAATTCACCACGGGTCTCTGCCGATGCCAATCTATATTTCTTAAGTTTGATTTCAGGTAAAAAATCAGCAATCGAGAGACTAGGGGCATCCAGATACAGGTTTGCTCGAAAATCTTCGACAACCCTCAGGTCTCCCTCGTATTCGCCCAGCAACCGAATCCTCTGAATCTTCCCTGCGGCGTTTACCTTTTGCAAAAGCACGGGCAGAGAAACAATCCTGATGTCGCCCTCCCTTGCGACTTCAAGCGGGTGACCTTCCTCGCTGGAAATCCTATAGGTGGCTTTCCGGCCGGTAAGGTGAAGGTCCAGGTTATTAATTGTCAGCGCTTCAAGGTGAGCAGTTGAATCAAGAATCTGCTGAAATTCAAACGGCTTGTCACTGGCGGGGGGCAGTCCCTGGATCCGCCACCGGCCGTCTTCCTCCTCTGCAATGGTGAGTCTTGCTCCATCTATATCAATCTCAGTCAGAACCGGGTTGGCCTCAAACAGGCTAAGGAAGGTACTGATTCGAAATGAGACACGCTCAGCGACAATAGCTGGTTCCTGGGGGGAACCCAGAATCAGTTTGTTTACGGTGATCGAAGGGTCAAAGTATCTCCAGCCACCCTGTAGTCCCCCTACACTCACTTCTACTTTAAGGAATGTCTCCAGAAAAGCGCTCAATTCATCCTTGTAGTAGCCGGCAGCACTGACCACAATACGACCAATGCTGATGTATAGGGCAGTAAGAATCAGACCGGCGAATGCGATGGATATGAGTCCGCGGAAAGCTAATCTCTGCAGGCTGCGGACTCCTTGAGGGTAGTTAGGCATAGGGGAATTCTTATTTCTTCCCATTCGATGTTAAAACAACATCAAATTGTTCCTGACTGTAGCTTGCTTCTACCTGAAATCTAATTTGTGCCTCCAGCGCGCTGCTGAGCTCGCTAACGCAGGTCGCATCCTCATCCAGCAACCTGTCCACTATCGATTGTGATGCCATAATCAGGCAACTGTTGTGCCTGAAATCACTAGCGTTCCGCTGGATTTCCCTGAAAATCTCCAGGCAAACACTCTCCGCTGATTTTATCACCCCCCGTCCACTGCAGATTTCACAAGGTTCGCACATCATCTTTAATAAACTTTCATGGGTACGTTTTCGAGTCATCTCGACAAGACCCAGTTCGGAGATCTGCGTTATTCTCCACTTAACCCGGTCCAGCTGCTGCCCCTTTTCGAGGGTCCTCAGCACCTGTCTCTTGTGCTCCTCACTCGCCATATCGATAAAATCGAGAATAACAATGCCGCCAATGCTCCTGAGCCGCAGTTGACGGGGAATAGCTGCAGCTGCTTCCAGGTTTGTCCTGTATATCGTGTCCTCCAGGTCCTTTCGACCAACAAAAGCGCCGGTGTTAACATCGATCGTACTCATGGCTTCAGTCTGATCAATGACAAGGTATCCGCCGGATATCAGGGGGACTTTCCGATCAAGAGCGAGTGAAATCTGATCTTCAAGATTGTGGTCATCAAACAGTGCCACATCGTTTGCAACCAGTTCCAAGCAACTTTCCTTATCTGGGATGAAATCCTTTAAAAAACACTGCAAGACCGAATAGGTATCAGCACTATCGACCATAATTCGCTGGGTATTCTGGTTGATAATGTCTCTCATAGCCCTCAACGGCATTGGCAAGTCCTCATACACCATTGAGCTAGCTTTCGATGTTCTTCCGTCCTCGACAATGCTCGCCCACCTGGTGCGCAACAAACGGGCATCCTTGTTGATCTCTTCTTCAGACACACCCTCTGAGGCTGTACGTACAATAAAGCCATCTTCACCCTGTATTCGTTCCAGCAATTCCTTCAGGCGTTCACGTTCCATTTCATCTTCGATTCTTTGCGAAATTCCCACATGATTTGTATCGGGCAAATAGACAAGATACCGGGAGGCAAGAGAAATATTCCTGGTGATCCGTGCTCCTTTGGTGCCTATGGGTTCTTTGGTGACCTGCACCAGCAATTCCTGTCCCTCATGTATAACTTCCTGGATCGGAGGGTACGTGTTGGACCCACGCCCCTTCGCCATCACTTTGTGGGAATCCATCAGGTCAGTTATATGCATAAATGCCGCTTTCGCATGACCTATGGCAACAAAAGCACTCTGCATGCCAGGCAGTATCCTGGCTACCTTTCCATGGTAGATATTCCCCACAGTTCCACGGGTATGGAAGCGCTCAATAAATATCTCTTGCAGAAGGCCTTGTTCGACCACAGCGACACGTGATTCATGTTGAGAAACATTTATGATTATTTCTTCAGCCATTCTGAACTACATCCTTATCCAAATTTTGTTCTTCTGTCGGTTGTGGTCGTCTTTCTTGTGGCAGACACTCAAGTCCAAACCCACCCAGTAAAACTGCTGTTTCAGTCAGTGGCAGACCCACAACGTTACTGTAACTGCCGCTGAGCCTCTCGATGAAAATGGACCCTAGCCCCTGGATTCCGTATGCTCCAGCCTTGTCTGCCGGTTCACCGCTAAGCCAGTATCTGGAGCATTCCTCCAGGCTTATGGCTCTGAACTGAACGACTGTTTCCACCAGCGCTGTTTCGACCCTGTTTCCGCACCTTACTGTTACCGATGTAATCACCTGATGTGTAGCAGCGGACAGTCGCTGCAACATGGCTATCGCATCAGACCTGCCGCCAGGTTTACCAAGGATGTCGCCATCAATCGCAACAATAGTATCAGCAGCCAAGATAATTCTTGTAGTGCTCAAGGTACCTGTCTCCCGCTCAAGGAGAGCCGCCACACTTTCAGCTTTTTGCCTGGACACTCGCGCCACGTAATCAGCTGGCTGCTCATTCTTATGAACAGATTCGCTAACCTCAGGCACCAGCACCTTAAAACCCAGGTTGATTTGAGACAGCAGATCTGCCCGGCGAGGCGAGCTTGATGCAAGAATAAGTTCTGGCATGCTTATTCCCTGCCCACGCACACAGCAGGGATCAATACACCAGGTTCTGCAGGATCAACCATCTGACTCCACCTTTCGATGCCTGATCTGGAAGGGTAGTTAACTCACATTAAAACGGCGCCGTAGGTAACGCAGCAGTAGAAACACCCAGGGCCACAGCAAAGCACTCATGACAGATGCCAGTAAATACCAGGTATTCCACTCTGTGAGTCCAGCAATACTCTCTATCCAGAAATTAATTAACTGATTCAATCCGACGGTAGCGAACACGACCAGGCTCTGCTGCCAAACTGAAAACATCCGTAGCCTCTGATAAAAGCTAGCAGCAAGGTATGCAACGACGATGTATCCAATGGCGTGCTGCCCTAACAGGCTCCCTAACAACACGTCTGTAAACAGGCCAACGAAGCAGGCAACCATGACGCCAACCCGGTGTGGCAGTGCTATACCCCAGTAAATCATCACAAGAACAATCCACTCGGGTCTCAAGTATGCTATTTGTAACGGTGCATTATCTGGTATTGGCACAATAGCCAATATCATCGCCACCATGAAGGTGCCGGCAATGACCCAAAGGCCACTCGCTCTACTATCAGCCACCGCTTCCACTTCGCCTCACTCCAGGTACTCTCGCTAACCTTTCCTCCGTAAACACCAGCAGTACGTGCCTGCTCCTGTCTAGTAGAGCACTAGGCACGGCTCTAACTACCGCAAACGGACGACCAGGGTCATGCTCAACCTTTTCCACGATGCCTACAGGATATCCAACTGGAAACCGGTTACCCAGACCAGAACTTACCAACAAATCACCTATTCGAATATCCGCCGTGTCCTGAACATGCATCAGTTCCAGTTGATGCATGGCACCTGTTCCCTGGGCAATCAGCCTTAGATTACTTCGAGAAACGTGAACCGGGACTGAATGCGCTTGATCGCTGATCAACATCACACGGCTGGTGAACAGGCTGACCGATATTACCTGCCCCATCAGCCCCCGCGCGTCCAGCAGAGGTTGACCCACAAAAACACCGTCACCACTGCCTTTATCAATAATGACCTCATGTTTTTCAGGATCAGGATCCACAATGATGAGTTCAGCCACGAGAACGGTATCCTGTAACTTCGCTGCTGAACCAAGGAGATCACGTAAACGATTATTCTCGGCTGTCAACGCCGCCATCTTCTCAGTCTTTGCTTTTGCGAGAATAAGTTCTTGCTCAAGAGCACGGATATAGTCTCTCATGTCTCCACGAGAACTGAATATTTCACCGATCTCCCTTACCTCACGACCAGGAATATCGGCTGCTATCAGTAACGGGGTGACGACGATGGTCATCCCTGAACGAACATCGTCGAGGTAGCCGGAAAAGTGATCAACCAAGATAAGAATTGACGATAAGATACCAAATCCTAACGCTTTGTATCGGGTTGTTGTCTCTTCAAGAAATAGAGATTTAATATTGACTGTCCTGGTTCGTTACTTTTAGGTAGCCCCTACCACACCTCTTTACGTATTGATCCTAACAGTTCCCTGTCAAACTTCTGATATCAAGTGGGCTAGTTCTTTCAATAGACAACTGTTCTATATACCTAAATTTTTATTGTTTTGCAAAATCCAGCAAAACTCTCATGCATCCGAACGGGAACCAGCTACTGGATCGATAGTAGATCGCTATCACCTCTATCGTCCATTATTTCAAGCGCCTTACCACCACCCCTGGCGACACAGGTTAGAGGGTCCTCTGCAACAATTACAGGTAATCCCGTTTCGTGAGCAAGCAACCTGTCTAGCCCCAACAGCAACGAACCACCACCCGTTAATACGAGCCCGCTTTCAGCAATATCTGATGCCAGCTCGGGCGGCGTCTGTTCCAATGCCCCTTTAACTGCCTGCACTATAACTGACAAAGGTTCCTGTAGGGCTTCAAGAATCTCGTTGCAATTCAGCGTAAAACTTCTCGGCACACCTTCCGCCAGGTTACGCCCCCTGACATCGATTTCCTTCACTTCATTGCAAGGAAAGGCCATTCCTATTTCCTGCTTTATTCTCTCTGCCGTGGCGTCACCAATCAAACTGCCCTGGGTGCGCCTTACATAAGTCGTTATTGATTCATCAAACCTGTCACCCCCAATACGAACAGAGTGATCATAGACAACACCATTTAATGATATAACTGCAATCTCAGTAGTCCCGCCACCAATATCAACTACCATTGTTCCTACGGCTTCGCTCACGGGTAACCCCGCTCCTATCGCAGCTGCCATAGGCTCTTCGATCAACCTCACATCGCGCGCACCCGCACTTACCACCGACTCTCTTATGGCGCGTCTTTCGACCTCAGTAGATTGACAAGGTACGCACACAAGTACGCGTGGGCTTGGTCTAATGAAACTATTCTCGTGAACTTTTTTGATAAAATGCTGGAGCATCTTTTCAGTCACCTGAAAATCTGCAATCACACCGTCTTTCAGCGGTCTGATAGCCGTTATATTTCCTGGAGTACGACCAAGCATTCTTTTTGCGTCAACACCAACGGCTGCAACACTTTTTTGATTATTATTATTGCGAATCGCGACAACCGAGGGTTCATTCAGCACGATGCCCTGTTCACGCACATAGACGAGGGTGTTCGCTGTGCCAAGATCTATCGACAGGTCATTGGAAAATAAACCGCGCAATTTCTTAAACATGCACGGCCTTTTGCGTCACTATCGACATAAATTCCCACCGCGTATCACACATGGTGCCGACGATCTCACTATTTGGTTTCAAAAACATCCGTAACTCTATCATTTACTAAGGTTTTTATACAACTTATTAGATTTGGTCGGTGCATTCCAGGCAGGCCCGCTTTCTGCTTCACTCAACCATTTGTAGGCAAAAAATGTGCTCCCGCATACAAAAATGTGTTTCTGTTGCAGAACCAACCAAACCTCATTAGCATTCGTCGCCTTTAGTCCGCCTGTTGCGGCGGATCAAATCAAGAAATAGATCAATTAGCCGGGAGACATGTTTTGAAGGTCACAAGGGACGTTGTAGAGAAAATAGCTGAACTGGCGCAGTTACAGATCCCCGACGGTGAGCTGGAGTCCATGACTGAGAAGATGAGCCGGGTTCTGGATCTGGTCGAAGAGATGCAGTCCGCTGACACGACTGGCATTGAGCCCATGGCAAATCCCCTGGACGCCACGCAATTGCTGCGCCCTGACGTCATCACTGAAGAAAACCAACGGGACCTTTATCAAGAAATTGCACCAGAAACCAAGGACGGGCTATACCTGGTACCAAAGGTGATTGACTAATGCCGCATGAGCGATCAATCACTGAATTACGTGCGGGCCTGGAGAATGGTGAATTTTCAGCGGTAGAGCTGACCCGGCATTACCTTTCTCGGCTGGAGGGCTCGTCACAGGACCTCAATGCCTTTATAACGGTAACCGGGGACCTTGCCCTGGAACAGGCCAAAAAGTCTGATATTGACAGAAGTAAGGGCCAGGCTGGCCCATTGAGTGGCATCCCCATCGCCCACAAGGATATCTTCTGTACCCGAGGGATCAGGACTTCGGCTGGTTCACTCATACTAGACAAATTCATCGCACCCTATAACTCAACCGTGGTTGAAAAACTTGAGCAGGCTGGTGCTGTCATGTTGGGTAAAACCAATCTGGACGAATTTGCCATGGGCTCTTCAAATGAAAACAGCCACTATGGTCATGTTCTCAATCCGTGGGACAAAACAAGAGTCCCCGGTGGTTCTTCCGGCGGTTCAGCTGCTGCCGTGGCCGCGGGTCTTTGTGCCGCCTCGACGGGCACTGATACCGGGGGATCAATTCGCCAGCCTTCTTCCTTTTGTGGCGTAACCGGCATAAAGCCTACCTATGGGCGGATTTCAAGATGGGGCATAATCGCCTACGCCTCCAGCCTTGACCAGGCAGGACCCATAACACAGACAGCGGAAGATGCAGCCCTGATGCTGGAAGTAATGGCAGGACATGACGCAAAAGATTCCACCAGTATCGCCACCGGGGTCCCGCACTACACGGATTCCCTTTCTGATTCCATCAAGGGCCTGCGAATCGGCCTTTGCCAAGAGTATTTCGATGAGGGGCTTGATGCCACCACAGAGAAACTCATTATGGAAGCCGTGGCAGTTCTTGAATCCCAGGGAGCAGTGATTTCCGAAATCAGTTTACCCACTACCCGCTATGCGATTCCTGCTTACTACGTCATCGCACCGGCTGAGTGCTCCGCAAACCTATCCCGTTACGACGGAGTACGCTTCGGTTATCGCTGTGAAAATCCAAGAGATCTGGATGACCTGTACAAACGCACCAGGAGTGAGGCCTTTGGCAATGAGGTTAAGCAGCGGATACTAGTTGGCGCTTTTGCCCTCTCCACGGGTTACTACGATGCCTACTACCGGAAGGCACAACAGGTCCGCCGGTTGATCAAGAACGATTTTCAGGAGGCGTTTAATTCCGTCGATGTATTGCTGAGCCCGACGACTCCCACGCCGGCTTTCCAAATCGGCGAGAAATCCGATGACCAGATCGCCATGTATCTTCA
>PBRP01000140.1 GCA_002726655.1 Gammaproteobacteria bacterium
AAACTCACTGACGGCTGTCACACCCCTCGGCGCCGCCAGGTTGGTTCGCAGTCCATAAGGTCCATAGATTGTAAAACCCATTGTGACATCCGGGTTCTTGGTAATCCCTGATGCACGGTCGATATTGGTCACAAATATTCGTACCTTTTCACCCTTGTTTACACGGATATTCCTGGGAATATAGCCGTAGCTGAATGCCTTGACATGAATTTCCTTAACCCCGTCAACCATGCGCACACCTGGCTTCTCGTTAGACTTGGGTACTAAGAATCTCCTCGCGTCTGCCCTGTGCGCAGGATCTATTACAGGCGTTAAACCTGCTATCAATCCGCCCTTCTCGGCCTGACCCATATTCCATCGCTTGATTTGATAAGCATGAATGGACTTGGCGTTGTGCGGCTCACCATCCACGGGTGTGATTTTCAATGTCTTGCCATAGGTGGGCGAAGATTCGCGCGCATCCCACATTTCGAAGTTCACCGGATAAACAACGCCGGTCGGGCTGAATAGTCCTGTTGAGAACTTGTTGAGGGCAAAGACATAACTGTTGTCCGAACTGATGGCGATGTGCCCTGTTCTGTAGTGGGTTGGAATTTCGTCAACGACTTCAAGTGACTTCAGGTCGATCTTTACGTTGGAGTCAGACACGAAGCAACTCTCGTAGGCATACTTTGAAGTTAAACCCTCAGCGCTATCCTTGCCTGGCTCGTAGGTTCCTCCGTCCTTGTCATAGACATCCATGACCGAGTGGAGTGGTCCGGCACAGGTCGGCAGCACTTTCTTGACCGCCAGTTTTTCTACATCAATCACTGTCATGGTAGCCGACAGCTTGTCGCTCACGATAACCAGCGTACTCTCTGGAATAACATCTGTTCCGTGTGGATTCTTACCAACCGGGATTTCCTTGATGAACTTGAACGGGTTGGTTGAAAACACGCCCACGGTTGAATGGTAGTAGTTGCCGGAGAAAACGTAGCGTCCCTTCTTGTCAACATCCAGGTAGTCAGGCGCGCTCGGTGCTGGACCCCAGTCAATGACCTGGGTCTTGCCGGTAGCTATTTCAGTCTTGGACATCTTGCCGGAATATTCACCACTGCCGTACAGAAATTTACCCGTATCATCCAGAGATATATGGTGAACGCCGAATGGAAGCGGCAGTGATATCAGACGTTCAAGCATACCTGTTTGCAGGTTGATAATACCGATGGTATTTGCACCCTTGTCGTTTACGTACAGGTATTTACCATCTGGGGTACCATTCTTATTACCAGCATTGGTTCCGCTGAAAACGGGTTCGTGAAGATCGACCCCCACGTCTATATGCCGATAGGTACGCATACTGGGGATACCGATCACCGCAACCTTGCCATCCAGCCCGCCTGCGTTATACAGCAACATCGGATCTATTAGGGGTGCATCCTTTGAATCCTGTTCGGCATTTTGCCAACCCGGTATGGGGGCAGCCCCCGAGATGCTTGAAATTGAAACGAATAGTGCCAGAAAAGACACAAAAATTAGCTTTACTGATCGACTGATCGACATCCTATTGCCACTCCCTTTCCTTAAAGAATATTCAGCCAAAAACAGGGTTACCGCTCCAATTTCTTGAGGTGTTGGATTACAGCTTTTTGGACCCACAGACTGTAGCCTTAACCGATCATTACAATCAAGACCTATATCAAGAAATCAAGCAAAAAATTCATTGCAATAGCAATAGTTTTAATGCTTCCACCCCATGGATCCTGTCACTGGCCTTTCTTGAACCAGGTGAATTTTTTTGCTTCTTCAGCCGCGTTATAGTGCTGGACGATGCGGATAAAGGCCTCCGTTATTTTCCCCGGGATATGGGGTACCGCGAAACGGGCATACTGCCTCACCTTTGGGTCAACCAGGAAGACAGAAGAATTGTGAGTCACCAGGTAACTGCCATGATTATCCTCCTCACCCAGGAAGTAGAGGGCACCAAACTGCCTCGTGAAGGTCTCCAGGCCTGACTCGTCTCCCGTAACACCCATGAAACGTGCATCAAATTCGGGAACATACCGTTTCAATACCGCCGGCGTATCTCTTTGTGGGTCGACGGAAACGAATATTGCCTGGACGTTTGCCATGGTGAACGCAGTGGCCTCCAGCTGGCGGAACACGGACGCAAGGTTAGCCAGCGTTACCAGGCATACATCCGGGCAGGACGTATAACCGAAGAAAATAAACGTCCATTTGCCCTCAAACTGATCAACGCCATATTCCCGGCCGTTGAAATCCACTAGTGAGAAAGGTTCAATTGGTTGGGGGTCCCACAGCACGTATTCAACTAAATACTCAGGGACGATATGTTCTTCCTCTTCCCGCAATAGGCCAAAACTAATCAGGGCACCAACAAAAAGTCCTGCAATAGTCAGGCTGATAATGGCTGTTTTGTTGTAGCCAGGTTTAGACCTGGTGTTGGAGTCTTCCATCTAGTAGTCCAATTTCGATTTCAATTTTCCTCAAACGATCCCGCACTGCCGCTAAGTATTCGCCAACCCTGCTCAAGCATACCATCTGTTCGCTTGCTTGATCATGGCGCGGATAATAGGAAAGGACCAGCAATCGGTTGCAGAATATTACCGGTCTGATGATAGTATCAACCCAAATATAAATGGGAAGGCCTGTATGCCCGAAGAAATAGCGTCCAATCTGTACAGAATCGTCGTACCTCTGCCAGACAATCCACTTAAGGAGATCAATTCTTATATCCTTACCTCAAGTGATCGAAATCTGGTGATTGATACGGGCATGAATAGACCTGAATGCCAGGAAGTGCTCGAGGCAGGTCTGGATACCCTAGACGTCGACCTTAAGAGAACAGATTTTATCGCGACTCACCTGCATGCAGATCACCAGGGTCTTATCTCAACCCTCATGACCAGCAGCTCAAAGATCTACATGGGGTCATCGGACTCCCCTTCCTTTAGAAACAACAATGACACCTGGTCAAAAGACGGCTTCATGGGCGACTACGCAAGAAGAAGTGGATTCCCGGTAGTTGATCTTGAGGCATCCATGCAGAACCACCCGGGATTCAAATACAGTTCCGCGTCAAACATTGACTATATCGACTTAAGTGAAGGTGATTGCTTTGATGTGGGCGAGTATCACCTTGAAGTTATCGATACACCAGGGCATACGGATGGACACATTTGCCTCTATGATGCCGACCACGAGCTATTCATCTCTGGTGATCACGTACTTGGGGATATTACGCCCAATATCGCCACCTGGTCAGACGAAGGCGATCCGCTGGCAGACTACATCAATAGCCTGCATAAAGTTTCACATCTGGATGTCGACAAGTGCCTGCCAGGGCATAGGAGCCTTATCACTAATTTTCACGCACGAATAGATCAACTCATTGAGCATCACCGGGAAAGGGCTAACGAAGTACTGGATATACTCGAACAGGGTAATATAAGTGCGTATGACATTGCCTCGCGGATGACCTGGTCAATAAGGGCAAAGTCCTGGGATGATTTCCCTGTCATGCAACGATGGTTTGCGACCGGAGAAACTATCGCTCACGTGATATACCTGGAGCGCCAGGACCTGCTCCACAGAGATGATGTTGTGGGAGATCTGACGATATATGAGTCTGAAAAAGGTGTCCGCCTTTAACGCTTCCCATCCGGGTGAGTGTTCCCATGTCCCTGCTAGTCGAAAACACCGGTTTCATAACCGTCCAGGCTTATTTGGTTACTCTCGCGCCAATAGGCTTCTACACCATCTCGACCCTTGGTATCGGCCCACTTGGTTAAGGTAGGTCGCTCTCCCTTAAACTCATAAAATGGCACCGCGTAGCCGCAGGAAGTCTGAACCAGGTCAATACTGACCTCATAAAATTGCCGCGTGCCGACAAAACCTGGAAAGCATTGCTGATATTTTTCCCATTTTTCATCCCTTGGATGAACAGCCTCTGCTGCCCCATAAATGCGAAGGATCAAGGGCTGCTTCTCAAAGGAACAAAACATAACGGTCATTCGGTTGTTCCGCAATAGGTGAGCCGCCGTTTCGTTGCCACTGCCCGTCAGGTTTAACCAGGCAACCGTTTTGTCGTCAATAATTCTCAGGGAATCCATTCCTTTGGGAGACAGGTTGACAGTACCTTCGGCCGCCGCTGTGCCAACGAAAAACATATGCTGTTGTTGAATGAATTCAATGTGCCGTTCACTCAAGGTGTCAAATTTTTCTGCCATCAGTGTTTTACTCCAAAGATTCTGCTGTCATATAGCACTGTAACGTAAATACTAGCAGCTATCCCAAAAAATCATATCGTGACCCCGGATTCGATATCAAAAGTGGACAATGTAGCTTGCCGATAACTTGGTAGAACAGCCAAACCCGTTTATTATCCTGTCCTCAATTCTTCAAATGAAAGGAAATCACGATGGCAAATGCTTACATCATCGACGCGGCAAGGACTCCAAGAGGAATAGGCAAAGCCGGCAAGGGTGCATTATCAGAATTTCACCCGGGACGACTGCTTGCCCAGGTATTCGAAACTATCGAAGAACGCAACAGCCTCAATACAAGCGAAATTGACGATGTAGTCGTGGGCTGCAGTTCCCAGGTCGGCAAACAGGGATGTTGCATAGGCAGAATGGCAGCCCTTGATGCGGGCTGGAGCGACAAGGCAAGCGCCATGACCCTGGATCGGTTTTGCGGCTCCGGGATCACATCCGTCAACCTGGCCGCAGCAAACATCATGAGTGGTATGGATGATATGTGTGTTGCGGGTGGTGTGGAGATGATGTCCTACACAAGTACCTTGAAAAATGACACTAACAATATGACAGTGGATGGAGGCAACCTGCACCTGAGAGGTCTGCATCCTCAGCCCCACCAGGGTATATGTGCGGACATGATTGCAACACTCGAAGGATTCAGCCGGCAAGAGTTGGATGCCCTCGCCGTAGAAAGCCAGAAACGCGCAAAGCACGCCATCGACAATGGTCACTTTGATAAAAGCCTCATCACCGTTAACAACGATGATGGCTCGGTGGCCCTGGATCGTGAAGAATTTCCACGCCCAGGTACTAGCATGGAATCCCTTGCAGGACTGAAAACCGTGTTCGCTCAATTCATGGGCCTGCCAATTGACAATAGCGGAGAGACCTTCTCTCAGCTGGTGGCTAGAAAATACCCGGATCTGAAAATTGATCACGTACACCATGCCGGCAACAGCTCGGGTGTGGTTGATGGTGCTGCTGCAATTATTTTATCTACCAGGGAATACGCTGATAAGGTTGGCTGGAAGCCCCGCGCAAGAATCCGTGCTATGGCGACAGTTGGGGGTGACCCCACTCTAATGCTAAACGAACCCGTACCGGCAGCAAAGAAAGTGCTGGCCCGTGCCGGGATGTCCACCGACGATATTGACCTGTTTGAAGTCAATGAAGCTTTCTCTGTCGTTGCAGCGAAATTTATCAGAGATCTGGAACTCGATCCGGAAAAAGTAAATGTTAACGGTGGCGCTATGGCGCTCGGGCACCCGATCGCGGCGACTGGTTCGATTCTGATTGGTACAGTTTTGGATGAACTGGAACGGCGGGACCTGACAACGGGTCTTGTCACCATGTGTACGGGTGGCGGGATGGCGCCTGCAATTATTATCGAACGGGTCTGAGCATAAGCCTGTCCTCCATGTTAAGGAGTCGGCTATCTGACTCCTTAATGCAAAATTGCCAGCCTTGATCTGACATCAAGATTCCCTCATTGCCTCCGATTATGCTCTGCGTTGCTGTGAATTGGTGAATCTGAACCAGCCCGCAAAACTAAACCGATAGTGATGTTTACAATGGTCCTTAGTGGAACGTCGGATTAAATAGTCTGGCACCTAATCTTCTGTGGCATTTGGCCATCCATGGCCAGGTCCCGCGTCCGTCCATGGCGCTAGCCACGTCAGATCAGGCACCAGACTATTCAATCCTAACTACTGAAGTTCGTCATATGAATGTCAGATCAAGGCTAGTGTCTGGCGCTATTTACCGACCCGTACACTCAGTACATCACAGGTCGATCCATGCAGGACACTGTTAGCGGTCGAACCCAGTAAAAGCTGTAATCCTGACTGCCCGTGAGTGCCAAGCACCACCAGGTCAATGTCCTTGTCCTTACAAATGGCATGAATCTCAGCGGACGGTCGCCCTTCCTTAATGATGCAGTTCTCTGAACTCAAATTTAGCTCTTTCCCAAGCTTGGCCATGTGGGCTTCGGACTCTTTCCTGATACTCACTTCGAATGATACAACCTGATCACTCCAGTTCATCCCATCTGTAGCGTAGGCGATCGCCAGTGGCGCATTGACATGAGCGAGAAAAACCTCAGCAGCATTGTCCTCTGCTATTTCTCTACCTTTGGCAAGGATCTCACTGTTGTCACTCTGAAAATCGAGCGCAATTAGTATTTTCTTGTAAATAGCCATGACAGCCTCCTGGTAATAGATCTATGGGGTTAACCGTGCTTTGAAATCATCTGGTTTGATTACCAGAACGTCACTTTCAAGGTAATCCAATACCTTCTCCGTGGTATTACCGATAAACACATCCGACAAGATGTTCCTCGATATGGCTCCCATTACCACGACATCAATCGAAAGTGCTCGTTCAAGTTGTTGCAGGGCAAATTCCGGCGCTTCTTCCAGTATATGTTGCCTTGCCGTAGGAATATCAAAATCCTTCATGAGGTTTTGAAATGCCTCCTTATGGTCCTTCTTCGCCTGCTCAGGATAGGTACCTGACAAGGGTATCTGGCTATGGGAATGCATAGCAAAGACATCTCCCTGGATCCTCTCAGCAAGGTCACCAGCAACCCTTAGTAGTTTGTGATCGAGTCCGTCCGGCTTGTGGCGTGAATGCATGGGATCTACAGCAGTCAAAATCGCCGGTGTTTCCTTCCAAATATTTTCTTTAACCAAAAGCAGGGGAGCCTGGCAATAACGAACCAGTTGCCAGTCATCATTCGTAAGGAACATTCTGGAAATTGCTCCATGTCTCCTCGTGTGATGTACCACGAGGTCCGCCTTAAAACTATCGACCTCAGCTACGATTGTTTCGTGCCCCGGGTGAGCCCAGAAAGCTTCAGTTTCAACTACCAGACCATTTGCACGCAATGGCTCCGCCAGTGTTTCCAGCATCGCCTTTCTCTCTTCGAGATACTCGTTTCGCAAACCAGGAACATCTACTGCATTGAAGTAATACCCCTCAACCAGGTACTGCGTGTATTCACAGGCAATTAGCTTCAAATCAAAATCCATTAATTTGGCTAGCTGCAACACCTTCTGGAGACCCGGTTGTGATTCACTGTGAGGATCAATTACAACAATGACTTTCTTAAGATTTAGCATGGCCTTCATCCCCTACATGTTACTGAATAAGTGCTTTCCTGCACTTATTCAGGGTCGCGGGCCTCAGCCCGCTCGCGACAAATCAACTATCGTTGATTTGCGGCCGATACATCCATGTATCGGTCTAACAGTCTATACAGTATCTTGTATAAGGAACCGCGTTGAGTCGCTGCGTTTGAACCTGTTCACCGCATTTCTGGCAAACACCGAAAGTTCGATCAGTAATTCGAACCAGGGCCTCTTCAACCAGCTTGAGTTCAGCCTTAGCCTCTTCTTCAAGGTTAAAGATCAGTTCCTGGCTTTCAAGTTCCTGGGATTGTTCGGAAAATTTAGCGCTGACTCTTTCTTCACGCTCATAGAGGTGATGATGTGTTCTCCCCAGGCGACCCATCAGTTCTTCTCGTATGTCGACCAGAGTCGCCTTAAATGCGTCAAAATCCATGACACTCTCCATCAATCCCTACTAGTAATGTAAGGGCATATACAAAAAGTTCAAGTGATATCGGTCAATCG
This sequence comes from Gammaproteobacteria bacterium, assembly GCA_002726655.1. Lineage (GTDB taxonomy): Bacteria > Pseudomonadota > Gammaproteobacteria > Pseudomonadales > Azotimanducaceae. Next base: position 7,892 of record PBRP01000140.1, read on the forward strand.
TAAAAATTTGTTTCAATTCCTCTTGAATCTGCCGGTATCGACCTAACAAACAGGTTGTTACCAGATATTTCTAATCAGAGAGGACGGAGAAATGAGCCAATTATTACCTATTAGTGCGCTAAACGAGATCCACAGGGACTTGAGTCGTATGTTCGACAACCACAATGGATACCCCCGTGAGCCCGATGCCTATGAGACCGCCAACTGGACACCACGGGTGGATATCAGGGAGGACGACATGGCCTTCACAGTATCGGCAGACCTGCCCGGAGTTAACCCAGATGAGGTCAAAGTAACCCTGCACAATGGCGTTCTTACTATCAAGGGTGAAAAGTCTTCAGAAAAAGAAACTGAGAAAGCCGGTTACAGGCGCTGTGAGCGAACCCATGGCTCCTTCTTCAGGCAATTTACCTTGCCTGAGTCCACCAGTGAAGGTTCGGTTAAGGCTAAAGCCGTAAATGGGGTTCTCGAGATATGTATTCCCAAGGCTGAGAAGCCTAAACCGCTAAGCATTACGGTGGCAGTAGAATAGTCACGGACATAGGCGCTGCACCGGATGTTATCCGAAATCAGTACTTGCTTGTCCGTTTTCTAACGTCGGGCGGACTCGTGCACGAGTCCGATAGTCCTATTTAGGTGACCATTTTTGAAGGCGAACGGTTTAGGTGTTTTACAAATTTGGTTCAGAATACTCAATTTACGGACAGAAACTGGCTCATTGAGGTCAAGAAGGATCATCGTGACCCACAAGGACGCGCCAAAACAGGCCCCCATGGATTGCTGACAAAATTAGGTAGTTTCCCCCATATTCCGGTACAATTCGCGAAGATTAACCCTGCGGCAATTTTCGAGTATCGCCAAAATAGACCTGGCATGTCTTTTTGATGATACGAAGTTGAGGCGTCAGCCAAGGAAATCGAAGCAATTCAAAAGGACCTGGATAACTTTTACCCTGAGCCATGAAAAAATCCGATAAATTTGTCGTTTCCTGTCAGCAATGCGGGCTCAACGCCTTGTGCATACCATATTCTCTCACCCATGAGGAAATGGACGAGGTAGATGGGGTCGTAAAACGCGGTAAGCCCCTGCAGAGGGGCGAAAATTTGTTCACTACGGGCACAACGTTCAATTCCTTTTATGCCATCAGATCCGGAGCCATCAAGTCCTATAATATTGATGAAAATGGTGAGGAACATGTCATAGGTTTTTCCCTTCCAGGGGAGATCCTCGGCCTGGACGCCATAGATACCGCTAAACATGTAAGCTCTGCTAAGGCACTGGAAACAACCTCAATATGCGAGATCCCATACAGCCAGGTTGAAACACTGTCATCGAAAATCCACAACCTGCAGGCTCATATGTATCGGCTTCTCAGTCGTGAAATCAGGGAAGACCAGGAACTGCAAATGCTGCTCGGAAAAAAGACAGCCGAAGAAAAAATCGGCACCTTTCTGCTGAACTTGTCCCTACGCTATGAACAGCGAAAATTGTCCTCTACCCTATTCAGGTTGCCCATGGCACGAACTGACATAGGGAACTACCTCGGTCTTGCTGTGGAAACCGTGAGTCGCGTTTTTACACGCCTTCAGTGTAACGGCGGAATAAAGGTAGAGGGAAAGGAAGTTGAAATACTGGATCGCCGGTATCTCTGCGAAATTGCCCACAGCGCCCTGCCAAACCCTTGACAGTACCCAATAAGACCAAAAAAGCTAAATCACCTACGACCGAAAATTAGAAAGGGACCGGAATTCCGGTAAGAGTGATCGTACCCTGAAACGATCACAATACCTTGTAAAAACTGAATTCCAGGCCCCTGTAACTTGTATAACGGACATTTTGTCTGCCCGCTTAAGTATTTCAGAAGTTTGCGCCTGTCCAACTGCAATCTCATTGACATAAATCAATGACTGACCGCCTTGTAGGAAAGATTACTCATGAATATAGGCTGATTTCTGACTAAACATTTATCGGAACACCTTCATTTTTAGTGACCTCCATCAATGCGAGCTTCAATTCAAGCATGTAGATTTCATACTAGCCCGGATAATTCATGAAGGGATCGGAATTTAAGATGGTCCGGTATTCCGGAAATCTGGCCCTAGTCCAGCGATAGAAGGAACGCTTGATGAAAATTCTATTTCTTTGCCTTGTACTATCATTTCTGACCGCCTGTGCAGGTAACCACTCTGGGATAAGCAGCAACGTCGATGTTTGCTGCTCAAATTCCGAATATCGGACTTTCCTGGTCAACGCAAAAGACATCCCGGCATTCCTTAGCCCACTAATGATGAATAGCTTTAGCGTTGCATTTGCCAACTATGGCTTTCAGCCCGTGTCCGAAAAAGCTGATCTTGATGTTGAACTGAAGTATGTACAGCAAAAACTGGGCACCACATTAGACCGTGATGGTTTCGATGAGCGAATAGCTCCGGGAGGTGAAGTCCGCTTTGTTGCAAAAATCATAGTGGATATGCGCGATGCGGAGACCCATGAAACCGTATGGTCTGGCAGTATCCAAAGAACTCATGATGTAAGCTCCGGAGAATACATGCATACGGGGCGGGCATCTATTGCCTTACTCGATTCCTTCAACGAACTGTTGAAGGGTTACCACCGAGAAACACGGTGACCATGAACCAGGCAAAATAGTATTGCCCTCAGATGGTGCCAGAGGAGAAAAATCCGCACTAGTAAAAACGGTTACGTTTCCAGATCAAGTTCCAAACCCAGTATCAGCCCCAACTATTCAACCTTGTCGCGTTTGTTCCAGGTATATCGGTTTGAACAATTTAATGGACACAGGCACTGATACATTCAACCAGAAAATAGTAAACATCAATGTATAGAACGCCTGGTCGGACAGGATCTGGTTCTGGACGAAGGCGATGTTTATCACAACGAACGCCAACTCCGCGCGCCCGAGCATACCAATTCCGATCAGTCCTGATTCGGGCCAGGAAAAGCGCCCGATAAGCCGAGCAGAAACCATTGCCGATGAAATTTGAACAACAAATATTGCTATAAACAAGACTATGGTCTCCAGCAGGACATCAAGGAATATCTCCATGTCAAACACCAGCCGGGCGCCCAGCGTGACAAAAAATACCGGGCCAATCCAGGTGAAGGCAACGTTTTCGACAATCTTTCTGGTGGTCTCGTAGTAGTCTGTAACGGGATGGTCGTGAAAGAAAAAATGCTCTTCTTTCAGTATCAACCCTGCCATATAGGCACCAATAGCGGGGTGAAATCCAAAATAGTGTGCAAGCAGGCCAATGACAAGCGCAGTTAGCAGAACACCCAGCGTCGCTGTTTCACCCTGGTTAATGCCAAGAAAGCTTTTAACATTAATCCTGCCAAGAATCGGAATACGATCAAAAAAGCCAGCTCGTTCAGGAAACAGCCAGATACCGCAGACGACGATAACGACAAAAAAGGAAATCGCCTTACCGACAGTAAAGAGTATACCCTCAACCGTCAGGCTCGCATCACCGGTGGCAATTGGAACCATGATTGCCACCAGTGCCAGCGATGCAATGTCATCGAGAACTGCAGACGTCATGATCGCTGTCGCAGGGGGACTAGATTGCAAGCCTTCACTCTTCAGGGAGACCAGGGTGAGTGATACGGCTGTCGCGGTCATAGTAAGACCGCACATCAACGCAATATTGAAGTCCTGCCAGAATAAGTAGGTAAGGGAGTAGGCTGTGATGAATGGAAACAGGGCACCAAAAAAGGCAATCCCCCAACTCCGCTTTATAGTACTAACAAATTGGGCACCACTTTCCTCAAAACCCAGGGAAAACATTATCAGGATAATGCCCAACTCCGAGAAGACCGTAAGAAACTGCGTGCTCTCCACCGGCAGCAAACCGACGTTGACCATCACGGAGCCAAAACCCAGAAAATATAGAACGGGTGTCAATCTGGTTTTATGGGCGAGATACGACGACAGGTATACACCTGCCCATATAAGTGCCAGATACTCAAGATTTTCCACTACTGTCCCTCTGGGAAGATGAGATCAACCAGTCCCCGCACAGGGACAAATATGGGGCAGGTTGGCGCTCGACAGCTATCGTCTCATACAGCCTTTGAGAACCTTTTCTCGGCAACGGCTTCTGTCATATAACGATCAAACACCATACAGATATTCCTGATAAAAAGCCTGCCTTTCGAAGTTACGGTAATTGCATCACTATGCAGATTAATAAGACCATCTTCAATCATGGGTTTCAGTGAGGCCATCTCTTTAGCAAAGTAGTCAGCAAAAACGACGTTGAACCTCTCCTCCACGGCCCGATATTGCAGCGCGAAGTTACAGATCAATTCGTTAATGACTTCCTTTCGAACCTGGTCATCCTCATCAATCACGGCACCCTTCTCAAGGGGAAGCCGGCCAGCAAGCAGATGTTCCCTGTAAGCTTCCATCTCCCTCGCATTCTGACTGTAGGAGTCCCCTATATGGCTTATTCCCGTAACGCCTAGAGCGAGCAAATCGCAATCTGCAAATGTCGAATAACCCTGAAAATTGCGCTGCAAAGTACCATCACGCTGGGCGATGGCAAGCTCATCATCCGGCAGGGCGAAATGGTCCATGCCAATGTAAATGTAGCCGCTTGCAGTCAAGAGCTCGATGCAAAGTTCGAGTATGAGCAATTTCTCTTCCGGCTTTGGCAGATCGCCGGCAAGAATTCGTTTTTGTGGAGTAAAACGGTCTGGCAAATGTGCATAGTTATAAATTGATATTCTATCAGGTCGCAAACTAACTATCTGATTAAGGGTACGCTTGAAGCTTGCATGGGACTGGAAAGGCAGTCCATATATGAGGTCAACAGATATCGAACGAAAGCCACATAACCTTGCAGCTTCAATGACATCTTTAGTATCTTCATAAGACTGAACCCTATTTACAGCTTTTTGTACCGCTGGAGCAAAATCCTGTATTCCAAGGGACAGCCTGTTAAAGCCTTCCTCCCTCAGGTGTACGACTCGATCAGCATCCACTGTACGTGGATCCACTTCAATACTGAATTCACCGGCCGCATCACTGCGAAACTCAAAGCGGGCGCGAATATCCTGCATCAGCCTGGAAATCTGCTCATCTTCAAGAAAGGTTGGCGTCCCTCCTCCCCAGTGCAACTGAGAGATGAACCTGCCTTCAAAAAGTGGAGCTACCAGATCAAGCTCTTTTTCAAGCAGATCAAGATATTCAACAGCCGGCTCTCTCTTGCGCGTGATAACTTTGTTACATGCACAGTAATAACAAAGCGTGGCGCAAAACGGCAGATGCACATACAGGGACAGGTCCCCGTCATTCAACCGGGAGCTGGCTATCGCCTTTTTGAATTCGTCAGGGTGAAACTCTCCAAACTGTAATGCAGTTGGATATGATGTGTACCGAGGACCATTGACATTGTATCGCTGTATCAGATCACTATCGAAGGTGATGCTTTGGTCCATGGTTTCATCCGAGTTTACTTGAGGCTACTGAAATAGGCAGCGAGATTCTCAACGTCAGCATCTGTCAGAGGTTTTACCATCGGAGCCATCATGGCATCGATCCGGTCACCATCTCGAAAAGCCTTAATCTGCTTGAGCAGATAGCCTTCCTTTTGACCCGCGAGGTTAGGCCACAAATCATTAGGACTGATACCTGCGGCGCCGTGACAGGCCATGCAGATAGCCGCTTTGGCTTTACCAGCAGCTATGTCACCAGCATATGAAGAGGCCGAAAATGCCAACAGGGTCAAAACTACAAAAATTCGAATCACCAGTATCTCCTTAAGAATAAAATAATGCTTTCGCGTAAGCTCGATGAGGTTCTGGCAACCTCACGTGCAATTATACCCAATTTTTCAGAGGGCGGGCTATCTTACCGTTGATCTATTCAAACTCCTAATCGGTTGTCCAGGGGCAGCAAAAATGCCGTCTCAATACCCTTATAGAAAGTCAGGGGAATAAAATGCTCTAATTGATTTTCACCCAATAATAGAAACCGTGAGATCGATTGAGCACCGTCAGGTCTGATAAGCATTTGATATTGAATGGCTATCTATTGACCGGGGTCAATGCATCAAATCAGCTACTTGGCTAAGATTCCTGCCCGCCTGAACAACCAGCTCGATCCAACTAACCATGGGAACTAATTACCATGCTCAAAACTATTCGAAGAGTAGTCGTTCTAACTGCCCTAAGTTTGCCAATCCTGGCCGAAAATAGGCTCGAAGAAATCATCGTCACCGCAACGCGTACCGAAAAGCTTCTCCAGAATAGCCCTTACTCTGTCAGTGTTTTGTCTGAGGAACAGTTAGAGCTCCAGTCAGCAGATCAGATTACGGAACTGATGCGTGAAATGCCAGGCGTTTACCTGTCGGATGCAGGCCAGGCAGGTCAACAGAGATTACGTATCCGCGGCGAAGAAGGCCGACGTATGGCGATGCTCATTGACGGACAGGAATTCAGTGACCACAGGGAAGTCGGCGTCCCGTTACTAATAGATCCCGGTGAAATCTCACGAATTGAACTGGTTCGTGGCCCTGCGTCGGTGTTGTATGGCCCCAAAGCCATGGGCGGTGTCGTCAATATTATCACCCGCAAACCAGACGAAGGCACTTTCTCAACACGAATCAGCACTGCATTTGACAGCGCAACTAATGGCACCCGTGTAACGACTTCAATGGGGGGAAATAACCAATACTTTGACTGGCGGCTTGGTTATACGAGCAACGACCAGCAAGACAGGGAAACACCAGCAGGGACAATAGAAAATACATCTTATGAAAGTGACGGCGTTTCCTTTTCTCTTGGCAAGGCAACTGAATCATGGGACCTGCGCTTAAGATACCAGGATTTCAATTCATCCGCAGAGGTCTTTGTTGCCCCGGAGGTCAGATTCACTCCACCCTTTGTTGATTTCGGTCTAGACGTACCGCAGAGAGATCGGCGAAAGATTTCCGCATCATACAAATTACTTCCTGAAACCAGCTGGGTGGATTCAGTACAGCTGGATGCTTATCGCCAGTCCAGCGAACGAGAGTTCCACTCTTTTCCGTCATTGATGTTTGGCCCAGGCCTGCGTAGTGACACTAAGATAGTCACTGACAGTGAGCTTGTTTCAATCGGTTCAAACCTGCAGGTGAACTTTATTCCTGGAGACCGTCAGGAGCTGGTAGCCGGTATTCAGTACGTCTCGGACGAAATCGACCAACTCATCAGTCGAACCAGTTCAATCAATGGATTCCCCGGCACGACAAGCCTGAATTCAGATCGGGCGTCCCAGGACACCCTGGCCTTATACGCTCAGGAGGAAATCTCCCTCAACAAGCAGTGGTCATTGCTGCTGGGAGCAAGATATTACCGTGTTGATGGTGAACTCGAGCGCAGCAATCGATTCGATATACTGCCCGACTATGATGATACGGAACTCGTAAAAAGTATCGCCATGACATTTTCCCCGAGTGAGGAAATCACCTGGCGACTAAACTATTCTGATGGATACATCTTTCCATCGTTGCTCAACCTGACAATGGGTGCCTTCGCTGGTTCCCGCTATATCAATCCAACCGTCACACTAAAACCAGAAACTTCGCAGACAGTGGAGTTCGGTATGCGGCTTAACCGGGAAAGCGTGACGCTTGATGTTGGCGCCTTTTCTACCAACGCAAAAAACTATATAGACCACCTCTTCTGTGAACCAGGGGACCCGTGCCTAGGAGCACGCGATAAGATCTATAAGAATATTGGTGAAGCCACAACGCGGGGCGTGGAAGTTGCTGCTACATACAATTTCACCAGCGCCTCCCTATATTCTTCCCTCACGTGGCTAAATAGAAAAATTGAATACGAGGGTCTGAAAACAGACAAGAGCGGTATCCCCGAACTCATAGGAACGCTAGGCATTAAGGCAAAACGGGATCTAAGTCAGAATTTGCTTGAGATTGACTTATTTTCCCGATTCTCTTCTCAAACAGAGGAAAGAACGCTGGTCAGGAATGCTTTCGTGGACGAAGCATTCGCCGGATATGGCACCATCAATGCTAATTTCAACCTCATTACTCCAAAGCACTTCAAAGTTGCATTGCAACTTACAAACCTGACGGATAAGAAATACAGCACCGGGACAGAGAACCTGTACGCGAAGGGAAGAAGCGCGGCCCTGCTACTGGTCCTCAAATTCTGATATTAAGCCCCTGCTTTGGCTTTTATACTTGATCTCGATCATGGCAATATGGAGTTCGAGCCATTAAACTATGCTTCTTTTTTGAGCATAAGGAGATGCCGTATGAAAAGAAGTGCATTTTTATTAGTTGTAGCACTGTTAGTTGGGGGAAATTCAACAGCCGGAGCTGCTGACAGTTTCTCTGAAGCAATGACCTCAGGTAGCGCCCACGTGATCTTCATGTATCGACTTGAAAACGTGGACCAGGACAAAATGAGCAAAGATGCCACCGCATCCACACTCAAAACCCGAATTAACTTCAAATCAGATTCCTTCAATGGATTTAGCGTCTTCGCTGAAATGGATGATGTCTCCAATATTGGCGATGATGATTTCAATAGTCTGGCAAATGGAAAAGCTGGTCAGTACCCAGTCATCGCCGATCCCGATGGAACGAATCTCAATCAGTTCTATTTTGACTACAAAACGGACAATGTTCTGTTTCGCCTTGGACGACAGCGTATCCTTCTCGACAACCAGCGATATGTTGGTGGTGTCGGCTGGCGGCAGAATGAACAGACCTATGATGCAGCTAAGTTCGTGCTGACAGGATTAGCCAACAATGTCATCACCTATGCCTATATTGACAACGTATCCCGTATTTTTGGGCCGGACAATAGTAGTGTCTAGGCCACCGACTGGGACTCTTCCATACAACTGCTGAACTGGAAGTACAAGAGTGATGGCTTCGGTTCGCTGGTAGGTTATGGCTACTTCCTCGATATCGAGGATTCACCTGCCAACTCCAGTGCCACCGTTGGATTACGCTATCAGAATGCATTCAAGCTGGACGGTGGCTGGTCTATCCCCTTAGCGCTGGAATATGCGGATCAGTCGGATTACAAAGACAATACAGCAAACTACTCCGCTGGCTACTTTCTGGCGTCCATCGGTGTGAAAACGCCTGCTGTCACGGTCTCTATCAACCATGAAGTGCTAGAAGCCGATTCAGGCGGTGTATTTAGAACACCACTTGCAACATTGCATGCACACCAGGGCTGGAATGATAAGTTCCTTGGCACGCCAGCCGGCGGGGTTGAGGATACGTTTCTCAAGATTGGCGGCAAGGTAGCCGGGACAAAGGTTACGTTTGTCTACCATGATTATTCCGCTGAGAGTGGTGGTGGTGACTATGGCAGTGAGATTGACCTTGCGATTGGCAAGAAGATCAATGA
>PBRP01000141.1 GCA_002726655.1 Gammaproteobacteria bacterium
AGATTGGTGATCTGATAAGGATTCTGGGGCCATAGCTCAGCTGGGAGAGCGCCTGCCTTGCACGCAGGAGGTCGGCGGTTCGATCCCGCCTGGCTCCACCACAAATTCCAGGCTTGTGCCTAACTCAAGCCTTCGATTAGTGAATAACCACCAGGTGGTGCTGCTTCTTTCCTTTCCGGATAACATGATATCGATCATGCATTGCGTTGTGTTTGCCAAGCAAGGTGTCTTCGCTGTTTATCTTTTCACCATTCACTGAAACAGCGTTACTCTTTATCAACTTCCGGGCCTGGCCCTTTGTCACTTCACCCCGTGGAGTAACCGCCAGTCCCGACTCCACCAGGATATCCAGGATTCCAACCGTCTCGGTTTCGACTTTCGTTGCAGGCATTCCGTCAAGTGCCAGTTGCTGCAGGTCACCTTGCGAGAGCTTATCTAGGCGATCGGAAAATAATGCGTCAGTGATTCTCTCTGCAGCTTCAACGCCGACTTCACCGTGGACGAGTCGGGTAACTTCCCGGGCAAGGAATATGTGTGCAGTGCGCGCTCCCGGGTCCTGGTTGTGGGCTTCCTGTAATCTGTCTAATTCTGCCTGATCAAGGAAAGTGAAGATTTTCAAGAAGTGCATCACGTCTTCATCCCCACAGTTTCGCCAAAACTGATAAAAACTGAACGGGGATGTTTTTTCACTGTCCAGCCACACCGAATCACCTACACTTTTACCAAACTTGGTTCCATCGGCCTTCGTTATCAGCGGATAGGTAATGGCGAAGGCCTGATTGCCTTCCATCCTCCGGATAAGGTCCATGCCACTGGTAATATTGCCCCACTGATCGCTACCACCCATTTGAATGGAGCAACCATAGCGCCTGTTGAGTACCACGAAGTCGTAGGATTGCAGAATCATGTAACTGAACTCTGTATAGCTAATACCCTGGGAATCATCTTCCAAACGGCGTTTGACAGATTCCTTTTGCATCATGGCATTAACACTGAAGTGTTTGCCGATATCCCGAAGAAACTCAATCACCCTGAGCTCTTTTGTCCATTCTGCATTGTCCACCAGGATTGCTGAATTTTCCCCACAATCGAAGTCAAGGAACCTACTGGCCTGAGTGCGGATTTTGTCAACAAACTCCGCCACAAGGTCGGCAGACTTCAACTCGCGTTCATCAACCCTGCCCCCCGGGTCGCCAATCATGCCGGTAGCCCCACCTACAAGAAGAATCGGCCTGTGACCCCGTAACTGAAACCTCTTTAGAGCAAGCAATGGCACCAAATTACCGACATGGAGGCTATCGGCGGTGGGGTCGAACCCGCAGTAGACTGTGCGGCTTCCCGATGCAAGATGCTCTGCAAACGCATCTTCGTTACTCACCTGAGCCAACAGACCCAGGTCACGCATTTGCTGAAGGAAATCCCGCTCTTGTTTCATTGACTAAGCCTCAATTCACTCTAATTCAATTGTCCTCAAGCACAAAATATCAGGTTCGAGGAGGGGCTTGTGGTGAGCCACCCGCTTCTGCATACTCCATTCCCTGACTCGGCCCTCAGCAACTTCAAAACAGTGGTATCCAGCAGAGGCGCAAAAATACAGGATATCCACAGAATTACAAGTAATCCTCAGGATATTCGAATACGAGTGCTAATTGTCCTGCGAAATTCAAATTACCGACATTTCTTCCATTATTTCTATATTTTTTATATAGTTAGCAACAGTTTATAATAAATTGCAGTAATTTTACCGCCTATACCTATGCTTTTATGACAAGTTATCCTAGAGCTCACCTAAAAGCGGCAACCACCCTTGCGGTATTCCTGACTGTGGTTATCACCACTCTACCCGCCAAGGAAAGCGCCAAAACGGCTAGAGTTCCAGTCTCCCTCTCGATTAGCCCGGTGCTGGAGCCCTCATCAGAACGGCCTCCATATGAAGACCTGGCAATAGAATCAGACGCAATACAATGGACCAGTGTAAGAATTCGACCGGGTGACAATCTTTCTATCATCTTTGGCCGGCTCGGACTAAAGGCTTCGGATCTCCAGGCCATCGTGAATATTGGGACTGACGTCTCTGTTCTCAAAAAGATTGTGGCTGGTAAAACCCTTGACCTGCAAATTTCAAATACTGGAGAACTGCTGGGGCTTCGATACGAGATAGATGCGCTCGAGCGCCTGCTGGTAACACGAGTTGGAGACAGATTTAGTGCATACCTCGATGTTTCCGAGCCCGAGGTCATTACAGCTTTCCAGACCGCCCGAATTTCCACCGACTCCCCCTCCCTCTACCACGCCGGTAAGCGGGCGGGGCTGTCGGATAATATTATTATGAAACTCAGCTATATCTTTCAGTGGGATATCAGTTTTGCCCTCGACATGCGCAAGGGCGATCAGTTTGCCGTTATTTACGAGGAAATTTATGTCGAGGGTGAGAAGGTCAAGGAGGGTGAAATACTAGCGGCACATTTTCAGAATATGGGGAAAGTTTATTCAGCGGTCCAGTTTCAGGATGATAATGGGCTGAAGAACTACTACACCCCGGAAGGGCGTAGCCTTCGCAAAGCCTTTCTTCGTGATCCAGTACATTTTTCCCATGTGAGTTCTAATTTTAACCTGCGCAGGCTGCATCCAATTCACAAACGCGTAATGCCACATCGGGGGATTGACTATGCCGCGAACAAAGGAACCCCAGTGGTCGCTGCCGGTGATGGCAGGGTAACAATCGCAAGGCAAAACAATGCTTCGGGGAGATATGTGGTAATCCAGCACGGCCAGCAATATACGACCAAGTATCTGCATCTTTCGTCTTTTGCCAAAGCCGTCGGTCCTGGAAAGAATGTCCGCCAGGGCCAGACGATTGGCTACGTCGGTTCAACCGGGTGGGCTACTGCACCACACCTGCATTTTGAATTTCTTGTAGGTGGCGTTCACAGAAATCCTAAAACCGTGAAACTCCCAAATGCGAGTCCTATCCTGGCCAGCAATATGAAACGGTTTAAAACCAGCACAGCACCAATGTTGATGCAGCTAAGCTCTATCGTTGGAAATACTGGTTTTGCGCGTACGCCACAAAAAAGCCCCAGGAAGGGTAGCTGACGGACAGAGAAATCACGTGGAGATCTCGTTCCAGAGCAGGCAACTGAGCGCTGATTCCCTCACTAAATAGCGGTGCTAGATCGAGAATGAGTTACCGCATCCACAAGTAGTCTCAGCATTGGGGTTGTTAATCATGAATCGCGCACCCTGCAGATCTTCCTTGAAATCTATTTCGGCTCCCACAAGATACTGAAAGCTCAGGGCATCTATCAGGAGCGTGACACCGCTGTTCTCTATCCTGGTGTCATCTTCCTCAACATCTTCATCGAAGGTAAACCCATATTCAAACCCTGAGCAGCCACCCCCGGTTACAAATACGCGGAGTTTGAGATCTTCATTTTCCTCTTCCAAAATGAGTGACCTGACTTTAGATGCAGCGGCATCTGAAAAGGTCATCTTCAAAGGTTCGATCATGGTTGGGGCATCAGTCATAAAATTAATATAAGGTTCACGTCTTCAAATTCAATAGAGGCGGGCAACAAAAACCTGGTTTGCCTAGGCTGATTTACTTTTCACCGCGGAGACAGCAGCCGGTTTCCTAGGCTCCTGATCAGCCTGCCGGTTTGCTTCATTGCCTGCCTCGGCAGACTTGTTATCTCTTCGACCTTCCTTCAGATGTACAAGATTCCCGTCCACGCGGCTGCCCATTACCATCTCTATTAGATTGTAGTAGACGTTGCCTTTCACTTCTGCCTTGCCTGCTAGTTCCACATGTTTGTCAGATCGGATATCCCCGTAAACTTTCCCATTCACGATCACGTTTGGCACCCGTATTTCACCTTTGACACGACCCTTCTCACTCACTGTCACTACTGCTTTTGATCCTGCCTGGGCATAAATATTGCCCTTCACAATGCCATTCACCAAAAGCTGGTCGCTGAAATGAACATCACCAACGAATTCACAATTAGTAGCAACCAAAGTAATTCCTGATTCAGACCTGCTATCCCTACTTCTGTTAAACATTGGCTATCCTCCATTCAACTGCCAGGCAAACTTCTTTTCAAGACGCTGCCCATTTCTACCAGATGACTTGGCAATTATCATAATTTCCCTCGGTTTAAATCCAACCGGTACCGACAACTCTCCATCAATATTCTGAAAATATCTAAATCTGAAGCGGATCCTTGCAAGTTTCTCTTCATTCATCTCGCTCAGCTCGCTCAGCGCCAGCTGCTTTTCGCTTGAACCTTCGCTGCCAAGCAAAGCAATTTCGACTCCTCCCTGAACAAAATCATGTTTATCGACAACCTGGGTCAGCAGAAGACTGTATTTATACTTATTGGGCTCACCGGTATTTTCCACATTCAGCCGTTCAATCCGTAACCCCTTCTCTTCTACATTAGGGAGCATCACTCCTTTGTAGAACCTGATCTCTTCACGAAACCCAGCAATCTGGTCCTGCAATCCCTCTACGGTTTGCCTGACTTCTTCGTTGGCTCTCGTATCGATTTCACCACCTAATTTAAGATCGGCAAGCTCCTGCCGCATTTCCGTCATCTGTCGCCTTGAATCTTCAAGCTGGGTCTGAATCTCTTCCTTTTCTTTCAAAACCTCCACTTTAGTCTCAAGACCTTGATTCATGCCATATTCGTACGTTAGGAGGCTGAAAGCCACCATGGCGACAAGAAACAGGCAAAAAATCCACGCCTTATACAGCGGCCTGTGCGGAACGACCACCATCTGATGTTGTTTGCTCCCTTTTACCTTTGCCATGGAACTTCGAATTCTGTGCTGTTTTTGTCAGGGCGAACTATCTTACCAGAAAACAGGAAAAACCCAGCTTTTATGTCAGAGATACGTTCTAAATGCCTTATAAGCGATCCTCGGGGAGTTTTGATCATGAATACCTGCCATATATAGCTCTTAGGGTGGTGGGAGATTAGCGCTTTTTTCATTCATGACATATCCTGTTTGTGCGCATGCTAGCGACCATCGGTCAATGAATCGAAAAATATCAGAATACCTCGAACATCTCTCACTAGGCACTTTCAGGCGAAAACTTGCGTCAATTGACTCTACGCCACAATTCGCCTTATTGGGAGTCGCCTCTGGACTGCTGACGGGAATTATTGTCCTCGCTTTCAGGATGTTGGTTGAGATCCCCCTGGATGCCCTCCTGCCTAACGGACCAGACGACTTCGAGGGGCTGAGTTCGCAGGAGCATTTCCTACTTCCGGTTGGGGGTGCCCTGGCTCTAGGCCTGTTCCTGTTTCTCACCAAATCGAGTATTGGCGGAGTTGGTGTGGTGCATGTTCTAGACCGCCTTTCCCGGCACCAGGGTCATCTTCCTGCTCGAAACCTGCTGATCCAGTTCTTCACAGGGATTTTCGCCCTGGCAAGCGGTCAGTCTGGCGGAAGAGAAGGCCCCGCGATCCATCTGGGGGCAGCCGGCAGCAGCTTGCTCGGGCAAGCTCTGGGTCTACCCAACAATAGCATTCGCATTCTGGTGGGGTGTGGCGCAGCGGCCGCTATCTCAGCCTCATTCAACACACCCATTGCTGGCGTCATCTTTTCCATGGAAGTCATCGTCATGGAGTACACCATCGCTGGATTCATTCCCGTCATTCTTTCAGCAGTAGTCGCTGCCCTGGTTCTACGACCCTTCTATGGATCGATTCCCGCATTTGACGTCCCTCAGGTTGCCATGGGGTCGTTTCTAAACCTGCCAATCGTGCTCCTGCAAGGCGTGCTTATAGGTTGCATTGCGGCTGGATTTATAAAGCTAATAGAACTGATCTTCAGATACGCGCCTGCGCAGGTTGGTTTTCGAATGATAATTGCCGGGACAGTCACCGGACTACTCGCTGTACTGACACCACAAATTCTGGGAGTCGGCTATGACACGGTCAACTCAGTACTCATTGGCGATATGTCGTTTTTAGTGCTGCTGGCAGTCTGCGTATTTAAAATCCTTGCCACCGCTACAAGTATTGCGATGGGAATGCCGATAGGTCTAATCGGGCCGACCTTGATCATCGGGGCATCAGCCGGCGGGCTTCTGTGGATGGCTGTAAGCCTCATATTTCCTGAACTGTCATCACCAGCCTTCTACGTGATGCTGGGGATGGGAGCAATGATGGGCGCTGTACTGCAAGCCCCATTGGCAGCGCTAATGGCCATCATGGAACTGACCCACAATCCAAATATCATACTACCGGCAATGCTGGTGATAATTGTTGCCAATATCACTGCCGGCCAACTATTTGGCATGAAGTCAGTTTTCATTACCCAAATGGAGTCAATGGGACTTGAATTTCGGCAAAATCCCTTGTCGATGGCGCTGAATAGGGCCTCGGTTGCAAGCATCATGGAGAGAAACTTTGCACGTACACAGGCCAGTATTCATATTGAAAAGGCGAGCGAGTTAGCTAGCGGTGGCTCACACTGGCTACTTGTTGACGTAAACAAGGCGCCCGCTTTCATTCTCCGTACAGAAGATCTGGCGACTTTTCTGGACAGCCACCAGCGGGAGGATGTAGATCTAGCAGAGATACCTGCAACGCGAAAAGATGTTAGTTCAATCCTTCTACAGGCAACCCTGGGCGAAGCATTCGACTCACTGCAATCCAAGGGTGTACAGGCGCTATATGTTAATCGCATTACAGCTCCCCTGATGGATTCGCCTGTCGGCATCGTGACTTTGGAAGATATCGAATCCTACTATCGGTCATAGGAAATGTCTCAGGGGGCCATAGTAAACGTATCCAGCCTAACTGCATTGAATGTGGCAGCAATGAGTGCTTGAATGCGCCCTGCTTTTGACATAGAAATTCAAACGGGGAAGACTGATGAATCAATCCGAAGCGCTCTTCGCAGAAGCTCAAAAGGTCATGCCGGGGGGAGTCAATTCTCCTGTCAGGGCGTTTCAACGGGTGGGTGGCAACCCGATCTTCTTCAAGAAAGGTAAGGGCGCATATTTGTATGATGAGGATGACCGGGAGTTTGTTGATTATGTTGGCTCCTGGGGGCCAATGATACTAGGTCACGCCCATCCCCAGGTTATCTCATCAATAAAGGCCGCTGCCGATAACGGCCTCAGTTTCGGCGCACCCACCGCTATCGAAACCGAGTTGGCCAAGAAAATCTGTAGCATCATGCCCTCCATTGAAATGATAAGGATGGTCAATTCAGGTACTGAAGCAACCATGAGCGCAATCCGGATTGCGCGCGGATTTACTGGCAGAGACAAGATCGTGAAATTTGAAGGTTGCTATCATGGCCACAGTGACTCCCTACTCGTAAAGGCTGGCTCTGGAGCCCTGACCTTGGGTGAGCCTGATTCCCTGGGAGTACCCTCCAGTTTCGCCGAAAAAACCCTGACCCTCGAATACAACAATCCAGACCAGGTCCGCGAAGTCTTTAGTCAGGCAGGTGATGAAATCGCGGGTATCATTGTCGAACCCGTTGCCGGAAACATGAGTTGCATCCCCCCAGAAAAAGGATTTTTGGAATGTCTGCGGGAAGTCTGTGATGAATACGGGGCCCTGCTCATTTTCGATGAAGTAATGACTGGCTTCAGAGTCGCCCTTGGAGGTGCGCAAAGCCTCTATGGTATCCAACCCGATCTAACCACCCTGGGTAAAGTAATGGGTGGTGGAATGCCCGTGGGTGCCTTTGGTGGTCGCCGGGACATTATGCATTCAGTGGCGCCGCTCGGTGCCGTTTACCAGGCAGGAACCTTGTCCGGTAATCCAATCGCTATGACGGCCGGACTAGAAACTCTGAAGTTAATTGAAGCACCAGGGTTCTTTGAAACAATCTCCGAAAATACCCAAAGCCTCATGGCGAGCCTTCAGTCCCTTGCGGACAGTGCTGGTATCCCATTCACTACTAACCAGGTCGGGGGCATGTTTGGCTTCTTCTTTTCCGACACAGACAGGATGACAAATTTCTCCCAAGTGATGAGTTCGGATACCGGCGCATTTGTGACTTTTTTCAACACCATGCTGGAGCAGGGAATCAGCCTTGCCCCTTCTCCCTTTGAATCCGGGTTTGTTTCCGCTGCACACGGTCAGACCGAGTTCAGTAAAACAGAAGCCGCCGCAAAAAGTGCCTTCGAGGCTCTCCAACAAGGTGTATAAAGCCCAATGAAAAAATATGATGTTTACGGTATCGGTAATGCTCTGGTTGACACTGAATACGAAGTTGATGATGAATTTATTGCTGCTACCAAATGGCAAAAGGGGATTATGACGCTGATTGAGGCTGAAGAGCGTCTTGAGCTAATACACCTCTTAGAGCAAGAGCATGAACACCAGGTAATTAAGCTTGCCGGTGGTGGTTCAGCAGCAAACACGGTTGTCATCGTAGCCCAACTTGGTGGGTCGGCTTTCTATAGCTGTAAGGTTGCCGATGACGATACCGGCACTTTCTTTTTGACCGATCTGACGAATGCTGGGGTTGATACAAATCTGACTAATGTGCGCGAACCGGGTGTAACTGGTGAATGTATTTCGATGGTGACCCCTGACGCAGAAAGGACGATGACAACACACCTGGGTATTACCCAGGATTTTTCAACCAGCGAACTGTCTCCGACGGAACTAAAGCAATCAACCTACTTGTATATGGAGGGGTATCTTGTCAGTTCACCTTCGGCCTTCGAGGCTGTTCTCGAAGCTCAAGCAATCGCCAGGGCTGCTGGTACCGAAATCTCTCTGACTCTGTCCGATCCAGCAATGGTCGAAAATTTTAAGGATAAGTTTGAGCAGATTGTTTCACTTGGTGTTGACATGCTTTTTTGCAATGAAGACGAAGCCAAACTGTGGACAGGAGCATCAGCGCGGGATCAGGTCATCAGCGCGATCAGGAGTAGTTTCCCCAAGTTCGCTATTACCTGCGGTAAAGACGGCGCTATTGTCTGTGATGGGAAGGAAACATCTCTGATACCAGGCATTCAGACGACACCAGTGGATACCACAGGCGCTGGTGACATTTTTGCAGGCTCATTCCTTTTTTCACTGTGCAGAGGAAAGTCTTTCAAGGAATCAGCAGCCCTGGCGAACAGCATGGCCTCAAAGTTAATAGCCAATTTTGGCGCCCGCCTGCCAACTGAAATTGCACTGGCGTCATTAAAACAACCCTAGCTGCCTGTCGGTAATCTCCTCCAGGGAAGTTGATTTGAAGTTCAGGATTGCATTGGCAATAGGTGAGAGCTGCTTATCCACATAGAACTGATAGTCGATCGGTGATTCTCTATACAATCGCGGTTCGGGGCCAGCAAGCGTCATAACGTATTCCACCCAGCTCCCCCCAAAATCACTCACAACGGGAAGGCCCCGTTCTCGTCTAATCTCTTCCGCTCTACGAGCGGCCCGTACGTGTGGCGGTACATTTTTTTTGTAGTCTTCCAGCTTCCTTCTAAGACGCCTACGCAATACAAGCTTGTCATCAACTGCTCCCTTGTATACAGACTCAACAGTACGATGAATATAGCCTTCAAACTCCAGGCCCAGGAAGATCAACCGATACAGTTCCTGCTGAAAGTCCCTTGCCAATTGACTCCAATCACTGCGAACGGTTTCCAGCCCCTTGAACACGAGCTGCGTTGAGCCATCTTCACTCCGGATCATTCCGGCATAGCGTTTCTTACTTCCCTTTTCAGAGCCCCGAACCGTTGGCATCAGAAACCGATCGAAGTGGGTTTCATATTCAACCTCAAGAAAACTGTCGAGACGGAATTCGTTTTTCAGGTGATCACGCCACCAGCCATTCAGGAAATCAGTTAATTTCCGCCCTACCAATTCAGCGCCATCAGACTGTCGCTCCAACAGGACAAAGACAGAGTCTGTATCACCATAAATGACGGGATATCCCTGATCTTCAATCAGGTCTCTGGTCCTCTTTAGGATTTCATGTCCACGCAGGGTAATTGAACTCACCAGCCGCGGATCGAAAAATCGACAACCCGGTGTTCCAAGGACACCATAGAACGAGTTCATAATGATCTTTATGGCCTGGGAGTAAGCTGTATCGCCAACCTCCTTGGCTTTATCCCTCGCATGCCACAATTGTTCAATGATAGTCGGTAGAATGTAGCGTTCCCTCGAAAACTCTCCGCCCATGAACCCAGGGATTGGGTCAGGCCCAGGGCGGGTCATAGCAAGCGGGTCCACATGAAAGGTGCGAATTATGCTCGGATACAAACTCTTGAAGTCCAGAACAACAACGTCGTGGTAGAGTCCCGGGTTCGAATCCAGGACAAATCCACCTGGACTTCCTGAGCCAGAATCATCTTCCACCACCGGCGCGACAAAACCTTGCCGATGTAACCGGGGTAGATATAGATAGTCGAATGCTGCAACGGACCCACCCGCACGATCCATATCAAGGCCCGTCAATCGTGATCTCTGTACAGCAAAGTCAATCAGGTTAGTGTGCTGAAAAATCTCCAGAACTAGCGCGCAATCTTCTAGATTATATTCAGCCAACGCTTTTTTGTCTGTGGCGTACATCTTCTCAATCTCACTGGCCCGGGCGTCCACGTCGTCCACAAGTTTTCCCCGACCCAGCATTTCTCTCGCTACGAAATCTAGCGCGAAACTCTCGAATCGGTAACTTGCAGTTCTCAATAACTCGATGCCGTCCAGAACCACTCTGCCCGGTACCAGCGCATAGTTACGATCCCTGCCCCGACTCGCAGTACGCCAGTTTACGGTTTCACCATTGCGGCCCAGGGTAAAATCCAGCTTGAGTGCCTCGCATCTTTTTTGCAAAAACCACAGATCGAAAGCCACGACACTCCAACCAATAATCACATCAGGATCGACCGTCCGGAACCATTGCAGGAATCTCACTATCAATTCAGGTTCATCTGCACAGTAGTCCAGGTACTCGAGTTGTGCATAGCTCTCGTCAGACACCATGAATACCTTTTTCAAGTCATCCGCATAAATGGCAATGGACAGGAGAACTCCCCTGGTATAAGAGGTTTCAATGTCGATAGAAACAGCTTTAAGCGCTGGAGTGTATTCCGTGGTAGCAACCTTTGGGTCTCTGCAGTCCAAAAATCCATCTCGATGTTGCAGTTCACCAGTGAACTGCAATGAGCCAGTAATGAACCTTTCCATTAGATACCGATCAGTTGGCCTGATATCCGATTCATAAACTGAAATCCCACCTGACTCAATTCTCGAACGTGCAATACCAAGCAACTTCTGGCTGGGGAAGTAGCACGCCACAGCTGCTTCATTTCCTGAGAAAGTTTTAAGCTCCAATTCCACATGGCGCCAGTGCATATTCTTGTCCAGCAGCCTGCGAACTCTGTCCAGCTCAGAACAACGAATAAAGAATACGGATTCCTGTGAGGAAAATTCAATTCGAGCCGGTCCCTGTTCCGACGCAAGCCAGTAAACAAGCTCCTGGCTGCCATCCCTATCCAGCCACTGCCGAGTGAGAATGAACCCCCTGACTGATTCCTGTCTGGAATTAGATATTGAGCTGGTTTGCCCCTTCATGAAATATCCGTACTGACGCCCCGATTGAGTTATGTTTCCCAGTCGACCTCACCTGTTTCTGGTCAGGATAAAGGGTCTCGCCGGGTCGTTGGTAGGAAATAGTTCGATATCAACCTCAAATGCCTCCCGCATTTTTTCCGGTGTTAAAACATCCAGCGGTGCACCGGATGTCAGCAATCGCCCCTTTGACAGTAACAGTACCTGGTGCGCAAAACGCAGCGCCAGGTTCACATCGTGCAAGACAACCATGATGGTGGTTCCCATTCCAGCAATTGATTCCAGCGTATGAAAAAGTGCCAGCTGATGCGATAGATCAAGGGCCGCCGTTGGCTCATCCAGGAATAGACATGCATGTTCGCGGGCATCCCATATTTGGGTAAGCACACGAGCAATCTGCACCCTTTGTTTTTCACCTCCAGAAAGTGTCAGATAGACTCTATCCCGAATATTCTGCAGCCGCATCTCTTCTATGACCTCATCCACAACCGCCTGATTAGCGCGCATGGATGTCTGGTGCGGAATCCGGCCCATCTGTACCACTTCTACAACACGAAACGGAAAGTCAAGATCCGCCTGCTGCGGCAATATTCCAAATCTTGTTGCCCGCTGTTGCAGCGACAATGAATGAGTGTCTTCATCATCAACCATAACACGACCACCACTGGTTGCTGTTTCTCCATTTACTACCTTTAGCAGGCTGGTCTTACCGGACCCATTTGGTCCTACGACGGCGACAATTGAACCACTTTGAACCCTAACTGTAATATCCTGAAGCAGTGGTGATTCATCAATAACATAGGAGAGGTTGGAAATAACAATGCTCAAAGACCCAACCTTCCTTTTTGTCGCACGATAAGATAGATAAAGAACGGCCCTCCCAGTAACGCCGTAATAATTCCCACCGGCAGTTCCGCCGGGCTCAGCAGGGTACGGCTCAAAGAATCAGCCAAAAGCAGCAACAACCCTCCCAGTACAGCTGACCCGGGGATGACCACATGGTGGTTGGAACCCAGGCTCATCCGAACTAGGTGAGGAACTACAAGGCCAACAAATGCGATGACTCCACAAAGGGCCACCGATATACCCGTGGCCAGCGCAGTAAGTACAACTATTTCGATTCTCAAACGTGCAACGGAGATACCCAGATGGCCAGCCTCCCTGTCTCCGAGGGTAATCGCATTTAGTTGCTCACCGCGAATCAGGAAAATCGCAATTACCGGCAGCACTGATGTTGCAATTACAACGCTGTGCCAATCAGCCCCGTTCAGGCTTCCAAGGGCCCAGAAAGCTACCGACCGCAGCTCAACATCTGTTGACAGGTAAGTCAGGATACCGACCCCGGACAGGGTAACCGCATTGATTGCAATTCCCGCCAGTAACATACTTGAAATGGTCCCCCCTCGCCTGCCTACCTCAAGCACCAGCCAGGTTGCCAGCAACCCGCCAACAAATGCACTCGCTGCAATACCGGCACTCGCTATACCCAACTCCGCACCAATCACCAGATATGTCGCCGCAAACAATGCTGCGCCGCCGGATACGCCTATCAGGGCCGGGTCGGCAAGCGGATTTCGGAACAAACCCTGTATCGCTGCACCAGATGTAGCAACACCTGCTCCTACTAGGATCGCCAGGAACATCCTCGGTAATCTGATATCGACAACGATCATCTTGTGAACTGAGGAGTATTCTTCTCCAATCAAGGTGAAAAATATCTCCTCCATGGGAATAGACGCAGATCCCACGCCCAGTGACGCAATCGCCACAACTGCCAGGATCAACAGCAAGATCAAGAGCCTAATTCTAGGCATATTCAGCCAAGGCCCCTTTGTACAAAGGGCAGCGACTTGCCAATTGAAGGTTTACTCCCGCCAAAGCGAACCTTGTACACCAGCACCTCGACGCCTTCTTCAATGGCTTCGACAAGTGTATCGGCATATAACTGGTCTATATGCGCAGCGGGTCTTACTTGCTGAATGCTGGAGTGCTGGACACAGAAAAACAAAACTGCGCGACCACCCTTGCTAGCAATGCGCCCCAACTCGCGCAGATGCCTTGTGCCTCTGCTGCTAACTGAATCCGGGAAACATCCCACGCCATGACTGACCGGATTCTCCAGCAGGGTAACGCTCTTCACCTCCAGGTAGCATTCGGCCTGGTCGGGATGCCCCGACAACAAGATATCGATGCGGCTATTCTCCGTGCCATAACGCACTTCGCTCCTTACCTTGGGATATCCCTGAATTTCCTGGACCCGTCCGCCCTCAATCGCATTTCTTACCAACATATTAGCCTTCTGAGGGTTTACACCGATGTAGTGCCCCCTTGATGTCTTCATATACTCCCAGGTCAACGGATATTTTCGAGCAGGGTTTTCCGACCGGGAGAGCCACACCCGGGCACCTTCCTCAATACAGTTTTTCATTGATCCGGTATTTGGGCAATGCACCGTGATGATTTCACCACTGTCTATCTGGACATCCGCCAGAAAACGTTTGTATCTCCGAATCAGTTTTCCACCCAAAAGAGAAGGGTCCCGCATCCTCTACATACCTCTAGCCTGTCCGGAAATGCGCGGTTTTAGTCTGATAGCACGCCTCGGCTGTGATCTTAAACGCGCATCAATCAATCACCCGCTGGGCGCCTATCCCCAGCATCGAAATCCGAGAGAGAAAACCTCAATAGTAACATCAGTGGCGCCCCGATTCGGCACACCTGCCCAGGAGTAATCCAACCAGCACCCAATGAACTTCAGGGGTAATTGTTACTTGGCGAAACGGAAATGATCTGGTAATGTTCGCCGCTCGATTTAGAACCCGAATTTTTGTGGCATAGAGAACCGGAACCACCTATGACAGTAAAACGAAAGAAAGTCGCTGCAAAGACCAAAGCCCCGGCAAAAGCAAAATCAAAGGCCAAAGCTACAAAAGCCAAGAAAACCACAGCCAAAACTAAGGCCAAAGCCAAAACTAGGGCCAAAGCCAAAACTAGGGCCAAAGCCAAAACTAGGGCCAAAGCCAAAACTAGGGCCAAAGCCAAAACTAGG
>PBRP01000142.1 GCA_002726655.1 Gammaproteobacteria bacterium
AATGGCGAGCAAAAACCCTTTCATAGTTAATATTTCCAACCTATAACTTTAGATCTTTGTTCCATACCTTCACCTTTCTTCACTCCCACTCGATGGTAGCCGGCGGCTTGCTCGAGATATCATAGGTAACACGAGAGATACCGCTGATCTCATTGATGATTCGACTGGAAACCAGTTCCAGAAAATCGTAGGGCAGATGGGCCCACCTGGCTGTCATGAAATCAATGGTTTCTACCGCCCGCAGGGCGATGACATATTCATATCGACGGGCGTCGCCTACCACCCCTACGGATTTGACCGGCAGGAATACAGCAAATGCCTGACTGACCTTGTCATACAAGCCCGCCCGATAAAGCTCTTCTATATATATAATGTCAGCCTGACGCAGCAGGTCTGCATGCGCTTTTGTCACCTCTCCCAGGATGCGAACACCAAGGCCCGGGCCAGGGAAAGGGTGCCTGAAAACAACCGCCTCCGGAAGACCCAGTTCCAGTCCAATCTTCCTGACCTCATCTTTAAATAATTCGCGTAGCGGCTCAATAAGAGCCAGTTTCATCTGCTCCGGCAACCCACCGACATTGTGATGGGACTTGATGACGTGTGCCTTACCACCCTTGTGCCCCGCCGACTCAATGACGTCAGGGTAGATGGTTCCCTGCGCCAGATACTCGGCATTCTCGATGCGCGAGGACTCCTCTTCAAAAACATCGATGAAAATATTACCGATAATTTTTCGTTTTGCTTCAGGGTTCTGAACACCTTCAAGTTGTTTCAGAAACCGATCTTCAGCATCAACTCTGATGATATCGAGGTGGAAAGTGTTATCAGTATCCCGGCCAAACATCTCCATGACCTGATCTGCTTCTCCGAGTCTGAGCAGGCCATTGTCTACAAAGACACAGGTCAACTGATCTCCTATCGCCCTGGATAGCAGGGCAGCAACCACGGATGAATCCACACCGCCCGAAAGACCAAGAATAACCTGGTCCGTTCCGACCCGTGCGCTCACATCCCGGATGATGTCCTCTACAATGTTTGCGGGTGTCCACAATCCTGCACAGCCGCAGACATCCAGTATGAATCGCCTCAGGATCGCCTCTCCCTGCAACGTATGATTCACCTCCGGGTGAAACTGCACGCCATAGAAGTGCCGTGAGTCATCGCTCATGGCGGCAAATTCACAACTGTCGGTTCTTGCCAGCTGTTCAAAACCATCGGGCAATGCAACAACCTTGTCTCCATGGCTCATCCAGACATCCAGGAATCGTTCATCATCCTGAATCTCATCCTGGATTCCCTCAAGCAGACGGCTGTCTTTCTTCAGAGCGACCCTGGCGTAGCCAAACTCCCGCTGGTCGGACGCTTCGACTCTGCCACCCAGCTGCAGTGCCATGGTATGCATGCCATAACAGATACCAAGCACGGGCACAGACATTTCAAATACATAGTCCGGGGCTTTCAGCGTTTCATCGAGGATTACCGACTCGGGACCCCCCGAGAGAATGATACCCATGGGGGCAAAGGCTTGCGCTGCATCATAGGGAAGGTCAAAGGGATGAATTTCACAGTAGACACCCACTTCCCTTACCCGGCGCGCGATAAGCTGGGTATATTGGGACCCAAAATCGAGGATTAGGATTTTGTCCCGATGAATATCCTGGTTCAGTTGTTGAGAAATATTGACCGCCGTCTTTCTTTCGATTGTCTGGGTTTCGATTGTCTAGGTTTCAATCATCGTTGTTTCAATGACTGGAGGCTGCGATTCAAGCGCAGCATTATACTGTTTTCTTCGCAAAGGTTAAGATTGGCAACCAATGTCCAGTACCGAAATATCCCGACCCGGTGTTAATCGCGAGGTCATTTCCGTTTCAGATCTAAATCGATCTGCCCGCCGCCTGTTGGAAGGTGAATTCCCAATGGTCTATGTAGAAGGTGAAATTTCAAATTTTGCCAGACCATCTTCCGGCCACTGGTACTTCACCCTGAAGGATGACAAGTCCCAATTGCGCTGCGCCATGTTCCGTAACCGCAACCAGCGAATTCGCTTTGAACCAAGAAATGGTACCCAGATTATCACCCGCGGGAAAATCAGCCTCTACGAAGGCCGTGGCGAATTCCAGCTGATAGTGGAGCATATGGAAAAAGCCGGTGACGGGGCTCTGCGCCGAGCATATGAAAAACTCAAAGCTGATCTGTTGGCAGAAGGTTTGTTCAGCGAGGTCAAAAAAAAACCTCTTCCAGCCATGCCGCGCCACGTGGGCATTATCACCTCGCCTTCAGGTGCAGCGATTCAGGATATACTCAATGTCATGCGAAGGCGGTTTCCCGCCATTAGTATTTCCATTCTACCGGTCCAGGTTCAGGGCGATGTATCCGCAGCTCAAATTGCCAGTGCATTACGGTTCGCCAATGAGTATCGGGACAACCCGTTCGATATTATCCTCCTGACAAGGGGGGGAGGTTCACTTGAGGATCTCTGGTCCTTCAATACAGAGATCGTTGCCAGAGCTGTTCATGCCAGCAGAATTCCGGTGGTGAGTGCGGTTGGCCATGAATCTGATGTATCTATCGCCGATTTCGTCGCTGATCTTCGCGCCCCCACTCCCTCTGCTGCTGCCGAGCTGATCACACCAGATATCAATGAATGGATCGCACGACTCAACCGCCTGAGCAGGGCAAATAGTGACCTCATGACAGCTGTACTGGCACGGCACTATTCTGATCTCGGTCACATAGCCAGGCGCCTGCGGCATCCCGGTCAGCGTTTGCAGGACCTGCACCAGCGACTGGATGACCTGGAAACCAGGCTGCGGAACAATCTCCGCTATCAGCTCGGAACGGTGAACCTTAATGACATGTACGCAAGAATGATGACCGCGATGGAACGAACCCTGGAGAGATCCCAGGCAAAGTTTCAGCTACACCTGCAAAAGCTGAACACCCTGAACCCGCTGTCAACCCTGGAACGAGGCTACGCTATTGTCAGCACACCGGATGGGCACATCATCAAGCATCCTGATGAAGTATCGCCAGGTGACCTGGTCAATGCCCGGCTGGCTGAAGGAGAGATTACCGCCGAAGTCCGGTCCAGCACAGGAGAGATTAAAAAATGAGCTTGTCCGCAGGGCGCTTGCTCACGATACTGCTGACCGCCGCTGGCCTATTCCTGGGCGAGTATTGTATCGCTTTGCCGCAGAACCTAGCGGTACCCGGTGGGGTCGCGGTTGTTCCAGTTAAAGCAGATGAGCAGGCAACCTATAACGGCCATCCCGTGATGGTCGCCAAAGACAATGGCGCCTTCTTCGCCATTGTTGGTATACCCCTGTCAGAAAAACCCGGGACTTATGAAATAAAAACCCCTTCACAGGTTTATACCTTTTCAGTCCAGGCCAAGGATTACGAAACCCAGCGTCTTACTATTACGAACAAACGCCAGGTCAACCCACTGGAGAAAGACCTTACGCGCATCAGGCGGGAAAGATCCGAAATGGACCGGGCATTCACCCGCTTTGACACAGCTATTCCGCTAGCTGTCGATTTTTCACTGCCAGCAGCAGGTCCTGTCTCTAGTCCATTTGGCCTGCGGCGAATATTCAATGATCAGCCAAGAAACCCCCACAGCGGACTCGACATAGCTGCACCGGAAGGTGCGCCAATTACAGCGCCGGCTGCTGGCAAAGTTGTAGCAACGGGAAATTATTTCTTCAATGGCAACACAGTGCTGCTGGATCATGGTCAGGGGCTCATCTCCATGTACTGCCACATGAGTCGTATCAATGTAAACCTGGGGGATGTGGTAGCAGGAAACGAGGTACTCGGTGCAGTCGGGCAAACCGGCAGGGTTACAGGACCGCACCTCCACTGGAGTGTTAGCCTTAACAATGCACGCGTCGATCCGAACCTGTTTCTTGTTGAATAGAGCGAGATCTTTCGGCTTCGCTCAAGATGACCAACACCCTGTCATTTCACCCATCTTGTTGCTGCGCTGATCAATGCGTAGTATGGAAGCAACCACGGAGATTTCGATGTCAGAAGCACTCATAGGCCTTTCGGCCTCTACAACTCAAACCGTAACCGAGCCGATGCTGGCGAAGAACGTCGGCAGCGGCACGGTAGCCGTTTTTGCCACTCCGGAACTTATCCTGCTCCTGGAAAAAACCGCGGTAGCTGCCCTTGCCGGAAAGCTGGAACCAGGTACAACAACTGTCGGCTCAGGACTTGATGTTAGTCACCTGGCGGCAACACCGGTGGGAATGCAGGTAGAGTGCAGGGCAGAAGTCACTGCGATCGAAGGGCGAAAAGTAACTTTCAAGGTGGCAGCGGATGATGCGAAAGAACCCATCGCCGAAGGTACCCACACCCGGTTTATCGTCGACGCCGACAAGTTCCAGGCAAGAGCCGATGCTAAAACGAACACAGATTGACCTATAGTGAATCCAACTACCAATACAGGTAACAAACCCAAATAGAAGACTCAAAAGGAGAACAGGATGGCGACGGTAAGAGGCGCAAAAATCATGGCGGAGAGCCTGAAGCAGCAGGGTGTCGACTATATGTTCGGTATCGTCGGGTTCCCGGTATTTGCCATTGCATCAGCCGCTCAGCGTGCCGGTATTACCTATATCGGCATGCGCAATGAACAGGCCGCAAGTTACGCCGCACAGGCAGCGGGATACCTGCTCGGTCGTCCCCAGGCCTGCCTGGTAGTCTCCGGCCCTGGTGTCATCCATGCCATTTCTGGTCTCGCAAATGCCCAGGCCAATTGCTGGCCCATGATACTGATCGGCGGTGCATCCGGCATCGTGCAAAACGGCCGCGGTGCGTTCCAGGAAGAACGGCAGGTCATGGCAGTCTCACAATTTTGCAAGTACGCCCATGCTGTTGAGGATGCGAGACGGATTCCCTTCTACGTGGAACAGGCAGTTCGAACTTCCTTCTATGGCCGGCCAGGCGCTGTCTATCTTGATATGCCGGATGATGTGATCTTGCAGGAAGTGGATGAGAGTGAGGTCCGGCCTGCTGCCACAATACCGGATGCGCCAAGACCACAGGCGATGGAAGAAAACATAGAATCCGCGCTCAGCGCCCTGGAATCTGCCAAGCGCCCCCTCGTTATTGTAGGCAAGGGCATGGCCTGGTCCAGGGCTGAAAATGAAGTAAGAGAATTTATCGAGAGAACCCAGTTACCGTTTCTAGCCTCTCCCATGGGCAAGGGCGTCGTGCCCGACAATCATCCACTGTCAGTAGGAGCGGCGAGAACACTGGCACTGCAGGAGGCTGACCTGATTTTCCTCATGGGAGCAAGACTCAACTGGATCATGCATTTCGGTCTTCCACCTCGATTTTCCAAGGATGTCAGGGTCATACAACTGGACGCTTCAGCAGAAGAAATCGGTACCAATGTGCCTGCTGAAGTTGCGCTGGTCGGCGATGGCAAGGCGGTAGCAGCTCAACTCAATCGTGCCCTTAACGACCGCCAGTGGTTCTATCCCGCAGAGACTGAGTGGCGCACCGCACTCGCAGCGAAGGCCGCGGACAACCAGGCCACGGTCCAGCCCATGATCGATGACGACAGTTCACCTACAAACTACTATCGTGCCTTCAAGGACATCAGCAACTGGCTGCCTGACGGCGTTATTATCGTCAGCGAAGGTGCCAATACCATGGATATCGGACGTACCCAGATGCCTAACAACAGTCCCCGCTCGCGACTGGATGCAGGCAGTTACGGCACCATGGGGGTCGGCATGGGCTTTGCTGTTGCAGCAGCAACCGTACACCCGGACCGGCCGGTCGTTGCCATCGAAGGTGATTCAGGTTTTGGTTTTTCAGGAATGGAAATTGAGACCATGTGCCGCTACAAACTGCCGGTCAAAATAGTCATCCTGAACAATGGTGGCATTGGTGGCGGCCTGGATGAACTCCCCACCGACAAACCCATCCCTGCCCCCATACTCACACCACGGGCACGCTACGACAAGATGATTGAAGGCTTTGGTGGCAAGGGTTTCCTGGTTGAGAATCCAAAGGACCTCAAGGCCACACTCGATGAGGCCATGGCATTTGATGGGCCGGTAATCGTCAACGTCCTGCTTGATCCGAAAGCTGGCCGAAAACCTCAAAAATTTGAGTGGCTCACAAAAGAAGAATAACAATCGACGACTGCCAGGATTGGCCTTTGCCAGGAGATTAGCATGGCTGCATTGGAAGGAATCAGAATTCTCGATATGACCCAGTATGAGGCGGGTCCCGCGTGTACCCAGGCCCTCGCCTGGATGGGAGCGGATGTTGTAAAGGTGGAACGACCGGAAACAGGGGACCCCGGTCGTGGCCGGGCTGAACTGGATGACGAGTATTTCCTGATGTGGAACAGCAACAAGCGCAGCATCACCATTGCTCTGGAAAAACCCGAGGGCAGGGAATTATTGCTGAAGATGCTACCCCACTATGATGTCTTTGTTGAAAACTATGGTCCCGGTGTCATCGAAAAGCTTGATATCGACTATGACGTGATGAAGAAGATTCACCCGGGCATTATCTATGCACGGGTCAAGGGATTCGGCAGCAGCGGTCCCTATGCGGACTACAAGTGTTTCGACATGGTTGCCCAGGCGGCAGCCGGTGCATTTTCCATAACCGGTGAAGCGGATGGGACACCCATGCGACCGGGACCGACAACCGGGGACGCCGGAACCGGCGTGCAACTTGCACTGGCGATTACCGCCGCCTACATACAGAGAATGCGAACCGGGGAGGGTCAACTTATCGAGCTTTCAATGCAGGAGGCCATGACCTATTACCTGCGAACGTCCATTGCAGCATCCTTCGGCGGTCAGGAGGTATCACCCAGATCGGGCACTGGAATGGGACCCATCATTAACCTGTATCCGTGCTCTCCGGGCGGAAGCAACGACTATGTGTTCATCATGGCGGTAACGCCGAGAATGTGGCAGGCCCTTTGTACCGTCATGTGGAGAGATGACCTGCTAACGGATCCCCGCTTTGTCTCTGCACAGTTGCGCATGGACAACATGAAATTACTGGCTGTGGAGATCGCCGCCTGGACATCCCGTTATGACAAGCACGCTGCAATGAAACTGCTGGCTGATGGCGGTGTACCTGCAAGCGCCGTATTTGACTCGGTCGACCTTTTTAAAGACCGGCATCTCAATGAGCGGGGTTTTATCCATGAAGTGGAGCACGAGGCACACGGCCAGATTCGCCTGTTGGGTTGGCCGGCGCAATTGTCTGACAGCAAGGTCGAAATTTCAGCGGCTTCGCTGCTGGGGAAACACACGGACGAGGTTATCGCGGCAGATCTGGATTTATCCGCATCAGAGATAGCGGACCTGCGTTCACAGGGTCTGTTTGGCTAGCTGTTTAGCCAATATTAGACGATTAATGTGAGGCTCACCGTGACAGGGTTTCCCGCATGAAGCTCCCATTTCCCTTAACCTGTCTGTTGTTATTCATATTGTTTTTGCTGCTCGTTGGCGCTCTTCATTATCCTGGTCTAAACGCGCCCATGTATTACGATTCCGCAACTCGAATCGCGGGCAATCACGACCTATTCAGCAGCGGTATGATCGAGAATGTGCTCGCCATCTTCCCCCAGCGGCCACTTCCCATGGCCACTTTCTACTTCAACTTCCTGCTCACCGATATGGAACCCGCCTATTTCCGTATCTTTAACCTGCTGCTGCTTTCAGCAACCGCTCTGACCCTTGTCCTGCTCATCAACCTGATCCTGGACCTGCCTGGTATTGCCGATCACATGACCAGTACCGACAAGAGGAAGCTCAGCCTGACCCTCGGTGTCTTCTTTTTGGTTCACCCCTTTCATACCTACCTGACGCTGTATATCTGGCAACGCATGGCATTAATGTCGTGTCTTTTTTACTGCCTGTCGATGCTCGCCTATGTCGCCGTTCGATCCAGGAAACTAAATCAGCTGCCCGGTTATGGCCTCAGTCTGATGTTCTACATCTGCGCTCAGTCAAGTAAAGAAAACAGCTTCACACTGCCACTTATTCTGATCCTGTTTGAACTGGTATTTTTTCAGCAAAGTTGGAGAAATATTTTCAACCGTGGCGCAATCCTGGGCTCTATAGCACTGCTGGTCATTGGGACACTGGCCATCCTGCAACACCCCCACGGTAACGAAGACCTGGGCAGCGGGATCCTGGCAACCATCGTTCAATACTACAAAGAGAGTGATATCACGCTGTTTGACGCGGCCCTGACACAGAGCAGAACCCTGTTTGAATATATAGGCATCATCCTCGCGCCCACACCGGATCGTGCCCAACTGGTACAACCCTACGTCATTTCAAGGTCTCTGCTTGATCCGGTGCAGACGTTGCCTTCGGTGATCGGTGCTCTTGCTCTACTCGCTGCCGCTTTCTACCTGCTGAGAAAGAGACCGCTTTCCGGTTTTGGCCTGCTGTTCTTTCTGGTTAACATCAGTCCCGAGAGCATCCTGGCTCCCCAGTATGCCTTCTTTGGCTACCGGGCTTCTCTTCCCATGGCGGGGTTACTCCTGGTCGTTGCTGATGTCGTCCTCATAGCAACCCGACGAGTCAAAAAAACACGATCCACAAACGTGGGCATCGCCGCACTTTTAAGCCTCTGGATCCTGATAGCAGCAGGCGCAACAACTAACAGGGCTGTACTCTGGGGGGCTCCGATACTCTTCTGGCAAGGGGTTGTGGATCGGATACCGGAAAGCCGTGAAAACCTGGAAAGGAAAGTTGCTTCCCAGGCACTGAGTAACCTGTCGGCGATGCTGCAAAGCGAAGAGCGTCACCTTGAAGCCCTGACCTATAGTGAACGGGCAGTAGAACTGACACCGGAACGGGCAAACTATCACTACAAACTGGCTTCATCCTACCTGCGACTGGGTCTGACCGAGGAAGGCGAACAGCAGTTACGGGACACCCTGGAACTGGAGGCCGATTTTGCCTGGGCACACTTCCTGCTGGGTCGTCTTCTGCTTGAAGATGGTCATGAGAGAGAATCAAGGCAGCACCTGGAAACCGCTGAACAACTGATGCCGAAAAATGCGGACCTGCAAAACCTGCTGGGGCTGGCATACCTGGGTGAGAATCAATTCGCCCCGGCAAAAGAACACTTCCACAAGGGCATCAGGATCAATCCACAGATCCCTGAGGTTTACTACCACCTGGCGCTGACACTGCTGTCTGAGGGAAAGGCGCAACAGTCTATCGAGTATTCCAACAGGGCGCTGCAGCTCAAAGATGACTACTGGCTGGCCTACAACAATCTGGGTCTCGCGCATGCCCAGCTGAATCAGCCGGAGCGGGTAATATTCTATTTGAAAAAGGCACTTGCCATAAATCCCGCCGATGAAACTATCAGGAAGAACCTGGCCCGGTTTCAGGC
Source organism: Gammaproteobacteria bacterium (assembly GCA_002726655.1). Classification (GTDB taxonomy): domain Bacteria; phylum Pseudomonadota; class Gammaproteobacteria; order Pseudomonadales; family Azotimanducaceae. Next base: position 9,403 of record PBRP01000142.1, read on the forward strand.
AGAGCGCGGTATCGAAACTCAGCAGGAGTGACTTCACAGCACTTGCGTTGTAACTGCAAGGCCTTGTAACTTCAATGCTCAGCGCCGCTTCTTGTCTTTCTTTTTGACATGATTCATCAGCCTGCGCTTGCTGCTGACCTGCCGCTTCGTCAGCTTATTTCTTCTTCCCTTGAAGGGGTTGGCACTGCTCTTGAATTCAAAACGAATGGGGGTACCCTGCAATTTCAGCCCACTGATAAAACGATGTTCCAGGTAGCGCTTGTAAGAATCCGGGACTGATTCAGTCTGGTTTCCGTGGATGACGACGATGGGTGGATTATTCCCTCCAAGGTGAGCATAACGGAGTTTTATCCGGTGTCCCCGCACTAATGGTGGCTGATGATCCCGTAGTGCCGATTCAAGAATGTCGTTCAGCTCCGGCGTGCGGATACTTCGCGTTGCTGACTCATAGGCCTTGCGGATAGATGGATAGATTTGCCCAACACCCGAGCCATGCAGCGCCGAGATAAAATGGGTCTTGGCAAAGTTGATGAATACCAGTCGACGTTCAAGCTCCCGCCTGATGAAGTTTTTCTGCTCGAGCTCAGTTCCGTCCCATTTATTAACCGCAAATACCAACGCACGCCCTGCATCAAGTATATGACCCAGGAGGTGCAGATCCTGATCGACAATCCCCTCCCTCGCATCAATCATCAGGATCACAACATTGGCATCCGTTATAGCTTCAAGGGTTTTGATAATCGAAAACTTTTCGACCACCTCCTTCACCTTACCTCTTCTGCGAACACCAGCAGTGTCGATAAGGGTATAGGCCTCACCCTCACGTTCGTAGGGAATATAGATACTGTCACGTGTGGTCCCGGCCTCATCAAACACGACCACCCTGTCTTCACCGAGCAGCCTATTGACCAGGGTCGACTTACCGACATTGGGTCTGCCAACCACAGCAATCTTGATACCGGAATCCGGTGGCACATCGGCAGCGGTATCAACATCCATCGCCGGATGCCCACCAATCAGATCATCCACCAGATGACTGACACCGTTTCCGTTGGTTGCAGATATGTAAGCCGTTTCCCCGAAGCCGAGACTGGAAAACTCCCCGGCGACATAGTCCTGGTTCTGCCCATCGATCTTGTTAGCAACCAGTAAGGTCGCAACGTCTGCACGGCGAAGCATTTCAGCAATTGCCTCGTCACCGCTTACCCGGCCATCCTTTGAGTCCACTATAAACAGAACCAGGTCTGCTTCTGAGATCGCCTGCATGGCCTGGTCAGCCATCGGCCCGTCAATGCCGTTGTCGTCCCCGCTGAGGCCACCGGTATCAACAACAACATAGTCGAAGTCGCCAAGCGCACCCTTCCCATATTGCCGGTCCCGGGTCAGCCCGGGGAAACTGGCGACAAGCGCATCACGGGTTCGGGTAAGACGATTGAACAGTGTTGATTTGCCGACATTGGGCCGGCCAACCAGTGCAATTACGGGGAACACTATTGATACCTACTGAATCTCGAACGTTGACAGGCGACCGCTGTTACCCATCACAAATAACCTGTTTCCATCAGCGACGACGGGGGACAAGATGCCGTCACTATCAACCCGGCGGCGCCCAACGAATCGGCCATCAGACTGAGCAATAACGTGCAGGTAACCCTCAAAGTCTCCGACAGCAATGTAGCTCCCGGTACTGACCGGCGCGGTAATATCCCGGTGCAGTAATGCTTCAATTTCCCACACGTCGCGACCACTGGCCATGTCAACTGCACCAAGCAAGCTATCTGCGTGAGCGATATAAATGTTTCCGAATCCTTCTCCCAGCCCTGCCATACTGGACGCATCTCTCCCCCAGGCGAGTCGGCCAGTCTGAAGATTTATTGCCGCCAGGCGACCTTGAAAGCTCGCAACAAAGAGATTGCCGCCTGCAACCACCATATTGCCGTCTATGTCCACCAGTCGTTCAAGATCTGAACGGCCTGCCGCGACGGCAACACGTTCATCGGCTCCCGCTATTCCTTTTTCACGATCAAGCAGTGCAAACCGCCCATTGGCAAACCCGGCTATGACGAACTTATCTGAAATTATCGGGGTCGAGGTACCGCGAAGTGTCAGGCTGGGAATGGAAGTCGAGTAGAGCCACAGACGTTCACCGTCCAGGGCATTATATCCAGCCACTTTTCCATCGATGGTATGCGCAACCACGAGATCCTTATCAATCTGCGGCGGCGCCAGAACCTCGCTGGATGTCCTTGTTCGCCATGCAAGGCTGCCGTCACTCTGGTTGAGAGCAACCAGCTCTCCGGCAGCGGTACCAACAACAACAATATCCGCACCGACACCCACACCGCCGGTAATGACATCCACATCATCTGAAAATGCATGCTTGGATTCGGCATCTGAGTAGAATGACTTTACCTTCTGCTCCCATATCTTTCGACCGTTGTTCGCCTGCAGCGCAGCCACTTTGCCATCAGCCGAAGCTGCGAAGACCCGACTCGCCACTACTGCGGGAACAAGTTTAACCGCCTTATCATCAGCCCCTTTGCCAAGCTTGGCACTCCAGAGCGACCGAATCTTGACTTCTTCATTGATTTTGGTGAGTTCCGTAGGCACGATTTCTTCAACGTCATCGTCGCCACCGAACCAGCTGCAGGACGAAATAAGTAACAATCCCGTGAGCCCAATTAATGGCCTATTCATTACTGCTCTCCGTCTGCAGAAGATGTTGTTTCTGCTTCTTCCGGCGCTTCATCAGGCACCACTACCTTTGCATAGGTCAGATCTTCAAGTTTCATCTCGAGGTAGGGTTTGGCCCTGTCAGGAGAAACACTTTGCACGGCAAGCTGGTATGCCTCTCGTGCGTCATCCGGACGCTCCATCACAAAATAGATATCCCCCCTGGCTTCATCCCAGGACGACTTGTGTGCCGCAAGATCCAACTTAACATCGAGTACTGCGAGCGCTTCTTCATATTTTTCCTGCGCAGACAGGACACGACTCAATCGAATTCGCGCTAATATCTCGAACGACCCCTCGGCACCATTTGCAAGTGCCCAGTTCAATTCAACAGCTGCCTGATCAAGATTTCCAGCCAGAACCGCCAGTTTTGCCAGGTACAGAGAGGCAAAAATTGCATAACTCGAATCACCGTATTCCGTTTTGAGTCGCTCCGCCAGCGTTGTTCCCGTGGCGGACATCTCTTCACTCAAGCCACCCGCCGGGATGGTTCCAACTGCTGCGACCATATCTTCATAGATCGCTGATGCTGCCTCCCCGGTTTCCCTCGTGCTGTCTTCCCAGGCTCGGTAGCCAAACACACCACCCAGAGCCAGCACGATACTAACGATCAGTGATATACCATTTTCCTCGAACCACGTCTTCAGTGCTTCGACCTGTTCTTCTTCTGTTCTATCGGCCACTGCCGCCTACTCCTTCTGCAAATTTTCAGTAAGGTATTTTCCAATACCATCTGAAGATATAAGTTTCTGTTCCCCGGACTCGCGCAGGTGTTTTACCGTTACCTGCCCGTTAGCCACTTCATCCTCGCCCAGTATGAGCGCCAGACTGGCACCACTGGCGTCAGCCTTCTTCAGTTGTGACTTGAACTTGCCGCCACCACAATTCACCAGGACTGTAATCGATGGTGATAAATCCCTGATGTCTTCTGCCAGCAACAGTGCTCGCTCCCGTGCATTATCGCCGACTGCGGCAACATAAACATCCGTTTGTCTGCCGCCTCCAAAATTCGGCTCAAGCATAAGTGCCAGCCTGTCGAGCCCCATCGCAAAACCCACGCCAGGCGTGGATTTACCGCCAATCTGTTCAACCAGGCCGTCGTATCTGCCGCCACCACATACCGTACCCTGGGCACCCAGGGAATCCGTAATCCACTCGAAAACAGTCTTGTTGTAATAATCAAGACCGCGAACGATACGCGGATTTACGACATAGGGTAACTGCCGCTTGTCCATTAGTCTGCACAGTTGCTCAAAATGCTCTGTGGAATCAGGATCCAGGAACTCACCGAGCAGGGGCGCACCCTTCAGGAGATCCTGGGTCTTTTCCACTTTACTATCAAGTATTCGCAGGGGATTGCTGTCCAGTCTGCGCAGACTGTCTTCATCAAGTTCACCCTTGACCGCGGACAGGTAATCCCTGAGAGCGGTGCGATACCTCGCTCTCGATTCAGCCGTGCCAAGTGAATTCAGCTCCAGGCGAAGGTCACCCGAAATACCCAGTTCCTGCCATAAACGGCTGGTCATAAACATCAGTTCAACATCAATGTCAGGCCCCGGCATACCAAAGCATTCAACGCCAATCTGCTCAAATTGCCGGTATCGTCCCTTTTGCGGGCGCTCATATCGAAAGAAGGGACCTGCATACCAAAACCTTTGTATCTGGTTGAACGTCAGCCCGTTTTCCTCTGCCAGGCGAACGGTTCCTGCAGTACCTTCAGGACGAAGGGTTAAACTTTCACCGTTCCGGTCATCAAAGCTGTACATCTCCTTCTCAACAATATCGGTATTTTCACCCACGACCCGACTAAAGAGGTGGGTTGACTCAATGACCGGCAGCCCAATTTCCTGATAGCCGTAGCTGTACAGCACAGCACGCGCCTTATCCTCAATAAAGCGGAATACTTCCTTTTGTCTGGGCAGCAAATCCTGCATGCCCCTTACGGCTTGTATTTTCACTAGTATTTACTCTACCTGCTCAGG
>PBRP01000143.1 GCA_002726655.1 Gammaproteobacteria bacterium
CTACGAGCTTGACGATGACGTGATGTTGTTTGAGGCAGCAAGGGAATCCATCGATGAAGTCTATCCTTACCTTCCCTGGTGCCACCCCGATTACAGCATTGACGACTCAAGATCCTGGCTACTGGATATAAAACCGAACTGGGACGACAAAAAGTCTTTTACATTCGCGATTGTTGACAGGGTGACCGGAAAGTTCCTCGGGGGATGTGGGCTAAACAGTATCGACGAAAATCCAATTGCAAATCTTGGCTACTGGGTGAGAACATCGGATACTGGCCGGGGCATCGCCGCCGAGGCAGCAACAGGACTCCTGCATTTCGGCTTTGAGCACCTCGGCCTGATAAGGATTGAAATACTGATGTCCACGAAAAACGAAGCGAGCAAAAAAGTGGCGCTACTGGCGGGCGGGACCTTCGAAGGCATCCTTCGCAATCGTCTGTTATTGCATGGTGAAAATCACGACGCTTACCTTTACTCTGTGCTCCCAAACGATATGATTGGCAACTGATTCACATTTGACAGAAGAAAAACGGAGATTACCATGAGCGATCAAGAAACCCTGCGCGAAGAAATGATGTCGATTCTCACCCGCCAGAGGAAGTCTTACATTGCGGAAGGAGAAGTCTCTGCCGAAACCCGGATAGACCGAATCGATAGGGCCATCAATGTACTCGAAAAGTCCAGCGCAAAACTTTGTGAAGCCATGGCTGCTGATTTTGGCCACAGATCCTTTGACCAATCCAAACTGGCTGATATCGATGGAGCCATCGGTCCGTTAAAAGACTCCAAGAAGCATGTCAGAAAATGGATGCGCTCGGAACGACGAAAAGTCATGTTCCCAATGAACCTGCTGGGCAGCAGGGGACGAGTTGATTACCAGCCCCTCGGCGTAGTTGGTTGTATCAGCCCCTGGAATTTCCCTGTGCAACTTACGTTTGGCCCACTGGCTGGTGTTTTCAGCGCCGGCAATCGAACCATGATTAAGCCATCAGAGTTCACACCGGAAACCTCAGAACTGATGAAACAGATACTGGAGGAAGCCTTTGATATTGAGGAAGTTACTGTCTTTACTGGCGGTGCAGAAGTTGGCGGAGCCTTCAGCAGCCTTCCCTTCGATCACCTTCTATTTACAGGCGCTACATCCATAGCAAAGCACGTGATGCGTGCAGCTTCTGAAAACCTTGTACCACTAACACTAGAACTAGGTGGAAAATCACCCGTGATTGTTGGCGAGAGTGCTGACATGACGCTCGCGGCAGAAAATGTGATGGCTGGAAAGACCATGAACGCGGGCCAGATTTGCCTCGCCCCTGACTACATCTTTGTTCCAGAAGGTAAGACTGACGAATTTGTCAGCGCGGCCAAGGCCTCGGTTGCAAAAATGTACCCTAGCCTTAAGGATAACCCTGACTACACGTCTATTATCAATGAGCGCCATTATGATCGATTGAATGGCTACATAGAGGATGCCAGGTCTAAGGGTGCCGAAGTCGTTGAAATAAACCCTGCAAATGAGGACTTTGACCAACAGCAGCATCACCGGATACCACCCACCCTCGTTCTCGAGCCCTCCGAAGAAATGCAGGTCATGCAGGATGAGATTTTCGGCCCGGTCCTGCCCATTAAAGCTTACAAGTCAGTCGATGAGACTCTTGACTATATTAACGCTCACGACAGACCCCTTGGCCTCTACTATTTTGGTGAGGATGCGAGCGAAGAACACAAGGTACTGACCCATACAACATCGGGGGGAGTCACAGTTAACGACGTCATCATGCATGTCGCCCAGGAGGGGCTTCCATTTGGTGGTGTCGGCCCAAGTGGTATGGGCTGCTATCACGGTCATGACGGGTTCAAAACTTTCAGCCACACAAAAGCCATTTTTACGCAGTCCAAACTGGTGGCGAAACTGGCCGGTGCATTGATGCGCCCGCCCTTCAAAAAAGCGAGCTGACCCCAGGCCAACGGGTCAGTAGGCCACGAGCGGGCAAGGCTTACTTCTAATCTCCGTCCAAGAAAGCTGCACCTACAGGCTGCGGCAGGTATAGCATCTGGTGAACAAGACACCTTTTTTGTGTAATCTGTATGATGATTAAGCCCAGGACGGAAAACAGGACCGAATTGTGAGCAGAAGCGACCGCAAGATTACAAATTTCTTACTTACCCCCAAATTCCAGCTCAAACTGACCTATTATTATATCGGCATTGGCATGTCGATTATCATCTCTACCGGCGTGACCGTATTTTACAAGATGTCCGTAATACGCGACATCATGAATAACAGTGTTGTTACGGATTTCGGTGCACAGTCTAAAATCAGTGCAGAGATGTTTTTCATCGCCCAGGCTTCCCTCGTGGGGTTCGTAGCATTCGCTATTTCATCGTTTGTCTTCGCGCTTATGGTCAGCCATCGAATAGCGGGTCCAGTCGTTGCAATAACGGCCGTTATCAATGCGCTCAAAAAAGGGAACTATAACTATGGTCGAAAATTGCGACCAAATGATGAACTCACGCTCATAATGGATAACCTGCACGAACTGAAAGATGTTCTTGCAGATGAAGAGGCAAAGCAGAAAATCCAGTGACTATCGGAGTCGCCAATAGTAGAGGTTTCAGTCTATTCGAGTTGATGATTACTGTAGCGGTGATAGGCATTATTTCAGCGATAGCCGTTCCTGCTTACCGCAGCTATATTGAAACTGCCAACATGACAAAAGTCACGGCCAATTTTGAAGAAGCCGTTCGGCTGGGCAGAAGCACGTTTACAAAAGACAAAACGAGGATCGCGATAGGTTTGCCAGCAACAGCACCGAATGATACCGCCGGCTGGATTGCTATATTTGACAAGAGCAACACCTCAGCGCCGGGTGGCGGTCCAGCTTTTATTCCATCGACAAACAATAAGGATACCGGGCGGGGCGATAAAGTAACAGGTGCCATTGGGGTCAAATGGAAAGCGGCAAAAACAGGTAGTAATCCCAAGCCGGCTCGCCTGGAACTATGGCGACCTCTTTATCTTAGCCTCGTCGAACAACGCGCTCGACTTGAAGGAGACGATATTGATGTCAAAATTCAGCGTAAACCTTAATCCGGACAATAACTAGCTGGCTACGTGAACCAGTACCTTTCGCCTGGCAACTGCATGGCGATGCTCCCACAGAAAAACGCCCTGCCAGGTCCCCAGCGCCAACTTTCCGTCCAGGATTGGAATTGACACACTGGTCGCGGTCAATGCAGATTTAATATGGGCAGGCATATCATCTGCGCCTTCCAGTGTATGGGTATAACTCGGATCTCCTTCCGGCACTAATCTGTTCAGCCACTTTTCAAGATCACGCTTTGCCGAAGGGTCGCAGTTTTCCTGCACCAGTAAACTTGCCGATGTATGCTGGATAAAGAGCGTACACAGCCCTTCAGCCAGATTTTGCTGCACAACGCAGGCGGTTACTTCCCCTGTAATGTCATGCAGCCCCTGATTTGCCACACTAATTAGCAAAGTCTTTATCATTTAGGACTTAAATGCTTACCTGCCGATAAAATTCGGTTTGCGTCGCTCGAGAAATGCATTTACGCCTTCCTGAAAGTCTTCACTCTGGAACATCGGGCCGAGATGAGCCATCAGGTGATCGACCGCCGTATCGTATGACTCTTCAAGCCCCATACGCATCATCCGCTTGGTGGTCTGTACCGCCATAGGTGCATTTTCGGCAATCTCCTGCGCCCACTGCATGGCCGTGTCCATGAGTTGATCATCAGCTACGACTGTGTTGACCAGACCCAATTCAAGGCACTCTGCAGCCCCAACCGTACGAGCCCGATAATAGAGTTCTGCAGCCTTGGCCCAGCCAACCAGCCGTGGCAAAAGCCAGGTTCCACCACTTTCCGGCACCACATTTCGTTTCGCGGTAACAGCAGCCATTTTTGCAGATTCACCCGCTATGCGAATATCACAGAGAAGCGAGAGGTCCATGCCATATCCTGCGGCAGCCCCGTTAAGTGCACAGATAATCGGTGTATCGATACTCCACATGACATTGATAGGTGCATCACGCAGATCAAAAAGCTGCCTCGGCCTGGCGCCACCCCCTTCACCACCACCAATACCGCCCTGGCCAGCATCGACAAGATCGAGCCCGGAACAAAATCCCCGTCCAGCACCCGTTAGCACGATGCAACGAATCTCAGGGTCTTTGTCAGCCTCAACTATTTTTGCAGACAATTCACCCAGCATATCCCGACTGATTGCGTTCAACCGATCTGGTCGGTTAAGTGTAATCACGACAATATTGCCCGCTTGTTCAAGCAACAATTCGTCAGTACTCGATTCTGTTAAAGCCATCAGCTTATTCCTTCTCCGTAATTGTGATAGTAGCTCGACTATACACGCTTCATCGCTTCTACAGTCACAAAACGATTGATATCCCGAAGAACCTCACTCTTGCCAGGATAAATCCGAGACAACGAAGCGACAATGTCGATATGCCCCATCCCGTCATAGACTTCCCTGCGGGCCATTCCGCCCACGGCTTGCTGTTTTTCCATAAGACTCTTTGAGTGGCCACGCCGTACCCGCTTATCGTCTTTTCCATGTAACAGGTATAAGGGGGCGGCATCGGAACGAACAAAATTTACCGGTTGCGATTCCGGGTACTTTTCCGCCGGCGCGAAGAGTTCCCAGTGAGAGTCTTCTGTATAGGGGAAAAAATCGTAGGGTCCAGCCAGACCAACGAAACCGGCAATTCTTTGCGTCGATCGCAATAATCGCGCATTCAGCGTTAACAGCGCCGCGAGCTGGGCCCCGGCTGAATGTCCTACCAGGAAAATGGGTCCGAGGGTGATGGAGGACATTATCTCATCGACAGCAAGCCGTATATCGTCAAGGATCTGACCAAACCGCACTTCCGGGAACAGGCGGTAATCGGGAATGAATACGTCAAACCCAAGAGAGCAGAAGGAATCTGCCACGAATCGATAGTCCCTGCGACCACCACTCCGCCAGTTACCGCCATAGATAAATATGATTTTCGGGCGGCTGGCGTTGGCTTCCTTGTGTAGGTAACAATCATAGCGATGCCGCTCATGGGCACCATAACAACTTTCCTGCAGGACATATTCCCCGGAACGCGCAATCGTATTCATCACCTTCAATCCAGCTATCTGTGACAGGTCATGCATAATTTCTTTAAATTTCAATAGATTGCAACCTTTTATTAATCTAATACAATAAGGCTAGATACTGCCTGGGCTGGTAGTTAAAACACTGTAAACTATATGCTATCCGAGCAATATTTGAAGATACTACTATGCACTACTTCATCGTGACCTTTATCGGCGATGATCAGCCAGGGTTTGTACAGTCTATAGCCGCCGTTGTATCAGACCATGATGGGACCTGGCTGGAAAGCAGAATGAGCCAGTTGGAAGGTAAGTTTGCTGGACTCGCTCGTATTGGTGTGAGCAAAGATAGCGCCTTGCTGTTAAAACAGGCGCTGCTCGACCTTTCAGAGAATGAATTCACGCTCAGCATAGAAGATGTCGCCGAGTCCGGGGCAGCAGGCAAGCAGAGATATCAACTGAGTATCCTTGGTCACGACAGGCCTGGTATCGTTCATGAGGTCACCGGTACGCTGGCAAGGGAGCAGATCAACCTGCTCGAGATGTCCTCCAACGTGGTTTCCGCAGCCATGACAGGTACACCTATGTTCAGTGCAGATGCGACCGTTGAGGTCACCGTGGAAGTTGACATTACTGCCATTGACAATCAGCTATCTGAAATTGCAGCCGAACTAGGTGTCGACATTCTGCTCTCTGAGTTAACTGAGCACTAATCTTGATCTGACACTAATTCGCCGAATTTAAGCGGCTTGCAACTCAGGGCTATCATAAATGTCGCAAAAGTTGGGTTGGGTAGATTAGTGACAATTCACTGATTCGCTGCCACTTCCAGTATCATATGAAACCGTGAGAGCGCCTTAATGTCAGGTCAAGGCAAATATTAGGAAAACTACTCTGAATGAAACCAGCAAGGTATTTTACGGAGAAAACTGTTCCACACGGTAAAACCACCAGGCCGGAATCTCATTGCCGAAAACTTCAGCCATGTCATATTTGGCATTGTATGCCTGATCCAGTTCAGCTGTGAGTGACTGATCCGTTACTTGTGTCACGACAACATCATACAGCCTGTCGTTAATTTTTAACCTTGCCTGCGGATCCGCCTGCAGGTTGACCTCCCAGCGTTTCTTTTCCTCTCCGTAGGAGCCAATAAATAGAGATCCCTGAAAAGCCACGCACCATATAGTCGTGGAATGTGGCAGGCCGTACCAGGGCCGGGTCTCGATGAAAATTTCCTCTAGCTGGTCGGTAAATCGCCAGTCATCAACCGTCCCTGACACTTCCTCACCGCTGAGCCAAAGTCCAGGCTGCACATCTCGAGGCTCACAAGCACCGAGTAGCCCAAAAAGTAGAGCCAGTAGCACTTTTCCAAACACCAGTCGTAGCTCTGATGGACATTCTCTGGTCATTGCAGGTCCCTTCTTCCTCTAACCCAATTTTGGCGGCGCGTATATTTTGACCGTTATTTCGTCACCCTTGAAAATCTCACCTGGCACATCTATCGACCCAACCACACCACGCTTCTTCCTCGCTTCAGTTAAGAATTGTTTCCTGGTCAGGGGTTCTCCAGATCTTTTTGCATATAACCCGGCTATCTTGTCACCCATATCGGTACAAGGGGGATTGTAATCCTCAACGACCAGCACAGCCCCGGAAGGGAACACCAGTTTGGAGCCCTTCGGGAGGGCTGAAAATCCCTCAATTCCACGAATACAAACATTGGTGCCAAGGTCTTCCGCTGTCAGCGCTCGATCCAGGTCCAGTGCTTCCCGAATTTCTGCTAACTCCTCTTCTGACACACCAGACCACTGACGATTATTTCTCCGTACAGTACCTTCCGGCTCCGTGTCTCCTTCCCAACAGACTCGCGAAAAGCCCCTGTGCCTGTCGCTAATGAACCCATCGAGTTCCGCAACAACGGAATCACAGGGTTGTTTGCTCATATCCTCCCCGGTACCAACATGCAGTGATACCAATGTCGCTATCTGTTTTTTCATATCAGCAATCCGGGTGAGCCTTTCTGGTAAGGAGTGTAAAACTCGAAGAGAGCATTTCACTCCGCGCCTGAACGCTTGTAGAGGATCAGCACCAGTCAGCTATTCTCTGACGGCAGCTGGAATCGTACGGCATTTATTAATTCTTCTTGGTCAACCGGTATTGGGCCGGCGTTTGTCCACATGACTTTTTGAAAGCAGCGTAAAATGCTGAATTCGAGTTGAAACCCACTTCAAAGGCTATGCTCAGTATAGCCTGGAGATGACGATCTTCCAGCCGCAGGAGTTTTTTTGCGTCTTCCACCCGGTACTGGTTCAGGTAGTCAAAAAAGCTCATATCAAACCCGGCATTGATAACCTGCGACAAATGATTCACGGGACATTCAACAAGAGCAGCCAGTTTGGGAAGTGTCAGATCCGGGTTCAGGTAAAGCTGTTCGGTCTGCATCATGGTTGCTAATTGATCTTTATAATGCTCCAACTGCTCGGGACTCAGTCCGGACTTGGCGTACTTCTGTGAAGGCACTGAAGGATTGGCATAACCGGCATCAGATATTTGATAGTAATCGGCAATCCTGGCGGCAGAACCCCCCTCCATGGTAATGAACTCAGCACCAAACCAGGGCACTCCAACCTCTTCACCAGTATCAGGATCAATGGACGAAACCCTATACTGAAATGCAATGGTACCATCGCCGCTCATGATCTCACCCATAACATCATAGCGGTTGTTTTCCTTGCTGAAGGCTTCACGCAGATTAACGATCAGTTCATCCTTGGCGAATTGTTTATCTTTCGCTATATCACTATAGGTGCCATCGATAGCCAAATGATCGGCAACAAAGTTAGCATCTCTCTTATTCCATGCTTCAAAGTAGCTTTCAACGAAATCTATAACACTTTTTTTTTGTTTTGCCATTTCACCACCCCGGGGTTCCAGATATTGTCGGCCCAGTGAGGCGTTATTACCCTGTTGGCATTCGAGTGTCAAGCCGGAGGCAAGACACATTTTACCATCAGGTGCATTCGAATTAGTGGTCCAGCGGGGGGTTGGCTCTGGCTCTGGCAGGCGTCCAGAAGGGTTTATCCTTCACTTTGCAACGGGCTATCTTACTGTATTGGCGCAGTTCCTTCTCATAGTAGATTTCAGCCCATATGTCGTCACCCAAATGTTCCGTTTTGATCATCGCAAGGGCGATATTAGCCTTGACTGCCGGTGACCACATTGCAGAGGTAACGTAGCCGATTTCAAGGCTGCATTGTTTGTTACCGTACAGGAAGGACCCTCCAGCTGTTTTGTTTCCTTCTATGTCGAGTTTAGTCAGAGTATACCGGGGACCCCGCTTCTGCTCTTGCAGCAACGCGCTTCTGCCGTTGAAGTGACGCTTTCCAAAATCAACCAGCCATCCAAGGTTCAGTTCAAATGGTGTCTGATCATGTTCGAAGTGCACGGTTTTAAGCGCTTCGTTAAACTCGAAACCGGGCATGATAAAGCCTGCTTCGATTCGGGCCATATTCGTCGCCGCCTCACCGAACGGATGGATGCCATAGTCTGCACCGGCAGCATATAGAGCGTCCCAAAGCTCAAGTGCATGCTCGGGCTTGACCCAAAGCTCATATCCTAAATCACCACTGAAGCCGGTACGCGATACCATCAGTGATTCGCCAAGAAACTGAAAATAGTGAATATTAAATGGTTTAACTTTTGTGATGCCATCAAGCCCCATCTTTCGCAACACCGTACAGGAGGTCGGACCCTGTAGTGCCAGCGCTGCAATCTTATCGCTCACGTCCGTAACCGTAACATCCTTGAAGCCATAGGCACTTTTCTTCAGCCACGCAGTACAGGGGCTGCCACACACCAGCATGAATTCATCATCCGCAAGTTTGAAAATGGTTCCATCATCAATCAAACGTCCTTCGTCCGTGCACCATACGACGTAAGAGACCCTGTTTACTTTAGATTTTGTGATATCCCGGGTGACCATGCGGTTCAACATCACTTCAGCATCGCGACCCTTGATGTTGTATTTTTGCATGGGGCAGATGTCGTATGTCCCGCAGGTATTGCGCACACAAAAATATTCGTACTCAGCATCATAGTAGGAGTCTGCAAACTTGTAGCCATTCCAGGCAGACCAGGCTTCGCGGATATTGAAGGAAGCCTGCCTCGGGTGAAAATGTGAGCGCCTTAACTGCTCCCCGCTGAAATCAAATTGCTTATTCGTCATAACAGTCATCTTCCGGGACGGTATTTGTACGCTTCAGATCCATCAGGATTTCTCTCGCTGCATTTGCACCGCAGGCAGCAGATACACCTCCCCCCGGATGAGTCGAGGAGCCACACATGTACATATTTTTGATCGGCATCCGATATTGTGCATACCCAGGGAAGGGTCGATTGAAAAGAAGTTGATCTATCGTCAACTCGCCCTGGAAGATATTCCCTTCGGTTAGGCCGACCTCTCTCTCAATATCATTGGCCGTCCGGACTTCCATGTGTACAATCAGATCTTCAAATCCAGGGCAGTAACGCGCAATCTTGTCGACAACAGACTTGCCAAATTGCTCACGTTTCTCATCAGTCCAGGGTCCATCGCTAAGCTCAGCAGGGCAGTACTGGATGAAGTTAGACATCCAGTGTTTCCCCGGCGGCGCAACCGTCGGGTCCCAGGCGGAAGGTATGACTGACTCTATAAAGGGATCGTCGGACCAGCGACCGCGCTTCCAGCAGTCAAAGGCTCTCTCCATTGTTTCCAGTGAACCGGTAAACGTCTGCCCGCCTCTACTAATGTAGGGGTTATCAGGCACGCCAGTAAATTTAGGCATTCCGGACAAGGCAATATTTACCTTTCCTGATGAACCCCGTATCTTAAAATTTGCGGCTTTCTCATAAATCCCGGGCGGAAGGTCATTCTTATCCATAATGCGGGTGAAAGTCCGCTTTGCATCCAGGTTTGACACGACGATGCGTGATTTCAATTCTTCGCCACTTTCCAACACTACGCCTATGGCTTTACCATTCTTGACCAGAATTTGTTCTACGCCTGCAAGTGTTCTAATCTCACCGCCATGCTCCTGGAATGCCGCGGCGATTGCGTTAGATATGGCGCCCATACCACCCCTCGCCAGTCCCCAGGCACCGATACTGCCATCAACATCACCCATTACATGATGCAGCAAAATGTAGGATGAACCGGGGGAGTAAACGCCAAGCGCAGTGCCGATGATCCCGGCACTGGACATCGCGACTTTAATCAAATCATTCTCGAAATAGTCATCGAGAAATTCTGCAGCACTAATCGTAAAAAACCTGATGTATTCATAAATTTCTTTCTCTCCCAGTGACCAGAACTGTTTCGCCAGAAACAACAGTTCAGATATGTCGCGTGGGCGGAATGAAGTTGGATCCGGGGGTGTGCGTAGTAGAGTTTTTCGGATTAAGTACGAATAGCGGGTCAAATCAGACTGGAAGCGGTGCATGGCATCGGCATCGTGGGATGAGTGCCGTTTCAGCTCCAGGTAGGTCGACTCTTGGTTATGATAGGACAGCAGTGTACGTCCATCATCAGCGAAATTGACGGTCCCGAGGTAGGGAACCAATAGCAGCCCGTGCCTGCCTAGATCAAGGTCACGGTGCAGAGACTGTCTCATCATACTGCACACATAGGAACAGCTTGAATAGATCCAGCCCTCATGCATTTCGCGTGACACAGCAGCGCCACCAATATAGTCGTTCTTCTCAACCACCAATACGTCAAGTCCGGCCTTCGCCAGGTAAGCGGCGTTGGTTAAACCATTGTGACCCGCACCAATGATGATGGCATCATATTCTTTCATTTCAGAATCTCTTGGGCGGCATTGTGCCCGGCTCCACCCATCAACCCGCCACCAGGGTGGCAACCTGCGCCGCAAAGGTGAAGACCACCGATAGGCGTCTGGTACTGTGCAGCACCATAGGTAGGACGCATCATTAGTGACTGGTCCAGGGAAAGTTCAGCATGGTGCCAATGACCTCCGGTAACACCATACTCTCGCTCTAGATCAGCTGGCGTCAGCAACTCATGATGCAGGATCTGCTCCCGGATACCGGGGGCATACTGAGCCAAGGTGTCTATCAAAAGTTGGCAATAGGCTTCATGGGCCTGGTCATCCCAGCCCCCCTGCAGGTGACGAGGAACATACATGACATGAGCTGAGAGGACATGCTGGCCAGCCGGCGCCAGTGTCTCATCATGGATGCTCGGTATAACGATTTCCATTACCGGCACCTTCGAACAGTGCCCATATTTTGCATCATCATAGGCAAATTCAATGACATCCATATCCGGAGCAATCATCAATCTACCATCAGGGTTATCCAGGCCCGTAAATTCTGGAAGCCCCTTGAGAGCAAGGTGTAATTTCGCCACATAGCCATCGCCACGTAATCGGCGAATTCTGTTACAAAAACCGATCTCAAGATGCTCAACACCAACCAGGTCGAGAAAGGTTTTTTTCGGGTCCGCTGAAGATATCACACGGTCAGCTTCGATCTGCTCTCCCGAATCCAACTTTACGCCCATGGCGATGAGCCCCTCAGCATCATCACCAATGACGATTTCTCCTACGGGAACTCCGGTTCGAATTTCAACACCAGAGGCGCTGGCTGATGAATGCAGCGCTTCTATCAGTGTCTTAACACCAGCGGATGAAACCTGGTGAGCGGCTTTACCTGACATTCTCAGCAGCAGCGTGATCAGCGAATGATTGGGCGAACGTGGCGCCAGTTTCGAGCCAATCAGTCCATCCCAACTCAGCATCGCCTTCAGTAATTCGTTATCAAAATTCTCATCCATCAAATCCCGCATGGGCAATGTCAGGATGCGAAGAAATTCTCGCATATCGGCCTTACCCATAAGGCGCATATTCATCCCAAGATGGGCATATGACATTATTTCCGGCAGGCTGTTGTTGCCGATGGGAGGCACAGTTTCCAACCAAAATGGCTTTACCATGTCGGCAAATCGCCGCATCAGTCTCACATAATTACCGTACGACTGCTCATCGTCGGTTTCTACACCGGAGATACGCTCCCCTTGCAGAACGACATGGCTTGCATCGGTTGAAAGACCAATCGTGGGTGATAGGTCGGCATCTACATTGAAGCCATGGGCCTTGAGATTAAGGTCTCGTGCTACTTTTTCAGAGAAATAGCCGACACTGTGGGCGACGGAGGTCTTGAATTCAGGATGGAATTCACGGACGGACGCGAGCCCACCGACCGAATCAGAGGCCTCAAGTAGCAAAACCTTCTGACCTTTTCGCGCCAGGTAGTTCGCACAGACCAGCCCGTTGTGCCCGGCACCAATGATGATCGAGTTGTAGCGATGCACTTCAAATCTGCCGTGTGAGGTATCACCACAGACTATTCAATGCTTGTTGGTAGGGCTTCTCAGCCTATACGCTTAATACCGCTAAGGTATACTAACCCGATTTCCAATCTTATAGGGCAGGTGGCTAGCCAACGTCTAGTTGTTGAACATACGGGGCCTATTGATCGGACAACACTATTCAAGCGGCCCAGACCGAGAAGAACTCGAATGACTGAACCTAAAGCAGATATTGATATTGCACGTGAAGCGACGTTAAAGCCGATCGCAGAAATAGGCGCCAGCCTTGAGATTCCGGAGGATTCGCTCCACTGCTACGGCCGCTATAAGGCCAAGATTGATTTTGGCTTTATCCGTTCTCTGGAAGACAGGAAGGATGGTCAATTAGTCCTTGTTACGGCCATGTCACCAACCCCTGCAGGTGAGGGGAAAACGACTACAACGGTTGGCCTGGGAGATGCGCTCAACCGCCTTGGCAAAAAAACGACCGTGTGTTTGCGAGAACCTTCCCTGGGGCCATGTTTCGGAATGAAGGGTGGTGCTGCAGGAGGTGGTTACGCCCAGGTGGTACCCATGGAAGATATTAACCTGCATTTTACCGGTGACCTGCATGCCATCAGTACTGCTCACAACCTGCTGGCAGCACTTGTGGACAACCATATTCACTGGCAAAACGAGGAAAGCATGGATGCGCGGCGTTTAAGCTGGCGTCGCGTAGTGGATATTAACGATCGCACCCTGCGACACATCAATACGGGCCTGGGTGGAACTGCAAACGGTGTCCCGCGAGAAACCGGGTTCGATCTCACGGTGGCATCCGAGGTAATGGCGATCTTCTGTCTGGCAAAAAACCTATCTGACCTGCAACAGAGGCTGGCAAAAATGATTGTCGGTTATCGCCGCAACGGGGATCCGATAACGGCAAGTGAAATGAAGGCTGATGGTCCGTTGACGGCCATCTTGCGGGATGCCCTGATGCCAAACCTGGTACAGACACTGGAGAACAACCCCGCCATCATTCACGGCGGGCCTTTCGCCAACATCGCACACGGGTGTAACAGCGTTATCGCAACCAAGACAGCCTTAAAGCTGTCCGACTGTGTAGTAACGGAAGCAGGATTTGGGGCTGACCTGGGTGCAGAGAAGTTCTTCAACATCAAGTGTCTGAAAGCAGGCCTAAAACCTGCTGCCGCGGTTATTGTTGCTACTGTCAGGGCACTGAAAATGCATGGCGGCGTAGCAAAAAAGGATCTGGATGCTGAAAATATTGTTGCGGTTCAGCAAGGCATTCCCAACCTAGCCCGCCATATCAGAAATGTTGGCAAGTTCGGCGTGCCAATCGTGGTGGCGATCAACCGTTTTACGAAGGACGCTGACAGCGAGATAAGTGTTGTCAAGCAAATGTGTGCTGAGCTGGGAGTGAAAGCGATTGAATCCAACCACTGGACTACTGGCGGTTCTGGTGCCGAGGAGCTTGCAACCAACGTCACCCAGCTCGTTGAGTCTGGGTCATCTCAGTTTCGCCCGCTCTATGATGAGCAAACCAGCCTCTGGGACAAGACTGAAGAGGTTGCAAGAAGCATCTACGGTGCATCTGAGATTATTGCCGATAAGAAAGTGCGCAATCAATTTCGTCAATTTCAGAAAAAATACGGACACTTTCAGGTCTGTATGGCCAAAACCCAATACAGTTTCTCTACTGACCCTAATTTAATGGGCGCACCAAGTCATCATGTTGTGCCTATACGTGAACTGCGACTGTGTGCCGGGGCAGAGTTTGTTGTCGTGGTTTGTGGTGACATAATGACCATGCCTGGATTACCCAAGAGACCGAGCGCACACGATATTCACGTCGATGAAGCAGGCGAAATACAGGGCCTTTTCTAACTAGATCTTGTCCGGATTTGGATATCGAGCGGGTTATCCTAGGCGGCCCCTTCCTTCTTAAGTTGTTGTTTTTAGAGGCTAACGGTTTACATGTTTTGTGAATCTGGTTCAGAATATGCAATTTACGGACAGGAACTAACTAGATCGGCCCAAATGACGATGTGCCTCGCGCAAATCAGACTTGCTCCGATAACCGTTTATAGCTAAGCAGGCAATATTCAAGTTGAACATCCTGAATAAAACACCATGTCATCACCGCTAAGTGATCAAAAACTAGCAGCCTTGCTGGACAGACTGCATGCCCAGAGTGATAAGCAGTTAGCTGAAATCGATGAGTACTGCGTTAGTCTCGAACAGAAAGATGCATTCGACTGGTGCGTCTTCAATGATGATATGCACCAGTTCTTTGCGGATAAAATGGTAGCGCTTGATCGTGACAAGGCTGAGTTCTGTTATCAACTGTGTCGAGCATTAGGTGCATCTCGTGTCGTCGAGGCTGGCACCTCATTCGGCGTCTCAACCCTCTATCTGGCAGCAGCAATTCGCGACAACCAGGCGGAAGAAGGCCTGGTCATTGCAACCGAGTGGGACCCAGGAAAGGCGGAAATTGCTCGAGGGAACTTCAGAGAGGCAGGGCTTAGTGAGTATATTGATCTGCGCGAGGGTGACCTGCGTCAGACACTTCGCAACCTTGGAGGTAGCATAGATTTTATGCTGGTGGACATCTGGGAGGTAGCAAAACCCGCCCTTGAGCTTGTTTCACCCTATCTGCGTACTGGTGCCATTGTGGTATGCGACAACACGACAGTGGATCGGGGTGAGTACGATGACTACTTTGAATTTGTTAAGGATCCGGTAAACAGGTTCCGTACCATGACACTACCTTTTCAGGGTGGATTCGAGCTTACGGTGCGAATTTGAGGCAAATTTAATATTGACCAGGGGGTGTTGCTGATCGCCGCGGATGTGACCAGAAGGGCTTTTCCACGATCCTGCATTCGGCCCAGGTAGCTCGCCATTCCAGTTCCTTCTGATAGTAGATTTCAGCCCAGATTTCGGGTGGCTTCATCCCATTCCGATACTCAATATCAGCCATGGCGAGGTTCGCTTTTAGTATGGGCGACCAGACTTGCGAGTTTATAGTCCCTATCCGCTTGCCATTCTTGCCATCAAAAAGAAATGAATCTGCGGGCGGCTTGTTCCCCGTCACTGACATTTTTACTAGGCGTCGTTTTACAGGCAGGGAATGTTCGGCAATCAGCGCGCGTTTGCCAGTAAAGTAAGGCTTATCAAAATTTACTACCCAGCCCATACCGAGCTCAAATGGAGAACGATCGTGGTCTGCGCGAACCGTCGTTTCCGCGGTATTGAAATCATCCCCTGGCATAATAAAACCAGCTTCAATTCTGACTATTTCAAGCGCATCCAGGCCGATGGGTCTGATGTTATACAGGTGCTGCACCGCAAAGATCGCGTCCCACATCTCGAGCGCATTAGCCGGGTCGGTCCAGAGCTCGTAACCAAGGTCACCAGTGTAACCGGTACGGGATATCATGACTTCAAAACCGTGCAAATTTGTTTGCAGAATGCGGAAAGGTTTCAGTTGAGAAAGGCCGCTAAATCCTGCCTCAGTCAAGACTGAATATGAGGTTGGGCCTTGAACTGCAAGTGCTGCTACCTCGTGTGTCTCTTGGCTGATATCAACGTCCATACCAAGGCTGGACAGAAGCAACCAATCCAACTGATGATGCTGCGAACACAGCCGGTAGTCATTTTCCGCCAATTGAAAGATTGTGCCGTCATCCAGCACCTTACCCTCATCGTTACACCACAATACATAAGTGACACGACCAGCCTGCAACTTTGAAATATCGCGAACAACCAACCGTGAGAGAAATGTGAAAGCATCAGGACCAGTGATGCGGTATTTCTCCATGGGCGTCAGGTCCATCACACTGCAGGAGCTGCGGATCGCAAAGTACTCCGCCGCAAGTGTGTCGTAAACCCGGGCTGTCTGATAGCCGTTCCATGACGTCCAGTTTTTTACCATACATTGCTCATCAACCCTTGCATGAAAGGGTGTTGGCTCTAGTACTTGCTTAAAATCATGCTTCGACATAGTGCTATCCGGGCTCACCCTGTATCTTCAGTATGCGCTGTGCGGCATTATGGCCCGGGATGCCTGTCACGTTGCCGCCAGGATGCGCAGTAGCACCACAAAGAAACAGGCCTTCGACGGGCGTGTCGTATTGAGCAGAACCATGAACTGGCCGCATCATAAAAGACTGATCAATCGTCATTTCGCCCTGATGCCAATGGCCACCGGTCAGGCCGTATTCTGTTTCTATATCGACCGGCGTAAGAATTTCTTTGTCCACCACCAGCTGTTCAAAACCTGGTGCGTATTCTCCGATCAGGGCAATTACATTATCCATAAAAACGGTTCGCTGCTGCTCCCAGCCGTCCTTCAATTCGTAAGGAGCATAACTCGCCGACACTGACATTACGTGATGTCCTGCAGGGGCGAGGGACGGGTCGGCAATGCTTGGAATTGTAATTTCCAAAACGGGTGCCTGAGAAAACTCACCGTATTTGGCGTGATTAAAGGCGTGTTCAAGGTAGCGCATATCGGGTACCACCAATAACCTTTGGCCGAGTTGCGCAGGTGAAAGGTCCCTAAACTGCGGCAGCTCTCGCAACGCAATATAAACTTTCGCCACGGTGCCTCTGGTGCGTGTTTTGTTAACACGATGGGCAAACATTGCATCAAGTTCACCAGTTCCCACCAGATCCAGGAAGGTTGTTTTTGCATCGGCATTGGAAACCACGATGTCAGCATGAAGCTGTTCACCACTAAAGAGTTCTACTCCCGAAGCCTTTCCATCATTGACCAGAATCCGTTTTACTTTCTCTCCCGGTCTTATTGAAGCGCCAAAGCCATGAGCCGCATCTGATATTGCCTGTGTTACCTGCCCCATCCCCCCGGGCGGGAGCGTCTGCAAACCCTGATTTTCCCCGCGTACTCGATGCAGATAGGTTAACACCGTATTTGGTGTGCGGGGTCCCATGTGATGGCCCAGAACTGCATCCAGTGCAATAGCCCCCTTTAATGTTTCGTTATCAAAGATCTCGTTCAGGACGTCATATATATTAATTCCGCCAACGCGCAGAAACTCCCGCATTGATTTAGCACCGAGGCCAAAACGAAGTTTCCAGCCGATTTTTGCCAAGGTAAACTTATCCTGACTGTCCATGTCCTTGAGCCGCGGGGGCTTGTTCATCATCAGCGGATCAAGTGCCGCCGCATAGGTACGAAATTCCTTTTTGAAGTCACGATAGGCCTCAACATCTTTTTGTGAGACGCCATCGCCAGTTACCGTGTTTGCGCCAAGGGTCAGGTGCTGCCCTTGCCTGTCCAGGGAAATAGTATCAACAGGCGGCCCAGCCTCCAGGCCAGACCCGGCAAGGTTAAGTTCCCTGCAGACTTTTGAACTCAGTGAATGAAGTATATGAGCCAGCCCAGAAACGCTGTAACCATCAGCAAAACTGACCGTGGATGCACCACCCCCAACCCTGTCTCTGGCTTCCAGAACCGTGACCTCATAGCCCGATTTAGCAAGATAAGCCGCGCAAATCAGCCCGTTGTGCCCGGCACCTACAATGACTACAGATCTAGTCATCACCAAAGTCCTCAGGCGTCGTATTCTCCCTGCCCAT
Source organism: Gammaproteobacteria bacterium (assembly GCA_002726655.1). Taxonomy (GTDB): domain Bacteria; phylum Pseudomonadota; class Gammaproteobacteria; order Pseudomonadales; family Azotimanducaceae. Next base: position 18,086 of record PBRP01000143.1, read on the forward strand.
GTCGAGGAGTATTTCCCGCGCGGCATTGGCACCCGGCGCGCCCATGACGCCACCCCCCGGGTGAGTGGACGATCCGCACATGTACATATTTTTTACCGGCCCCCGGTACTGGGCATAACCAGGAAACGGCCGGTTAAACATTAGCTGATCGAGGGTCAGTTCCCCCTGAAATATATTGCCCTCAGTTAAGCCAACTTCTGCTTCGATCTCACGAGGAGTACGAACTTCCGCATGTAGAATCAGATCCTTGAAATTCGGACTGTAACTGGCTATCTGATTGATGACGGTCTCTCCAAACGCATCCCGCTTGGCATCAGTCCAACCACCTTCAACTTCAACCGGACAGTATTGTACAAAGACGCTCATCATGTGCTTTCCTGCCGGCGACATAGTCGGATCGTATTGTGTCGGTATCAGCGTATCTACATAAGGATCTCTCGACCAGCAATCGTCTTTCCAGTCATCATAGGCCCGCTCCAGGCGTTCCAGCGTGTCGGTAAAATGCATGTGCCCGAGGGTAAGTGGTGAGCCGATGGGTAAAGCAGGAAATTGCGGCATGCCATCCAGCGCAATATTGAGCTTTCCCGAGGAACCACGAATCTTAAAATTGCTTGCGCGTCGATAAAGTTCATCCGGTAAATCCTTCCTCGCCATGATGTTAAGGAATGTACGCTTGGCATCGAGATTCGAAACGACTACACCGGCATAAACTTCCTCACCTGAGTCTAGTACGACACCTGTTGCCTGCCTTCCCTTGACAAGTATCTGCTGCACGTCAGCTTGAGTGCGGATTTCACCACCCATGGATTGAAAAGAAGATGCAATCGCCTTTGAAACGGAGCCCATACCACCACGGGCGAACCCCCACGAACCAATATTACCGTCTACATCACCCATGGCATGGTGCAGCAGGACATATGCCGTGCCGGGTGAATATACGCCCAGACCTGTGCCGATGATGCTACCCCCGGAAAAGTGGGCGAGGATGGCATCGCTTTCAAAATATTCCTCCAGATACTCTGCGATGGACATGGTGAAGAAGCGAATAAACTCATATATCTGGCTTTCTGTCAGGCGGTAAAAGCTCTTCAGAAGATAGGCAAATTCCATCGCATCTCGAATCTTTAGCGATGCCGGGTCTGGTGGTGTACGCAACAAAAAACCACGAACCAGGCGACACCACTTCATTAAATCCGCATCAAAACGAATGGAGGCGTCCGCATCACGCTTGGAGTGCCGGGCTATTTCACGCCGTCTAACGGCGGGCTGGTGATAACTGCCAAAATAGTCACCATCCTGCTTAAAAGTCGTGCTGCCCTGCAAGGGCACCACTTCGAGGCCATGCTCACCGAGATCAAGAGCCTGGTATATTTCAGGACGAAAAAGGCTGCAGACATAGGAGCAATTGGAATACATCCAGCCCTCATGCAGTTCACGGCTGGCAGTTGCACCACCAATATATTCATTCTTTTCAAGAACCAAGACATCGAGACCGGCTTTGGCAAGGAAAGCAGCATTGGTTAGCCCGTTATGACCAGCGCCGATAACAATTGCGTCATATTTTTTCATGTTGACCCGGTGCGTCTCCCGCAATACTCGCGAATATATCATCGTCACAGTACCGTTTCCTGTGCGCCGATAGGCTCGGGCTCGGGCTTGGACCCCATACTTTGTCTTGCGTGTGCCCTGAGATATAAATGACAATGCACTAGCGAGGATTTCCGGTGTAAACACTGAAGGATTCCCTCAACGAAATGGTCCGGTATCGGCAAGCCATCAGGAAAAATCTTTCACTAACTACTTGGCAAGTTAAATGAACCCCAACTACTCAATACTATTTGAACCGGTCAAGTTAGGCCCCGTCACGACCCCTAACAGGTTCTACCAGGTACCTCATGCCAGCGGAATGACTGAAGCCAATCCAAGAGTCAGGGCGAAATTTCGTGCCACCAAGGCGGCGGGTGGCTGGGGCGTAGTATCAACCGGCGCTGTCTCCACACACCCCTCTTCCGATGACAGCCCCCTCCCCTTTGCCCGGTTATGGGATGAAAATGATGTTCGATCTCATGCCCTAAGCACAGAGGCGATTCATGAGCATGGTTCCCTTGCGGCAATTGAGCTATGGCACGGGGGTGGTGCCGTCATGAACAGGACATCACGGATACCACCCTACTCACCATCCGGAATCCCGTGGATGGCAACACATGTGGGATTCATGGGGCAACTCCGCCCGCGGGTCATGGATAAGAATGATATCCGCAATATTGTGCAATGGCAGGTGGATGCGGCCAGGCGGGCTCAAACGGCCGGTTTCGACATTGTCTATATTTACGCCGGTATGGGCTATCTGGGATATGAATTCCTGCTAGAAGAATACAATCGCCGTTCAGATGAATACGGTGGCAGCGTCGAAAACCGAACACGATTCGTCCGCGAACTACTTGAGGCGACTAAGAGTGCGATCGGTAATGATTGTGCTGTTGCGCTGAGAATTTCACTGGAGGAACTGCGCTCAAGAAAAAGTGATCACTACGAGTCCCAGGCACATGAAGTAGTCTCCCTGCTGGCCGATCTCCCAGACCTGTGGGATGTGAAAATGGACTCAAGTCCCACCGATTGTGCGGCATCACGATTTGCAGATGAAGGCTCACATGAACCAGTAATCGATTTTGTAAAACAGGTTACTGACAAGCCCGTGGTAGGCGTTGGCCGTTTCACGTCTCCAGACACCATGGTATCGCAAATAAAACGCGGCATTCTTGACCTGATAGGTGGCGCCCGACCTTCTATTTCAGACCCTTTTCTGCCTAACAAGATAAAAGCGGGGCGCGAAGATGAGATTAGAGAATGTATCGGTTGTAATATCTGCATATCCAGCTGGCATGATGGTGTTCCAGTGCGTTGCACTCAGAACGCTACCATTGGTGAGGAATGGAGAAAGAACTGGCACCCCGAAAAGTTCGAGCCAAAAAAAAGTGATGACAAGGTGCTTGTCGTTGGGAGCGGTCCTGCAGGATTGGAAGCAGGATTAATCGCCGCACGCAGGGGCTACGAGGTCACAATAGCAGAAAAATCACACCAGCTTGGCGGTCGACTAAATTTTGAGGAGTCGCTACCCGGCTTGCGTGCCTGGGGGCGCCTGAAGGACTATCGCCTGTATGCCCTGAAACAAATGGCTAACGTCAGCCTTTACCCGGACAGTGAACTGGGCATCGACGAAATCTTGTCATCGGAACATCAAAGAATCGTTATAGCCACCGGTGCTCGTTGGACCCGATCACTCTACTCACCCCTTGAAATTCCGATTGGCAGACTCGATGGCGATGAGATATACACGCCAGATGATATAGCGGCGGGGAACCTGCCAAACGGCAAAGTGCTGGTGTTCGATTTTGACAACTACTATATGGGGGGAGTGATAGCCGAGTATCTGTCAGAACAGGGAAATAAGGTTGAATACGCGACCCCGGCGGGACACGCTTCCGCCTGGACCATAATGACCAACGAGCAACCCTACGTGCACCAGGCACTGTTCAACCATGGCATCGAGGTCCACACTCAAATGCTGCTGGAAAATTACATCGATGGGTCAGCCAGTATGAAGAATATTTTCACCAGTGAAGCTCGGGAAATTGATGTTGATTCCGTTGTCATCGTGGGCCTGCGCCTGCCTGAAAACAAACTCTTTGATCAACTGCTTGCTGAAAATGATGCGGTTCAGGCAGGGGGCATCAAATCAGTAGATAGAATTGGTGACGCCCTGGCTGCTGGTGCGCTGGTACATGCCGTGTATAGCGGTCATGAATATGCACGAAACCTCGATACGACTGATCAGGACAGGGTCCTGCTCAGGGACCTGCCAATCGTGGAGATCGAACCGAGACGCATTACCTGATGAGCCTTGCTCTTATTTACAGTAGCAGGCCTGCCGGTGATGAAACATGAGCTTTCATGAAGTGCCTAGGTCAGCCTTAAACGGTTAGTGCCAGATGTTCTCGTTCCCATTCAGTCACGGTTTCTGAGAAGGCAATTACCTCCTCGTTTTTCAGGTGGGCGTATAGCTTGGTGAACTTTTCACCAAATAGCTCTGTCAGGGGCTGGCACTGCGAAAGCAGGTCCAGCGAATCCCGCAGCGATCTGGGTATCGTACGGGGTAAATCCCAGGCGCTGTCTGTCACTGGTTTTCCGGGTGTCAATCCTTCCGTCAGCCCCAGGTAACCGCAGGCCAGGCTGGCAGCTATCACCAGATACGGGTTTGCATCGGATCCGGGAATCCGATTCTCAACACGTGTTGCGCTAGCCTCACTCACCGGCACGCGAAAGCCAGTAGTGCGGTTGTCGAGCCCCCACTCCACATTAGTCGGGCAGGATACAGCACCATCAAATCTTCTGTAGGCATTTACGTTTGGAGCAAAAAAAGCCATCGCACTGGTCGTATATTTTTGTAATCCCCCCAGGTAAGCATTGAACTGCCGGCTTCTGGACCCGTCCTCATTTGCGAACAGATTCTTGCCTGAGTTCAAGTCCACCAGGCTCTGGTGCAGATGCATTGCGCTACCTGGCTCACCACTTATGGGTTTCGACAGGAAGGTCGCCAGGTAACCGTTATGCAAGGCAGCCTGCCGGGCAATGCGTTTGAAATTGAACATCTCATCTGCCTTTGTCAGTGCATCGCCATGCTTGAAGTTTACTTCCAGCTGGCCTGGACCCATTTCATGAACAACACCGGTCGTGAATACGTTCTGCCGCCCAGCATAGTCGTATAGTGTTTCCAGGAACGGTGAATATTCTGATATTGCTTCCATTTGAAACGAGCGTGGAGTTTTCGGCTGCCGGCCAGATATGCCAGGTGCAGCCTCGAGGGGCAGTTTCGGGTCAGGGTTCTTGGCAACCAGATAGAACTCCGCCTCCTGCGCAACCAGCGGCCTAATCCCAAGCGCTTCATACAGGGCTAGTACCTTTTTAAGAATGGATCTTGGTGCAAGATCAAAAACACTGCCATCTTTGTTCAAGCAGTCACATATGCACTGCGCAGTTGATGTTCCTGACCATGGTTGAACAGCAAGTGTCGCCTCATCCGGAAACAGCGTCATATCTATATCAGCAATACCCACAAGATCTTCGTCCTTGCACCACTTCCCGAGAATATTCTGCCCAAAAATACTTTCCGGGAACCGGATATCACCACCAATGAATTCTTCAGCAGAAATGATTTTTCCTTTTCCAATGCCATGGAAGTCAGGAACCAGGCATTCGACGGATTTAACCTGGTGTGTATTTAGCCAAGCCCTAATATCAGACATCTCTATTCACTTACCTAGAAAGGATCCACTTTGCCAGCCACTTCTACAAGTTGCAACGTTGCCAATACTCATTATTGATAAGCTTTATCAAAATCGATACTGTACGCGCAACAAAGATGCATGGGCCACGCTATGAACTATAACTACACTACCCAACAATTACAGGAACTTGATTCCGCTCACTACCTGCACCCTTTTACAGACTCTAAGAAACTGTCAGAAGAAGGTAGCCGTATCATTACCAGGGCAGAAGGCATATACCTGTGGGATACCGACGGCAATCGCTACCTGGATGCAATGTCGGGCTTATGGTGTGTCAACGTTGGTTATGGACGTCGCGAAATAGCTGAAGCCGCATTCGAGCAGCTACAGGAACTTCCCTACTACAACAGTTTTTTTAAAACCGCTCACCCACCAGCGATTGAACTATCGCGCCTGGTCTGCTCACTGGCGCCAGCTCACATGAACCACATTTTCTTTACCGGCTCTGGTTCTGAAGCAAACGACACCGTAGTTCGAATGGTCAGGCACTACTGGGACTGCAAGGGAAAGCCCGGCAAGACAGTAATCATCAGCCGTGAAAATGCCTATCACGGAAGCACCATGGCAGGAGCAAGCTTGGGAGGAATGAAACCAATGCATGCCCAGGGTGGACTGCCTATTCCTGATATCGTTCATATAGGACAGCCCTACTGGTTCCAGGATGGCGGTGACCTGTCGGCAGATGCTTTTGGCGAACAGATAGCTTCTGAACTGGAACAAAAAATTCAAGAACTTGGCGAAGACCGGGTCGCGGCATTTATTGCAGAACCAATACAGGGTGCGGGCGGGGTAATTATCCCACCTGCAACCTACTGGCCACGGATACAGGACATTTGTGATCGCCATGAAATTCTGCTTGTAGCAGATGAAGTTATTTGTGGCTTCGGGCGCACCGGCAAATGGTTTGGCTGTGACTATTTTGATATCAAAGCTGATCTTATGCCCATCGCCAAAGGGCTATCGTCCGGATATCTGCCCATCGGTGGCATCCTCGTGGGTGACGAGGTAGCAGACGTGCTGATTAATCTCGGCGGAGAGTTCAATCACGGCTTTACATATTCCGGGCACCCGGTCGCTGCTGCCGCCGCAATCGCCAATCTTCAAATTCTGATGGATGATGGTATTGTCGAGCAGGTTGGGCAGGAAACAGGTCCCTACCTTAAGCAGGCATGGAGCAAACTCATTGATCACCCCCTTGTTGGCGAAGCAAGAAGTGTAGGTTTCCTGGCTGCCATCGAACTTGTAAAGGACAAGCAAAAGCGAGAATTCTTTGATGACCGTGGCGCTGTTGGCACCCTCTGCCGGGATATCTGCTTTGCCAATGGTCTCGTCATGAGGGCAATTGAGGATACGATGGTTGTATCCCCTCCCCTCATCATGACCAAATCAGATATCGATGAAATGATCACCCTAGTGACGACCTGTCTTGACCAGACAGCAGCTAAAATCAAAATCTAGGTAATATGCAGACCGACCTCGTTGGCAACCTGGCCATTTCTTGGATAGACCTCTCAATCGTTGGGGTCTATATCATCGCAATGCTGGGTGTCGGATACTATATTCACCGGCAGGCTCCAAGCTTTGAGGAATACCTGGTTGCTGGCCGGTCGATGACGACTCCAATCCTGATCTGCTCACTCGCATCAACCTATTATGGTCTCGATGTGCTGTTCGGTACTTCAGAGATGGGTTACAACGACGGTGTTGTCGCCTTTTTCGGGTATTCTGAGCTTTCCATCGCTATCTATGTACTGGCTGCCTTCGCGCTCAGTAAAAAATTGCATGCGGCTAAGTTCATCTCTCTTCCAGAAATACTGGAGCGCCATTATGGAATGGGGGCAGGTCTGTGTGGTGCACTCGCGTCAATTTTTTATTCCATTCCCGCGCTACCTCTATTCGGCCTGGGACGACTTTGTGAAGTCATTTTTGGTATAGATGCGATGATTGGTGCATTGCTATTAGGAAGTATCGCGCTGCTTTACACACTCTGGGGTGGGCTGTGGGCTGTCGCCATTACCGACACCATACAGTTTGTTCTAATGTGCCTGACCCTCGCTGTGGGTTTGCCCATCCTCATGTCGAAAACCGGCGGGTTCGATGTCGTGGCCACCTGGGCTCCTGAGGGATACTTCTCGCCACTTGGCGGTATGCCCATCTGGCTGATGATTGCGTACATGGCAACGGGATTGAGCATTCTGGTCGACCCCGGGTTCTACCAGCGTATTTTTGCCGCCAAAAACTACAAGCAGGCTCGCAACGCGATGCTTATCTGCATTTTTGTATGGCTGATCTATGACTGGCTGGTCACTGCAGGCGGCATGCTGGCAGCCTCGGCGGTGAACCAGGGGATACTGCCGGAGGGTCTCCATTCCAATGATGCGCTGTTAACGGCAATGATCTACGCACTTCCCGTTGGTGTTATTGGTGTATTTCTCGCGGGTGTTCTGGCTACTGCAATGTCGACCATCGACTCCTATTCTCTCGTGGCGGGGGCCAATATCTCCTATGATATATACCGTCCACTGCTGAAGCCTGACGCTTCCGACCGGGAACTGGTGATGATGACAAAGATTGGTATCGTCATATCCTGGGCTCTTGGCTTCGCCCTTGCGTTCATGTTTGACCGACTGATGGCACTGTGGGTATTCATGGCAACCTTTCTAACCTCAACCGTACTGGTACCGATCTTCATGGGGCTTTTCTGGCCAGGCAACAAGACACCAGCAGCAGGGGTTTTGAGTTGCGTCGTTGGCCTCCTAAGCGTCATAGGATACTATCTGATAATCGGCACGATGGGTGTCGAGAACGAAATATACGGAACCTATATTTGGACCTTCTCTATCGCAGGGTCCACCTTTAGCCTCTGGCAGGAATATGCATTGTATTTCAGCCTGCCATCATCACTTCTGGCATACACTATGGGTAACTTCATCGGTGAACCACACGAGGTGAAAGCCAAATGAACCCATGGGATGTCTTCACCTGGGCATGCAGCTTTCTCCTGGCTGCCAGTTCGCTGCTCATCCTTTACTATTTTCTAGCTGGGCTGGGAAAATTGCTTCATATGGATGAAGAGAAAGAAGATGGACATTGACACACCCCTGAGGGAGCTGGGGGAAGTAGAAATTGACGCGATTCGCACAGCCATACTGGCATTGGACGGTACCGCCTGGAAGCAACAGCAACTGACGCAAAACACCCACGAGGTTCATCAGCAAACTGAGTCAATTATGCTGGTGCATACAACTGCCGCTGGCTGGCCTGAAATCGAGGTTAGCAAAGAGAACGGCTGGGATCTGCTCGCTGATGTAGCAGTACCCTTAATGCACGGTATTATAGAAACATGCTATCCCAAGGGCGGTTCCATCATCCGCGCCATGGTCTCACGGTTACCGGCAGGTAGAAATATCAGCCCCCACATTGACCAACACCCTTCCTTCCATGCTGGCCATCGAGTCCATGTGCCGATCACGACCAACCCACGGGTCAGATTCATGATTGATGGGCAGCGCTACAACCTTGAACCGGGCAAGGCATACGAGCTGAACAATCAAAAGAATCACAGCGTCATGAACAAGGGCCGGGATGACACGATAAGTTTTCTTTTTGACTATGTACCACCGGCGAAACCGGCAACGTAAAGAACGGGTTTAGCCGGCAACATTTAGTTAGAGCGTGAGAGGTATACGCGCATAATGTGAATATCGGTGGAAATTGTTGATAATCTTGATCCCATGGATAGGATCAAGCAGATATGTGCCAATAGGCAAGGATGGAGCGAATCAACCTTTGCCACTAAACTAGCCCGCTTCATGTCAGATCCAAACAAATGCAAACTATCGGGTGAGTAAGCACTTGAAAAAGTATGATGCAATAGTCATCGGCGCAGGCCACAACGGCCTGACAAATGCGGCGTACCTTGCTAAAGCCGGCCTCGATGTATTGGTACTTGAAAAGAACCCTTATATCGGTGGTGCAACGGTGAGCCGTGAACTGCACGAGGGTTGGATGTATTCCAACTGCTCATATGTCTGCAGTCTGCTACGCCCGGAAATTTCACGGGATCTTAACCTGCCAAAATTTGGATTACAGGTAATCCCCTATGTTGGTGGTGTGACCTTCAAACGTGACGGGGATTACTTCGGCAACTACGACGACCACGAACGGCAATACCGCGAGATAGCAAGGCATTCCAAGAGAGATGCCAATGCCTACGAGCGCTATACTGCCGATGTCACCAAGCAGACACGCTTTATACGTCCATTCCTGCTGCGCACACCACCGGACCCGACTTCCTTTAAGCCAAGGGATATCCAGGAATTACTATACCTGGCCAAGTCATTTTACAACCTTGGCGAGAAGGTGCTGGGCGATACCCTGCGATTCTGGACCATGAGTATTGGTGATTTTCTGGATGAGTATTTTGAGACAGATGTCATCAAGTGCCATCTCGCGGGCAGCGGCATTATCGGTACGGCCCTGGGAGTCTATTCACCCGGCACGGCCTATGTCCTGTTACATCACTATATGGGAGAAGTGGATGGTTCAGTTGGCGCCTGGGGATTTGCCCGGGGCGGAATGGGGTCCGTAGCAAAAGCGCTGGCCGGGGCCTTCCAGTCATTCGGTGGCGAAATTCGGGCCGACGCAGAGGTCGATAGAATCCTGGCAACCGGGGGGAGAACGAGCGGCGTAGTTCTCGCCAACGGAGACGAGATTTATGCAGATATCGTTGTTTCCAATCTTGATCCAAAGCGAACTTTCCTGGACATCATGGCTGAGGAGGATCTGCCGGCTTCTGTCGTCAAACAAGCCAGGAATTTCAAAATACGCGGGTCCTCGGGCAAGCTCAACATTGCACTCGATGGCCTGCCAACATTTCATGGCCTGCCAGCAAAGAGTCCATTAATGACTGGAGACATGCATTTCATTGATTCCCTGGAGCGCATGGAACGAGCCTATGATGATTGGAAGAACGGAACCTGGTCTCAGGATCCCTATGTCGATATGTTGATACCAACCCAGGTGGACCCAACGATGGCGCCGACGGGCAAACACATGATGAGTGTCTTCGTCCAGTATGCACCACCCAAACTCGCGACCGGCGAGTGGACCGATAAGGATCGAGATGCTTTCGGCAAGACCGTCATTGACCAGATCGGCACATATAGCCCAAATTTCAAAGATCTTATCCTTCATGCAGAGGTCAGGACTCCACAGGATATTGAAGATGAAGTTGGCCTGACCGAAGGTAACATCTTCCAGGGTGAACTGACTTTCGATCAGCTGCTGTTCAATCGACCTTTTCCTGGTTATGCCCAATATCGCGGACCCATAAAGGGCATGTACATGTGCAGCTCGGGAACACACCCTGGAGGCGGCGTCATGTCAGCCCCCGGCGCAAATGCCGCAAGGGAGATTCTGATGGACTTGAACCACCCATCAACAGTCCCGGAGGCCTATCCAGATGACTGATAGCAACCATATCGATGTGGTGATTGTCGGCGCCGGGCACAATGGGCTCGTTAGCGCAGCTTACCTGTCTAAATCAGGCCTGAAGGTTCTGTTGCTGGAAGCCTCTAACAAGGTTGGTGGTGCTGCCACCACCAGTGAATTCAGTGAAGGCTTTTCAGTTTCTGAATGTGCGCACTTTCTTTATTCGTTACACCCTACAATCGTCAAGGATCTGCAACTGGCCGATCACGGCCTGTCCTACGCCGCCACAGACCTCGAAACTATCGCGCTATCCAGCGACGGAAAACATATCAGAATAGCGGGAAGCGTCATCCAGGGCGAAGATGTTACCCCATCGGACATTGACAACTATCGCCAGTTCCATGCGCAAATGAAGCGGTTTGCAAAAGTCCTCGCGACTACATTTGCAGATCGCCCGCCTCGCCTCGTGAACAACGACATGAAAGACAAAATGTCTTTACTGAAGCTAGGCTGGAATGCCAGAAAGATGGGCAAGCAGGAGATGCAGGAACTGCTGCGTATCGGCGCGATTAACATCTATGACGTTTTGAACGAAAATCTCGATAACCAACTTCTTAAAGGTGCGCTAAGCCTTGAAGCAGTTCTTGGATCCCATACGGGCCCGCGATCTCCAAATACTGTTTTGGGGCTTCTGTACAGACGGGTTGGTGAGACATTCGGATTTAACGGACCGGCAATTCCGACTGGAGGCATGGGCAACGTATCAAATGCAATAGCATCATCGGCCACATCACTGGGGGCGACAATTCGTACCGGCAGCCGGGTTGAACGAATATTGATCCAGGAGCAGAAGGTTGCTGGAGTTGAATTAGATAATGGTGAAATCATCAATTGCAGCCGGGTGATATCCAATGCAGATCCGAAATCTACCTTTTCAAAGCTGGTAGGGTACCCTCAACTGGAAACAGGATTCTCCCGTCGCGCAGCTAACATACGCATGAAAGGGAATACAGCCAAACTACATCTTGCACTGGATGCCCTGCCCGAATTTGCGGGCCTCAACGCAAATGATATTGGTAGTCGACTGGTTATCGCACCCGATCCAGACTATGTGGAAAGTGCGTTTAATCACGCGAAATACGGTGAATTTTCTGAACACCCAATTATGGAAATCAGCATTCCAAGTGTCCATGATACTAGCCTGGCACCAGCCGGAAAGCATGTGTTATCAGCTGTTGTACAGTACGCTCCCCATAACCTTAAGCAGGGTTGGTCAGAAGCCAACAATGAATTCAAAGCCCTGTTGATTGACCTGCTGGAGAGCTATGCTCCTGGCCTGAAGAAGCTCATAGTTGACAGCGAGCTCCTTTCCCCTGCTGACTTTGAATCCAGGTTCGGCACCACCGCGGGGCACTGGCATCATGGCGAGTTGGCCCTGGATCAATTTCTGATGTTACGGCCTTTCCCCGGCATGAGCCAGTATACAACGCCAATTGGTGGTCTCTTCCTCTGTGGAGCCGGCTGTCATCCAGGAGGAAATGTCATGGGACTTGTTGGTCGAAACTGTGCGAATACCCTACTCGAAGTTGGAGCAACAAGTGACTGATTCCGAGATCCCCCCTCTCCTGTTACAGACACCATTTCACTCCCGGGTTGCTGACGCATGTGAAATAAACCTGTGGGAAGACTGGAAAGGCTACACAACACCTGCCGCCTACAGCAACGTAGAGCTGGAGTATTTCGCCATGCGAAATTCTGCAAGCATCTTCGATATAACGCCCATGACCAAGTATCGAATCACCGGTACCGATGGACATGCTTACTTGGACCGCCTAGTCACCCGTAACCTGAAGAAACTGGATGTCGGCCGGGTTATGTACACCGCATGGTGTAACGATGAAGGCAAGGTGATAGATGATGGCACTATTTTCCACATCAATGATGATACCTTCATACTCTGCTCCCAGGAGCGGCACCTGGACTGGCTGGAATGGTCTGCATTGGGTTTTGATGTAAAGATAGAAGATGTCACGGAGCAGATCGCAGCACTTTCCTTTCAGGGACCCACCAGTTGCGCCATATTGAAAAAAATGGACCTCGAGGGTGTCGAAAATCTAAAACCTTTCGACCTGCACCACTATCCATTTCAACAAACCGAATTAATGGTTTCACGGACCGGCTTTACTGCCGACCTCGGGTACGAGTTGTGGATTTCACCGGAGCACGCCGAAAACCTCTGGGACGCGCTTATGAAGGCGGGAGAGGATTACAATATTAAACCCGTGGGTTCTGAAGCACTGCAGATTGCCAGGGTTGAGGCGGGTTTTATTCAGGCAGGTGTTGAATTCGTTCCAGCTGAACAGGAAGTGCGTGTGGAACGTTCCAGATCCCCGTATGAACTTGGCCTTGGTTGGTTGGTACATCTAAAAAAATCAAACTTCAATGGTCAACAGGCGTTGAAAGAAGAAAAACTCAATGGGTCTCGTTTTCGCTTTACGCGGTTAGATGTCCAGGGCAATAAGCCTGCAGAAAATTCCTTCATTTTTAATCAACAGAAAAAGGTTGTTGGGATGGTAACATCCGCAGCCTGGGTTCCAACTGCAAAGAGAAACATAGCTTTCGCCTCCCTGGAAATGCCATGGGGCAAGCCCGGAGATGAACTATGGGCTGAGATATACTACCTTCGTGAACTCAAGTGGGCTCGTGTCCTTGAGAAATGCACGGTCCTTGAGGAACCTATATTCGACCCGGAAAGAAGACACGCAACCCCTGCTCTAGACTACTAACCCGCCAATGATTAAGCCAGAAGAGCATACCGACTCATACTACGCGGCTAGCCGCAATGATTTAACAACCTACCCTGCGCTAAATGAAGAAACAGAAAGTGAAATCTGCATAGTCGGTGGTGGATTTACCGGTGTGGATTGCGCACTGACCATGGCCGAGCGCGGCCACTCAGTAACTTTGTTGGAACAACATCGAATTAGTTGGGGCGCCTCCGGTCGAAATGGCGGACAACTCATCGGTGGAATCGGCGGGCGGGATTATCTAAAAGCTAAGCTCGGAGATGATGCTGTTTGGAAACTTGACTACCGGGGAAACGATATCATTAAGGAGCGAGTCCGCAAATATGATATCGAGTGTGACCTGAAGTCCGGCTTTATTGAAGTCGCTTTCAAGCCCAGGCAAATGGAGGGGTTAAGACAAGATTATGCTGCACACGAATCAAGAGGCCTGGGTAATCATTTGCGAATGGTGGAACAGGATGAAGTTCAATCTATGCTGGGAACAAACGCCTATATTGGCGGCATGACCAATGATTTGAATGGCCACCTTCACCCCCTCAACCTGTGTGCTGGAGAAGCCAGAGCCGCCACAAGCCTCGGCGCGGCGATTTATGAACAGAGTGAAGTGATCAATATCGAGCACGGCGAAAAAGTCAGGGTATCTACCCCTGGCGGCTCAGTCACGGCAGACAAGGTGCTCCTTGCGGGTAATGCTTATCAGCACCTGGAACAGCAAAATCTTTCCGGCCTGGTTTTTCCTGCTGGTAGTTTCATTATTGCAACGGAGCCACTGAGTGAGGATGAGATTAAGACAATCAATCCATACGATCTCGCCGTCTGTGATCTGAACAATGTGCTTGACTACTATCGCTTTTCACCGGACAACCGACTCTTGTTCGGCGGCCGCTGTAACTACTCTGGCCGAGTACCAAAAAGTATCAAAGCAAATATGCTGCCGAGGATGCTAAAGGTATTTCCACAGCTAGAAGGCAAGAATATCGATTATGAGTGGGGTGGCAATATTGGAATTGTAATCAAGCGCATTCCTTTGATGGGCAGGCTCGACGACAATATCTTCTATTCAATAGGGTACTCCGGGCATGGCATTGCACCAACCCACGTCGCCGCAGAAATTATTGCAAATGCGTTTGAAGGCGATATGGAGGTGTTACAGGTCTATGAGCAGGTTAAACATTTCAGAATTCCACTGGGTCAGTGGTTCGGGAACCAGATAATTGCGATGGGGATGCTCTATTTCAGGACCCTGGACCATCTCTGATTGATAAGACACCGCGTTCCCGCAGCTAACAATGGACGTTGCCGGCTCTGCAGCCATCACAGAGCCGACCACTAATCCGAATCCTATAAGCTATTGAAATATAAGATGTTAACAGCCCATATGAGCCGTTTTATTTGAAATTTCCAGGCTAGTGCAATGTATTGATGTAGGCAACCACATCCTTAACTGCCTGATCATCTGCAAGCATCATTGCCATGGGTCTCATTTGCTGACCAAACATGTCCGAGGGATCGGTTCCTCTCACGCCCGTCCTGAAATTCTGAAGCTGCCGAACAAGATACCAGTCCTGCTGTGCAGTGAGGTCCGGTGAATTCATCATTTTCAAGCCCTTAGCATCCGGTCCATGGCACCCACCACACACAGCAAAAAGTGCTTTCCCGGCATCCGCATTGCCCTCGATGGTATTTTCAATTTTCTTACGCTCCATGGAACTGACGTAGGCAGAGACGCTCGCGACAGCATCATCATCTGCCAGCATCAAGGACATCGCTCGCATCTGCTGACCATAGATGTCGGCCTCATGTACCCCACGGGCACCTGATTTGAAATTCTTAATCTGGGTCTCCATATACCAGGCTTCCTGGCCAGCGATCGCTGGAGCATTCAGAGCAACATTTCCCGATCCATCCGGGTTATGGCAGGACACGCATATCGCATAACCAGCATCTTCTGCAACAGCAGCTGATGCGAACACGATGGATGAAAAAACCCACAGAAAAGTCTTTGTTACTCTCATTGAAACTATCCTTAATTCTATTTGTGATTAGGCTGAGCCCGGAGAAATTGCGTGCGAATGCGGAATGTAAACTTTCTTCTTACAACCTCTATCAGGGAAACGGATTGTATCAGTGCAAATATGCGCATTTCAATCATCGCATCTTGTTAAACTCCTGGTTTTTCGACTTGAGCCAATTAATGCCTCCCATCAAGATGCTTGCCCTGGACCTCGACGGCACACTTGCCGTCGATAATAATCAGGTACTTCCTGCTACCCGCTCAGCACTACAGAAGCTGCACGAGACAGGTGTAGAAGTAGTAATTGTCACGGGGCGGCGCTACCGTACCACCAAGTTTGTTATGAAAAGCCTTGGCTTCGATGTATATGCAGTTTGTAATGGCGGCGCACTGGTTAAAACACCTAATGCAGAAACCCACCATGAGACCACCTACTCCTTGTCACAACTCGCTGATGTGGTCAGTGTTGCACGAGAGTCTAAACTAGCGCTGATCGGGCAACGGGATGCCGATGATCGAGGCGGACCGGACTTTATCATTGATAATGCCATACCCTGGTCAGACGTCATTCATGGCTACTTTGATAGCAACAAGGCCTGGGGCATCAAGGGTGATATACGAGCCCAGGCACCAGAATTCCTCGTCACCGCTACATTCGGGGATGAGCAGCAACTCAAAATGCTATGCAGCGATATCCACCGGTCATTCCCTCAAACTTTTGAAACCATCACCGTTCCACAGCTTGGTACCGATAATTGGTATTGTGAAATCAGCCTGGCAAACATCACCAAATGGCATGGTCTCAGTAAGCTGGCCTCCCTATTTGGTATCGGCCCAGCCAATATTTGTGCAGTCGGTGACCAGCTCAATGACCTGCCCATGCTCAAGGAAGTCGGCCATGGTGTGGCCATGGGCAACGGCGATGAAGCCCTTCATGCCCATGCGAAATTCGTATGCGGCAATCATGATGAAGATGGCATCCTGGACGTTGTGGAGTATATTCACAAACACAACAAGCAGATTGCTCAATGAATGATGACCTGTGGGTTTTCGGCTATGGTTCCATCATCTGGCGTGTCGATTTTCCCTATCTTGAATCACAACCCGCCTATATCAAAGGTTGGTCTCGCCGTTTCTGGCAGGGTTCTACTGACCACCGGGGGGTACCCGGGAAACCCGGACGGGTCGTAACACTGGTCAAGCAGACCGGCGACGTTTGCAGGGGCCGGGCATATCGTGTCAGCCGGGAGCACGTAGACAAGGTTCTTACGAGCCTGGACTACCGGGAGAAAGGTGGTTACGAGCGGCTGGCATTAGATATCTATTTTGATGAAATCAATTTCACTGCAGGCGTCGCCTATCACGCGACACCTTTGAACCCAAACTATCTTGGTGAAGCACCCTGCCCCGTTATTGCAAGACAGATCGCATCGGCCCATGGCCCAAGCGGTTCGAATAGCGAGTACATTCAAAACCTATATGAAGCACTGCAACAAATGAGCGCAACTGACCTCCACGTGGATTCCGTTTTCCAGGAAGTCCGCCTGATTGAAGAAAAATTGCCAGCAAAATAGGTGATGCTGATACCATGAAAGATTACCAGCATCTCACGATAGGAAACAGCAATGCGACTGGATACCCCACGAATAGCTCCAATCCACGAAGACTACTGGAGTGACGAAACCAGAGAAAACATGAAACAACAGCATGCCCAGGGCGAAGTTGCCAATATCTGGCGCACAATGGCCAACCACGAAAAGCTGGCAAAACGTTGGCAGGTCTTTGGCGCCCATATCCTTTCCAAATCAACCCTGTCTGCCCGGGAACGTGAAATTCTGATTCTGAGAACAGGCTGGCTATGTCAGGCGGAATATGAATGGGGGCAACATGTCGTAATTGGTAAAAATGCCGGACTTTCCGATGAAGAGATAGCGAGCATTAAGGAAGGATCATCAGCCTCGCTCTGGAGTGACCATGAAAGGCTGCTCATCACGGCGGCTGACGAACTCATTGGTGACGCATTTATGACAACAGAGACATGGAACGGTCTGGCAGAAACCTATTCAGAGCAGCAGTTGATGGATGTCGTTTTCACCTGCGGCCAGTACAACCTTGTCTCGATGGCATTAAATACGTTCGGAGTACAGTTGGACTCGAATATTTCCGGATTCTAATTTGTGCTTATCTGAATTTGAATAAATACGAGGCTAGCCCGGCCATTTCATGAAGGGATCGGAATTTAGGATGGTCCGGGCTAGTCAATAACAACGGTCTTATCTATCTGGGCCCAGGCTAGTTTCGCCATATCTGAAGCACCAGATCCAGCCGATTCAGCGTGCCCACTCGCGGCTGTACCATCTAATACGCGTTTAGCAATGCCCTGGAGAATCGCCGCCATCTTGAACATATTGAAAGCAATGTAGTAATCCCAGTTATCGATGCCGCTTCGACCCGTTCTACGACAATAGGCCTCAACGTACTCTTCCTCACTTGGGATACCGAGGGACTTTAGATCAAGGCCCTGCAACATGTCCCGGTAGGGTCTGCATAGATAAGCAAAGTCAGAAATCGGACACCCCAGCGTGCTCAGCTCCCAGTCAAGAATACCAATGACCCGGTTCTCTTTGGCATGCATCATCATATTGGCTATCTGAGGATCACCATGGACTATCGAGCAGGAGGCATCTTGCGGTACATTTTTCGGCAGATAATCGATGAGATTGTCCATGTAAGGGTTCTCTTCAGTCTTTGTATACTCGTACTGACCGGACCACCGGGATACCTGGCGCGCAATATAGTCCGAATGTTTGCCAAAATCAGACAAACCTACCGCCTCAAAATCAACATTATGGAGCTTGGCCATAGCTTCATTCGCTGAATCCCAAAACTCTCCCCGCTCAAATGGCGCATAGGGTCCGGCGGTAGAGTCCCAGATAACCCTGCCATCGAGGTACTCCATAATATAGAACCAGGTACCTATAACTGAATCATCAGTACACAAGGCATAGGTCTTTGCAGTGGGAACTTCTGTATCCCGAAGAGCAGACAGCACCCGATATTCACGATCAACGGCATGAGCCGACTTCAGTAGTATTCCAGGGGGTTTGCGACGCAGGACATAATGTTTGCCACCTGCAGTGAGGAGATAGGTTGGATTTGATTGGCCGCCGGCAAATTCTTCAACCGACAGCTCACCTGAGTAACCTTCTACATTGTCCCCCATATATTGCTGCAAGGCTGCCGTATCAAATTGATGCCGTTCCTGGACTTCTATGGTCCCGGTGTTCTCTTGGACCTGAAAATCTGTCATTTATCCTCCTGAAAAAAAGCAACCAACACTATTCAATTTCAACCCTGGTCAGACTTCCCAGGTATGTCCGTCTCGCAGCAAGGCATTGAGGTCAGTAGTTTCCTTTCTTTCGCGTACTGCATCCCGCTGTTCATAGACTTCCGTGTGATACGGACTGGTGGGGTTACAGTAAAGAACTCCAATAGGGACCGGGAATTCCGGTGATTTGAGTTCAGCAAGCATGTGCGCCAGGACTTTGTTGGTTTCATCATGTACCACAAGGTCTTCCTCTGAAACACCGTCCTCACCAAGGTCGACCACTTCGAGTTTCAAAGCGATTGAATTCAGACGGAGACCTTTTTGATTTTCTCCCCCGAATACCAGTGGTTTACCATGTTCCAGCAGAAGTCTTGTCTCAGCGGCAGTTTTCTTATTCTTTACGTGCTCAAAAATACCATCGTTGAAAACGTTGCAATTCTGATAGATCTCAACAAATGAAGCACCAACATGATCATGAGCACGCACCAGGACCGAAGCTAGATGTTTGGCCTCTGTATCAATTGATCGGGCGACGAACCTTGCGCCAGCCCCAATAGCAAAGGTGCAGGGTCGAAGGGGCATATCAAGCGAACCATCCGGGGTTGATGGTGATTTTGTTCCTACCTTTGAAGTTGGAGAATACTGCCCTTTAGTCAGTCCGTAGATTTCATTGTTGAACAACAACAACTGCAAATCGACATTCCTGCGAAGTACATGCAATGTGTGATTCCCGCCGATACTGAGCGCATCACCGTCACCTGTAACTACCCAGACATCCAGTTCAGGGTTTGCCAGCTTAACCCCGGTTGCAACCGAAGCCGCACGCCCATGGATCGTATGGAAACCATAGGTATTCATGTAATAGGGAAACCGGGAAGAGCAACCAATACCAGAAACGAATACCATATTTTCTCTGGGGACTCCCAGTTCAGGCATAACTTTCTGCACGGTCTTAAGGATGGCGTAGTCTCCACAACCCGGACACCAACGAACTTCCTGATCAGAAACGAGATCCTTAACAGCGATTTTCTGTTCGGTTGCACTCATTTCGCTGACTCCAATTGAGCACGGATAGCACCTTCAATTTCTTCAATCTTGAAGGGCTGACCCGATATTTTATTTAGTTTCTGTGCATCTAAGAGGAAGATAGAGCGTATCAGTGAGGCAAACTGCCCTGTGTTCATTTCAGGCACCAGGAGTGCATCAAAACTGGACAAAAGCTGGCCCAGGTTAGATGGCAGCGGCCACAGGTAACGAACATGAATTTGTGAGACATCCAGACCCGCTTCCCGGCTGCGTTTTACTGCCTGAAAAATGGCGCCGTAGGTTGAACCCCAGCCGACAACAGCTAGCTTGCCGCTATTGTTTCCAACTGCAACTTCCTGCTCCGGTATGTATTTTGCGATACCATCTATTTTCTTACTGCGAAGATCCGTCATCTTCTGATGATTTTCAGAATCGTAGGAAATGTCACCTGTCTCAATACTTTTTTCGATACCACCAATTCTATGTTCCAGGCCAGGGGTACCTGGTTTCGCCCAGACCCGGGCTAATGTCTCTGGATCACGGTTGGCGGGTGAAAAACCTTCTGCCTCAGTCTCAAACTTTACTGGAAAGGGTTCGAAATCATTCACGTCAGGAATTCTCCAGGGTTGAGAAGCATTGGAGAGATATCCATCACTTAAGATCAGGACCGGTGTTGTGAACTGCGTGGCAATCCTGCTTGCTTCTATGGCGACTTCAAAACAATCGATTGAAGTTGAGGCGGCAATTACCGGCAGCATGGTGTCTGCGTGGCGACCATATAGTGCCTGATTCAAATCCGACTGTTCAGTTTTAGTGGGTAAACCCGTGGAAGGGCCACCGCGCTGAGTATTGATGACAACCATTGGCAGTTCAGCTGCACAGGCCAGGGAAATAGCTTCACCCTTGAGCGAAATACCGGGACCCGAACTGGAGGTTACACCCAGTGAGCCCGCGAAAGATGCTCCAACTGCTGCACAGATAGCAGCTATTTCATCTTCTGCCTGAAAGGTGACGACATCAAAATGTTTTTGCATTGACAAGGTATGCAGCACACCTGACGCTGGTGTTATGGGATAGGATGCAAACACCAGCGGTAAATCCGCTAACTGACTACCGGCTATTAACCCAAAAGCCAGAGCCTCGGTACCGGTGATATTCCTGTAAACTCCAGGCACGACGTCCGCTGCTGGGACCTTGTAGACATCTACGCCACTTGGCAGTTCCGCCGTTTCCCCGTAAGTATGGCCAGCATTCAGTGCCTCTACATTTGCCTCTGCAATCTCAGGTTTGCTAGCAAATTTCTTCCTTAGTCCGTCAATTGCCTCATCGCGGCTCCGGTCAAAGAGCCACATGGTCAACCCAAGTGTCCACATGTTCTTACAACGTACGGCAAATTTATGTGACAGACCGTAGGGCTTTACGACAGCAATGACCTGCTTGGTAATATCTATGGCCAGGAGCTTGAAAGCATCCAGTGAGCCGTCTTCAAGTGGATTCGACTTATAACCAGCACGTGCGAGGTTCTTGTCAGTAAATGCATCACTATCGGCAACAATAAGGCCGCCAATCACGAGGTCCTTTAAGTTGGTAATCAGTGCCGCCGGATTCATCGCCACCAACACATCAAGATGATCGCCAGCCGTGCTGACGTCTTCAGAGCCAAAATAAATCTGGAATGCAGAAACACCAAAGGTGGCACCCGCGGGAGCACGAATCTCTGCGGGGAAATCGGGAAAGGTTGACAGATCATTCCCATAGACGGCAGTTGCGTCGGTAAAGTTGTTGCCCGTAAGTTGCATACCATCACCGGAATCACCGGCAAATCGAATGACCACGTCACTAATGACTTTATTCTCTTGTTCTCCAGCAGATGAGCTTCCGGCAACCGACATACTATTTGTTTCCCTCTTCTTTAACTTTATCTAGGCTGGATCCGGACATAGAGCGGGTCACTCCAGGCAGCCTCCAAGGCGGTTAGAGAGCTACAGAGCTACAGACAGGCTTTGTCCCGACACCAAACGGGCGGCGCATTTTAACAGACACATCACATTTTTGGTAATTCGCGTTATTGAGGCCAGATGCTTCAGGCTGATAGAACGCGGAGGTTCATTACCACTGAGCCAATAATTATCTGGTCACCACTGTCAATCGAGACCAGCCCCTTTTCTTCGATGGATTGACCGTTCACGGACGTACCATTAGTCGAACCCAGGTCCTCAATAAAGACCCTGTTTTTCATAACTCGCATCCGGGCATGCTTTCTGGATACATCAGCATGATTAATAACATAAGGAGAATCCTTCGGATTTCGCCCAATAATCACACCACCTATGTTAAGCAACTGATCACCGGATATCCGAAGCAGATAACGAATCCCATCGTCATCGCGTCCATCAAGAACAAATTCATCGAAAGCTTCATCATGAAGCTCGGTACTGACCACTGATTCTGCCACGTCATTACTCGAAACGGGGGGCTCCTTAACTAGCGTCGGTAATGCCCTATTCCTCCTCCTCTGCAGCACGAAGATAATTGCAATGCCCAGCAACAGTACGATAGTAATCCCAATAAGGATATTTTCCCTGAAAGCCGCAGAGCTTCTCTGTTGATCCATAGCCGATGTAAACCGCTGCTCCGAGTCCAACTGACTTTTTTCATACTTCTCTTTCATGACCCGGGCTTCTTCTTTCAGGTCCCCGGTCTTTCTAGCTAATTCAAGCCTGATTGCTTCCGCGTTCTTCTGCGCCGCTTCCGCAGCTTGCAGAGCAAAATCAGCTTTCTGGCGAGCTTCCTTAGTTTGCCTTTCCAGTGAGTCGTTCCGTCTGCTGGATTGCCGCAACTTCTTCTCCAGGGAGCTTGCCAACGCTTGTGCTTCTAACGCACCATCCTGTGCTTTTTTCGCTTCGATTGCGGCGAACTCCGCCTGGTTTTTCGCCTGATCAACTTCTGACACACACCCTCTTGCAGCAAAGGTAATCTTAATATTCTGCGACGAAAGCAATAAACGCAGCGATGTCATATTGACGACACGAATGCTTCCATCAGAGCCAGGAGCCCTCATATTCAAGCCAATTACATGTCCACATTCATTCAACAACACCGAGCCGAGTCCTCCTTCTCCCAGCATGGCTGAATGACTGAACAACACAACATCAGATGTGGCCATCTCGTAACTACTTCGCAATATCCCTCGTGCCAGCCCAACGGAGGTATTATCACCACCCCATTTAACGGCTGACCAAATAACGTCCCCCACATCTGGTGACTCCTGGCCAAACTCAAGTGGCGGTATATTCAGGCCATTTACCTTGAGTAATGCAAAGTCATAGGATGGTTCATTTCGCAAAACACGGGCGACCAATTCTGCGCCCGAATTGGGAATGCTTATGGTAGTTGTATCACTGCCTTCTAGATAACTTGAATTAGTAACCACATAGCCATTAAACCTATCTGACTGCACGACAAAGCCGGAACCACGTGTCAGTATTGTTTTTCCCTGGTACGAGTTTACTGTGACGATGCTCATATTGAGTAATGATTCACGCAACTCAGCATTCGCGGGGCTCAGCACAAGGGAAAAGACGGGCAAAAACAGCATCCACACTGACAACAAAGCAATGGGGCGATGTCCGGATATCAGTGAACTACCAAGCAAGGGCGGGTCCTCATTTGTTGAAATATACTATGCTCCAAACCGCTGAAAACTCAATGAAATCACATCCTTACCTCTGTATTGAAGGGGCCAGGTTGTGAATAGCTCAACCTGGCCGGTGGTACCGCTCGTCCTATTTTCACCTTCCTAGTTACTACCCGGACATTGTATGTTCTGAACTAATTTTGCGAAACACGTAATCCGTTAGTGAGAACCTGTCTTCCCCTTGTTATCAGTTCAGGAAATGGCGCACAATACCGAACATGTGCACCTAACCAAAAGGATGAAAATTATGCGATTTAGCTTCTGGCCACAACCAACACAATCGTTTGAAACCATGAATAGTCTCGCGAGTCACGTGGAGAAAACAGGGTGGGATGGATTGTGGCTGGCCGATCACTTCATGCCAAACGACAAGGACATCAGTTCGCCCTGGCCGGAAGCCTGGACCACTCTTTCAGCACTCGCAGCGGTGGTGCCAAGATTAAGAATGGGCACACTGGTTAGCGGCAACACTTACCGACACCCAGCAGTACTGGCCAAAATGGCAGCAACTGTAGACCATATATCTGGTGGTCGACTCGTGCTTGGGCTGGGTTCCGGCTGGCAGGAAAACGAGCATGAAAAATATGGCATCCCCTTCTATACCGTCAACAGTCGTTTGCGAAGACTCGAGGAAGCCTGCCAGGTCATCAGGGCTTTATACTCTGAAGACTCAGCCAATTTTCAGGGCGAGTTTTACCAGCTCCAGGATGCGCCTCTGGTGCCGAAACCGAAACAGAATACTCTTCCACTTATGATCGGTGGAGGCGGCGAGAAAGTGACGATGAAAATTGCCGCAAAGTATGCCGATGAATGGAATGTCTGGGGAACCGTGGAAACCCTCATTAGCAAGATGAACATACTGGACAGGCACTGTGAGGATGTTTCTCGGGATGCGAGTGAAATTCAACGCTCAGCCGTGGCCCTGATGTATCTGACGGATGATGATGCGCTCGCAAAGAAAATGAATGCGGCCAATGGTGCTGGCGGAATGGCCACCATCGCAGGAAATGTAACCCAGGTACAGGACATTGCTGGCGCCTATAAGGAGGCCGGTGTAGACGAGCTTATAGTTCCTGATTTCACAATGGGCGAGGACAAGCTTGATATTCTCGACAGGTTAATCAATGAGGTGGCACCGGTCGCAAGGTAGCTACCGGTTGCGACAAACGTCGGAACGACCAAACCTGAGAGGACATATCCCCACCAATGGGCCTCTGTATTGCGGGGTATCGCGTTCCAAAGCGAGTCGCTTACATTTTTAATTCTGGTTTGAATCCAGCAGCACGTGCTTCCCAGGTTTCGGAAATGGTTGCACCATAGGACGTAAGCGCCTTTTTGGATTCATCGCTATCAACTTCCTGCAGACATCGGGCAGCGTTACTGCGCAAACGAGCATCTGGCTCCTTCAGCAGGGGAATCAGCATCGATTCGACTTTAGCCGGGTTTCGCTGTAGAAACGCTGTGCAAAAATCTTGTACCAGTTGCCTTCGTCTCAGACTATCCTTTCCCAACGTGATCTCTCGCTCAAAATATTCCAACACCTCATCATTAGGGAAAATCGTCAGCGCAAGCGCAGCCCGGGCACGAATGAAGTTAACCTGCTGCTCATCATCCGCGATTGCCAGCAGTGGCTTGTAAACATCAGGGCCAATAAGCCGCAGCTTTTCCTCGGGAAGTTGCCACTCGTAACCCTGCAGCAGGTCAATAACATCGCCATCAGCAGGAAAAGCGGGAACAGCCCAAAGGCTTGTGACGGTCAGAAAAATTGTAATTGAGAGATATCTCACAATACACTCCCGGTCAGAATACTTAATCATTGCCCATAATATACCTTTATTGCACGGTTACACTCTTGGCGAGATTTCGAGGCCTGTCTGGATTAACACCAGCCTGAATACCCAGGTGGTAAGCTATGAGCTGACCAGGAATCAGCCCACAAATCGCAGCAAGCAGAGGATCTGACACGATAGGCATGGGGACAAAGTCATCAAACAGTTCATTGTCCTCATAAGCAATACCAACCAGGTGCGCACCACGAGACTTCACTTCCGAAGCGACGTTCAGCATATAGGAATCGTCCCTGTCGACGTATAGCATCACTGGAACTCCCTTTTCTATCAGTGCGAGGACACCATGCTTGAGCTCCCCTGCAGCGAAAGCCTCGGCATGGGAGTAGCTTGCTTCCTTTATATTCAGGGCAGCTATCATCGCGCATGGCAAAAAGAGCCCCCTGCCAAGAACGAAGATACTGTGAGCGGACACAAGCCTTTTCGTTACCTCCCTGATTTTCCACGACACTGTCCGGGTCAGATATTGACTGAGAACATGACTCAGCTGGTCAATAGCTGCCCCGCCATCCTGTCCCTTCAGCCGTTTTGCCAGCAGATAGCCGAAAGTAATCTGCGCGGTTGCTGACTTGGTAGAAAGAACACAAATTTCCGGCCCGCTATGATTGGCAAAACTAAACTCAGACATTCTGGCCAGGGTCGACATTGGCATATTGACCAGTGAGGCCACGCGCATACCCCGCGACTCGGCCCTTTCAACGGCACTGATAGTATCCGCGGTTTCACCGCTCTGACTGACAGCCAAAACAAAATCACCCTGCCCATACAGTGCCTCCAAAGATTCAATCTCATAGGCGGGTACCGCAAGCGCCTTTAAACCCGTCACTTCACGGAGCAACCAGGCAATCTGCAAGCAAGTGTAGTAGGCACCACCGGCACCCGTTAGCAGAAGATTGCCACGTCGTTCCAATTCCAGAACAAAATTTCCAAGATCCGCGCCGGTGGATTTCGCCTGTCTGGATACCGTTTGCCATTGCTCCATAATCTCTTTCATCATGAAATGTGGATAGCCATCCTTACTAAATTCTGAATTCGACACTTCCACCTGGACCCAATCGATATCGCACAGACTTAAGGTCGCATCGTACAGCGCGATACACTTTCCTTTGATTCTGACAATGTGCTGCTCAGGGATTGGACAATAAAGCGAGGTATAGGGAGCAAAACTGATAAGGTCCGAGCTGAGAAAATACTGGCTTTCTGTCCTGCTGACCAGCAAAGGAGAGCCGTGCCGGGCAGCTAACATCTCACCGTCCGGAAATAGAACCAGAATCGTATTCCTGCCACCCAGCCTGTCAAGCACATCACGCAGTGCCCCCTCCCTTGAAGCGGCCTTGCTCAGGGCTGTCTCAAGGAGCCGAACAATAACCTGGGTATCGCTCACATCTGCACAGGTGATATCGGTTTTTCTTAGATCCTGGTAATTCTCCACGATGCCGTTGTGCACCAGTGAGAACGAATTGTCATGCGCCGAGTGTGGATGGCAATTCTCAAGACTGACGGTCCCGTGAGTTGCCCAGCGCGTGTGCCCCACAACTGCGCTACATTGAGGCAACCTGTCCCCCAGGTCTTCCAGCGGTTCCAGGCTCTTCCGCGTTTGTATAGCACCACCTGACCCGGTGACCCAGGCAAAACCATAGCTGTCATAACCCCGATACTCCAGCCGCTTCAAGCCCTCTACCGCCAGACTGCCAACATCTTCACCTGTACACGCAATAATTCCACACATTTGTCATTTTCTATTTGACATTTATACACGTTTTGAACCAATATATACAACTATATAAAGACTTCAATACTATTTGTCATCATTTTATTGACATTAAATGATAATTCATGAAACCTTGCAGCAGATTGGACTTTCGGATCGACAGACCGATATATACCTGACGCTGTTAAAACAGGGACCGGGTTCAATTCGCGACATCGCCACAGGTGCTGGCCTCAATCGCGGCACGACCTACGAAGAACTGAAAACCCTGCGAACACGTTCGCTGGTGAGCTATTTCCCAAAGGGCAAGCGAAAGTTTTTCTGTGCCGAGCCCCCGGAACAACTTGTGAAAATTGCCGAGGAGAAACAGGATGTCCTGGCGAGGGCAACCAATGTCCTGCGCCAGGACATCCTTCCCGATCTCAGTAGCGTCACCCCGGATTCAAGCATCACTAATGTGCATCACTACGAGGGGGATGAAGGCATTGAATTTGTACTAAAAGACATTCTTCGGACGGTAGAAACTCAATCCCAAAAGCAGTACAGGGTCTATTCATCTAAACAGATCCGCAAATATCTGTACCGTCCGTTTCCCAACTTCACCAGGCAGCGGGTTCAAAAGGGAATCTCTGTCAATGTTATAGCGATTGGAGATGGCGGCGAAGATGCCCCACTTGCTGAAAGGAAATGGATAAAGACTGAAGATAGTGGCAACACGGCCAGTTACGTTGCGATCTATCCGCCGAAATGTGCCATGATTTCCCTTGTCCATGGGGACTACCCTATCGCTGTCCTGCTAAATTCGGACGCCATTGCACTCGTAATGCAGATTTCCTTTGACACCCTGTGGCACCGCCTGTGATCCTCGATCGTTCAGGCAGGAAATTGCGTAATCAGACCCAAATCAGCAAAACACATAAACGTTAGCGCCTAAAAATAACAATTTGCAAAGGACTCACGCACGAGTCACTCGATGTTAGAAAATGGACGCTAGTCACTGAAAAAATGCAGGCCCCAATTCGAGAGCACAGGGCAGATAACGAACTATCAGCCATGGAGATTGGGATGAAGGATTCGGATATCCAGGAGAAACCTGGGGACTTCTGTCTATTCAGATACTTACAAATTGTTTACATTCCATCGATTAACCTTTTGAAAATCATCTGTAAACGAACCTGTTTCCTAGTATCCTTAGAACCATGCCGGATATATTGGATAAATTGGAAGGGGCCTTGTCAGAAGTTGAGGATCAGCTTCTTGCAGAATTTGAGCGCATCCGTAAAACCCTGTCTGGGGAGGCCTACAGTCCCATTGATGCTGGCGTAAAAAA
The DNA here is from genome assembly GCA_002726655.1 of Gammaproteobacteria bacterium. GTDB lineage: Bacteria > Pseudomonadota > Gammaproteobacteria > Pseudomonadales > Azotimanducaceae. The sequence goes on from PBRP01000143.1 coordinate 46,624, forward strand.
TGCCTTGAATGACGTCGTGATGGACCTCTGGCACCAGCTGGAACACAGTGGCGACAGGAAAAATCTAACCCTTCGTACGGAACGACATGAAACACTGTCTGTTCGTATGATCGTGCTCAAAAAGCTGCTGGATGCAAAAATACCCACGGCGTTCCTGGCAGAGGCTCAGGAAGAAATCGAAAGCGCCAGACATTCCGTTGAAAAGAAATCCATACCTGCCAGCAGGAATGCTGAACCAATAGCGGAAACTATTGAAGATGAGATAGGGCTTCTTGAGAAAATTATGCAGTTTTTCAGGGGCAAACCGACCCCGGAAAGCGATACCCCTGACAGCTTTGACCCAGATCAGGAAAAGGTAGAGGTGTACCTCGATAGCGTGTATACCACGGCTCAGCACCTGGCGACACTGGCTGATCGGTTCCAGACCATAGGCGACGATAAAGACATGATGGATGCTGCACTAAGTGGCAAAGCCGTGTTCGAATCCCGTGAACTAAGCTCTGGAGGACAGGAACCGGAGGAACAGGGCTCTGATGAAAAAGCCCAGTCCCCGGAAGAGATTCGGCGAAAACTAGAAAAATCGAATAGACAATCGAGCGGAGCATCTTCTTTTGAATCCCGGGAGCTGACTTCAGCTGCCCCTGCCCCTGCACAGGCGAAGCAGAAGAGGGAAGTGGCTCAAACTCCAGAAGCAATCAGGAAAAAACTGTCAGGTGCCGGACCAAGTGCCGGTGGCGCTTCAACATTTGAATCAAAAGAGTTAAGCGCAACTATGCCACCGGCAGCCGTCAAACCAGTAGCTGAGAAAAAATCAGCGGCCAGGAAGCGCGACGTTGCTCAAACACCCGACGAAATTCGACGAAAACTCGAAGCCAGGCAGGGAGATTCAGGTTCTTCGGGTAAGGCATCATTCGGGGCAAAAGATATTGAACCCGTCGCGCCCCAGGTGCCTGAAAAACCAGACAGGCCGGTCAAGGAAGAGACGGAAAAGCGCCCCGCTGGCAAGGCAGTGTTTGAGTCAAAGGACCTTTCCACGGACAACAACTAGACCAGGCATTCTCGTGCAGCACAAGGCCATCTGTAACCGTCAAATTCCGTACAGGTGGGAAGCGTCATTAAAGCCCCGAACCACCGTATTGCCTTCGTGCATGACAATGTGACTAATGGAACAATTATCTGCACCATTAAATGCGAAGGCGGTGGCACCGGTTGCCTGTGCCAGTATATTCCCGATGACTCCACCATGGACAACGGCAACCACCAGCTGGTCCGGGTGGCTGCCGGCTATCTGATTTAGTCCCCGCTGCACTCGCTCCTGCAAAGCCTGCAGGGATTCTGCACCCGGTATAAGGTCCCAGCGCTGCTCCTCCTGCATTCGCACGAATATGGGATCCTGCTGGTGAGCCTTTATTCTAAAAATACCAGCCTCCCATTCACCCAGGTGAACTTCCCTGAGGTCTGACAGAATTATTGGCTCAAGGCCTAAATGGGCACATAGGGGCGCAGCGGTCTCTTGGGTACGGCACATATTGGTAACATATACTGCATCGATGGGCTGGGATCGCAGTCTCTCCCCTACTCTCTCTGCCTGAACATTGCCCGCCTCCGCCAGTCCCGGGTCCCCCTGTCCACCCACCAGGGGAAAGGGCTCATTCGGATCTGCAGGTTGAGACTCTCCATGCCGGACCAGCAATATCTCAGTCGCGCCTTCTGGTCTCTCAAATCGTTGCTGCCTGTATTCCTTCATGAATCCTCAACGAACTATTTTCGGGGGCGTCATACTAACCTTGATCAGCACTAAACTCACCGGCTGTCGGCGTATCACATGCAATACCATATCTTCGCAGGGGAAAATTGGCGGGATCAAAAATAAGCTTAACTACTTTGCCGCAAAAACTACCGGCGAAGAATTCGATTCTGTAACCAGACTGATTTAGGTACCAGACCATTAATCGCAGACAGGGGAGGCAATGACACTGACGCCCGACTTGCACCAGTTCCACCAGCGACAGGACAGCTTCCATCCTGCCTATATGCCAGGGCTGCTGCAAACCGGGCCTCTTCTGGATCGCCAAGCTGGTGAGTAAAGTCATCAGCAAGGGAGCAGCCGGGAATCTCGATTCCCTCAAGCTGCGCTATATTGGCGGGGGAAAACCCATTCGTATAATCGCCGAAGTTCTTGGCATTGATCCCCCTGAACTGAATACTGAAATAAGTCGTGCCACAATTGTCAAAGGGATAGAACCCATAGGGTTTTCCGCAGGTGGTTGAGCCTATCTGCACTACCTCAACATCAATACCTCGAAGCCCATTAATGATTGATTCACTTGCAGAACAAGTTCCGGGGCCAGTCAAAACAAAGACACGTGATAAGTTCAGGCTTGGGAGCGGCTCACCAGCCGGGGCAGAGAATCCGACCGCCGATGTGTGAAACAGCGTGGGCGAGAGTGTTGCACCGGTTACCGGGTCGAAAACCTGGTGTTTATCATTGAACTGGAGTTCCTCAAATGTCCTGCCGCTCGCGGCGGCGGGACCGGCAATCATAAAGGCAAGTTCATTGGCAATATCAAGGAACCCACCCCCGTTATAACGAAGATCGAGAACCAGATCTGTAATGTCTGCGGCTTTCAGCTGAGTGACCGCATCAATCAGTTCCTGCTCAGCAGGGCGAATGTGATCGGTAAAAGACAGATAACCGACCTCACCGCTGCTGGTTGAAACAGTTTGAACATCCTGTACCGGTGTCATTGTAATGGCAACACTTGTTAACGTGACTTCTCTTGATTCCTCAGACCCAAGGTCGACAATTGTGAACTGATGAGTCTCACCTTCCTCTTCGGGAAACAGTCCCGCATTGAGTATGTCCACATCAGCACTGGTACTTGCGTTGGCCATATCCGTGCCATCAATACCGATTATTCTTGCCCCGCGAAGCAGGTTCACCGGGTCGCTGGTGGCAGGAGAACCTGGCTCTGTATAGGCAACAACCACACTCCGAGGGGGTGTCGACGAAAGTATGGCAAAATTTGCACCGTAGCCAACAGATATGCCTGACTGAGATAACTCAAAGAATTCTTCTGTCGGTATGGTGAAGTGAAATCTGTCCACCGGTGATCCTGCTGGCGTCAGATCGAACGTCTTCATCAGGTCAAAATAATCCTCCGTCGAGTTTTCCTGCGGGTCCACATCCTCTATCTGGTCATACCAGAGATAGAGTTCATTGCTCCAGGAGCGGATCCAGTTTTTCTCGTCAGTAGATGTTCCTTGCGAATCTGCAAAAGGCAAGCCGGTGGAAGGGTCAATGGCCGTTCTCGGTACCTCACATAGCATCTCAAAATTGGAAAAAGGCTGGAACACACCCGGTGTAAACGAACTCCCGCTACCGCCACTATTTCCTGTATCGGTGTCGGGTGGGGTTGCGACCGGAGCAGCGCCACCACCGCCGCCACCACAACCGGCCAGCAATAGCATTACAAGCGCCAGGACCGCTGGTCCCGACAATCCCTTTCCTCCTTTTATCGGCCATAACCTCATGCCCCGGACTTTGGCTCTAGCCGCCCTTCATGTTCCAACACTGATTCGTATGTGTGTGTAGAGAAAACGTTTCGACTTCGATCCACATCGACCAGAATGACGTACATGCAGGGAATGAGGAACAGGGTGATACCCGTCGCAAAAAGAATCCCAAAGCCAAGGGAAACAGCCATGGGGAGAACCATCTGTGCCGACAGGCTGCTTTCCATCAACATGGGCAGCAAACCGAAGAAAGTCGTCAGGGAGGTCAATAGAATTGCACGAATTCTCTGTGTACCGGCAAGAACCGCAGAGGACTCAAGATCCAGACCATCATCAACGCCCTTATTGATGAAATCCACCATAATGAGACTGTCATTGACCACCACTCC
>PBRP01000144.1 GCA_002726655.1 Gammaproteobacteria bacterium
CCCATGCCCCTGCAGTCACTTGTTACCGAGTCTCCCCTTGGCAGAGTTACAAAACTTGCTGAGACCGGCCACCCTGGTGCAAAACAGCTGGCAACCTACTTCGTTGGCCAGGGTGTTGGCTTGATGGACTCAATTCAGTCCACCCGATCTCTTGTCTACGAATTTATGGAAGACTTTCTGCAGGCAAAGGAAAGGTTGGTGGATGCATTTGACGACGAGTAAAGCCATCTCCTGACGAGGCTGAAGGAGCATCGTGCTGATAACTCATATGTCGCCCAGAGCACCAGCCTCTTTCATTGACTGAATTTCACTCTCACTGAAGCCAAGGGTGCGCGCCATTGTTTCATTGTCTGCACCCAGTTGGGGTGCGGCAAAATTGATTACTCCGGGCTCGTTACTGAACTTGATCGGTATGCCAATGTGCTCCCTGCCCTGCTCATCCTCAACTATCATCTCCCTGGCACGCACCTGCGGGTTGTCAGCGCCCTGCCTCAGGTCGTTAACCGGGGCAAAAGCAGCATCCACATCTTCAAACCATTCAACCCACTGCGTCTGCGTCCTGGTCGCGAAGGTTTCCCTGAAAAATGCCTTTACCGGATCCTGATTCGGCCCTGGAGGTGGATTGCAGAACTCAATCAGGTCCGGCCGTCCCATCTTTGTCAGTACAGATTCGGCAAAATGCATTTCCGACGCACCGAGCACAATATATTTGTCGTCTTTAGTCTCATAGATGTTGTACATGGCATAACCACCCCAGATTCGCTCATGTTTAACCTGAGGAGGCTCTTTTTGAGCAAAAACTGCGCCCATACTGTTGGGCAGACAGGCGATCAGTGAATCCATCATGGCGAGATCAATATAGTCACCCTCGCCCGTTTCTTTTCTGCGCAACAGCGCCATGAGCACTGCGGAAAGCCCTGTCATTGCAGTTAGCATGTCCGCACTGGGAATAGCGGGAATGGCAGGTTTGTTATCAAATCCCAGGTTGGCGCTGAGCGTCCCTGCATAGGCCTGTGTAGCAAGGTCATGGGCTGGCTTCCTGACATAGGGCCCTGTCTGACCGAAGGCAGACAATGAGGCATAAACAACCGCCGGGTTGCGTTCCTTAATCGCCTCATAGCCAAGACCCAGTCGCTCCACTACCCCCGGACGAAACGCTTCAATCACTACATCCGATGCCTCGGCGAGTCGCAACGCCATCTCACGGCCCTGATCCTTTTTCAGATTAATCTGTACACTCTTCTTGCCTCGATGCGTATTGGCAAAATAGACTGATACACCATCTCGTATGGGACCGATTTCCCGATTGGGTTCACCACCCCTGATGGGTTCAAGCTTGATGACTTCCGCACCATGATCTGCCATCACCTGCGTCAGCAGTGGACCCGGCAGAAAAAGTGACAGATCAAGCACCCGAATACCTTCTAGTTTCATCGCCTTACAACCTCGCCATTAATTGTCTACTCACAGCAGATTCCTCTCCATCAACCAAAAGTGATGACAAGACGTATTGGTCTTCCAGTACCAAAACGCGTTATCTGCCTAATGATAAGAAATGTAGTTTATATAGAACACGATGTCGATGATGCGCCCAACTGCGAGCCCTGATGGACAGTCTATAGCAGCATTAGGTCTATCTTCACTGGCTCCAATCAGCTGCCTGCACCGTTCAAGAACACCTTGGCACTTGACAGATAAGTTTATATCGACAATACTGTCGATATAAAATGAGACCAGGACTAATGCCCAAAATAGTTGATATCCCTGCCCAGCGCCTGGAGATACTGCTGGCTGCAAAAGAAGTATTTTCCAACAAAGGTATCGAAGGAACCGGTATGACACATGTCGCGGAAGCGGCTGGAATAGGAAGGTCCAGCATCTATCACTACTTCAAAGATAAGGATTCACTGGTAGCAGCACTTATCCTGGAATTGATGGCGCAGGAGGAAGAACAATTTAGAACTGCACTTGACAAGGATGTGGGAAACCCACTCGGACGGATTATCAATCTTGCCAGCAGACAGTTGGACACTTTTAAGGAGTGGAAGGAAATGGCAGGATTGACACTAGATATGTGGTCCAGACACCAGCAGCAACTCCGCCCCTTCTTCCAGGATATACGCACTCTTCTCGCTGAGCTAATAAGTGAAGGACAGGAAAGTGGTGATATCAATCAACTGGTGGATGCAGAATTCACTTCTGCCTGCATCATCGCAACAATTGATGGTCTGCTGCTGCAATATGTTGTGGACCCTGAAGTTTTTTCAGATAGCAACCGTATCCGCGCTACATTGATTAGCACCATAACCAGGCAACTTCAGCCATGAGTACACTTGCCCTGATGCGCTGGCTTGAAACAACACCGAAGCGTTATGACAAAGGAATGCATTTGTTGACGCTTGGCAGGGTTTCCAGCCTTCGCGACAGGCTGGTGGATATGGCGGTAACCGGGCCGAATTGTCAAGTTCTGGAGATTGGTTGTGGTACCGGCGCTGTCACGGAACTGCTTTCAGATCGTGGCGTTGAGGTTACAGCAATAGATCAGAATCCGGCAATGCTGGAGCTGGCACGACAACGTCTCCAGAATAAGCCTGATACTAATATCACATTTATCGAATGCACGGCTGCAGAGATCGATAGCCTGCCAGAGCAAAGCTATGACGCCATCATCGCAAGCCTTTCCCTGTCGGAAATGTCACCCAGTGAACGTGCGTTTGTGCTTCACCAGGCCGCCCTGAGACTGAAACCGGGAGGTCGTCTGGTGGTAGGAGATGAAGTCAGACCACGAATCTCATGGCAACGTTTCATTAATCTAATCCTGCGAGCACCCCAGGCACTTCTGGGTTGGCTATTGGTCGGCTCTATCTCACATCCCATTCCAGATCTTGCTGGCGAATTATGCGCCACCGGGCTCAAGGTCGTTCACGAGGATCGATGGCTGCAGGATACATTGGCAGTTGTTACTGCAGCCAAAAACAAATGAGCGAATCTATCCCAGTCTACAAGGCTGTTCTCTATTCACTGCTGCTCGATATTCTGCAAACGGTACTGCGGATGATTCCCTGGTCGACCGAGCCAGGACTATATGCGGTGGGTAACCCTGATTCCGATAGCCCCGTCGTTCTGACCTGCAATTATGACCTTACGGTACGGCAGGTAGCCCGTGTTTTGGCTGAAAATGATGTCTGGCTAGTGGTAGCGCCTTCATCGGGAATCAATGTCTGGTGCGCTGCAGCGGGAGGACATTTCGGTACGCATCAGATAGTGACGGCACTGAAAACCTGTGGGATCGAAGCACAGGTAAATCACCGACGCGTCATTCTACCGCAACTATCTGCGACTGGTGTACTGGCGAGGGAGGTTTCCAAACGCTGTGGCTGGAAGGTTCGCTTCGGCCCAGCTTATGCGACGGACCTGCCTCGTTATCTCGCCACAGGTCAGAAAAACGATGAATCAATGCGCCGGGTGCACTTTCGAGCATTTGAGCGAATGGAGATGGCATTCGCCTGGGGATTTCCAATGGCCCTTGTGGTTGTAATCCTCGTAGCACCTTTCCGTTCGAACTGGTGCCTGCCACTGGCAATATTAATCATCTGTACGGCGCTCGCGATATTCTCACTGTACGATCGAATACCCAGCAAACCAGGGATTACCCTTTCCGCAGTTATAACAGGAATTGCTCTTGCCTGCGTCTGGGCAGCAGGTGGTAACATCGGTGCTCTACTCACAGCGCTCATATTTCCGGGCATCCTGGTGGCTTTACTCACCTTCGACTATCCCGGCAGCACACCGATCGCTGGCGGAGCTCATTTCGAGGAGAGGAACTGGCATATCGTCGTGGATGCAGAGCGCTGTCGCGGTGTTTTTTCTTGTTTTGAAGTATGCCCTGAAGCCTGCTTTACTAAGCAGGATAATCCGCGTTTTATTTACCACAGTTCCCCTGATCGGTGCATCCGTTGTGGCGCCTGCATAGTGCAATGTTCCCAGGATGCACTCTGGTTCGAGGATGAACAGGGTCAGCGGATCGAACCAGAACAAATCCGGCGCTATAAGCTAAATCTGCTGGGACAGCGAACCATCAACACGGAAGACCAGTTCATAAAGCCGCCGGTTTAGTAGCAGCCTTAATCTACTCGGAGATAGTTATGACGCTAGAAGATACAACGGGTCTGAACCGCCAGTTTAACGGTATCACTGAACCCGCCCTCGACTCACTCCGAAAACGTATCGGCGTCCCCATAATAGATTCACTTGAACCCTGGTGTCATGAAGCGACCAGAGACAATATCAGACACTACGCGCACGGCATTGGTGACGATAACCCTTTATGGTGCAACCCAGACTATGCGCACGAAAGTTGCCACGGGGGTATCGTTGCACCACCATCGTTCCTCTTTGCCTGTGACCGAATAATCTCTGGTTATGTAGGGGGTTTGCCGGGTGTCCATGCAATGTGGGCCGGCGCGGATTTTAACTGGCACAAAGTCATTCAGCGCAATGATGAAATTCACACCAAAGCCTGGCTGAAGGAACTGATTCCACACGAAACACAATTCTCAGGAACCGCAATTCAACAGATTTACCATGTTGATTTTTTCAATCAGCGGGATGAACTCATCTGTGACGCTGAAAGCTGGTGTTTCCGAACTGATCGCGATATAGCGAGAGAACGCGGGACCAAGTATGAAGATCTCAAGTCCAGGCCCCACAGAACCTACACCGATGATGACCTGGTTGATCTGTTTCGCCACTATGCCAATGAAGAAATTCGTGGCGCTAATCCACATTTGTTTGATGAAGTCGAAATTGGCGACAAATTACCGGTGATGGCGAAAGGACCCATGACGGTAACGGGTTTTATCGCTTTCGCCCAGGGTTGGGGAGGCCTCTACATTCGGGCCAACAAGCTTGCCTGGCAACAACATCACAACCACGCGGGACTCGGCATCAAGAACAAGTTCGGAATTCCCGATTGTCCGGAGCGAGTCCATTGGGAAAGTGAATTCGCACATACTATTGGCGCGCCAGAGGCTTACGACTATGGACCGGAAAGGTTCTCCTGGATGACTCACCACATCACCAACTGGATGGGAGACAATGGTTTTCTCGTTAACCTAAAGGCCAAGATAAGGCGGCATAACCCAGTGGGAGATTTCCTGCTGATCCATGGTGAGGTGATCGATAAATACCAGCGCGGTGATCAATATCTGGTTGAAATCAGACAACATGCAGAAAACCAGGATGGTGAGCTGTCGATAGAGGGAACGGCGACCATTGCCCTACCAAATGAGTGAACCAAAATTGAGCGAGGAATCAACCTGGTTTCTGACCAAATAGACGACATCGCGCAGGATGCATCCTTCTGGATCGAATGCTCGATATCGGAGTGGATCCGGATTATCTCTTGGCCACCCTCGCGATCATCGTACTTTCGCCCCTGCTAGAACGAATATTCGCCTAGGCAAATCTCTCTGCCTAAACCAGTGCTAGCCAGTGGCTCCTGGTGACCAATGTATCGTCCTGCGTAAAAACCATCAGTTATTTATACTTCGTGACTAATTCCTGTCGTAAACTGATCCGCAAAAAGGAGGCCAGTCAATGAAACCTGTCTGTTTGGTAATGGGTGCCGGTGCAGGCATCGGCGGTACAGTTGGGGTCCGTTTTGCGGCAGAGGGATATCATACCGTGCTGTGCCGGCGCAGTGACGAAGGCGGCCTCAAACAGATGGTGGAAAACATCGCTGCCAAGGGTGGCTCTGCATCCGGTTTTCTGCTTAACGCTATTGAACCAGATGTTATTGAAGAACACGTGACGGCAGTCGAAGAAGAAATCGGTCCAATTGAAGTCGTGATCTTTAACCTCGGTGCCCAGATTGGTGACAGGGCATTGCAGGACACCAGCTACAAGGCATTCGAGATGGGATGGCGCCTCGCCACCTTTGGCCTGTTTCGCCTTGCATCCGCTGTATGCCCCTATATGGAAGAGCGAGGGAATGGCACGATCCTCGTAACATCAGCCACAGCTGCGGTTCGTGGTAATGCCGGCCAACACTCTCATGCTGCGGCTATGGCCGGGCGTCGAATGCTTTGCCAGACGCTAAATGCAGAGTTCGCTGGGAAAGGTATTCATATCGCGCATATTCTTATCGATGGTGCAGTAGACGCACCCGATACACTAGGAAAAATGTTAGGTCCCGAGGGCTTTCAGCAACTGAGGGAGGCCCGGGGCATGGAACATGACGGACTTATGCTCCCCGCGAGAATCGCTGATACCTACTTTCATTTAGCCCAGCAGCATCGATCGACCTGGACCCATGAATTAGATATGCGCTCATTTACAGACCTGCCCTGGTGGAACAACTGACAGCAGGTCCATCGCCCACACCCCATTCGATTGATTGGCCTGGAAAGTGGTGATTGCAGGGTGAGGATCGAAATTTCTAATCAGCAAGTACCGCATTAAAGCCTTCAAAATTAGGGCGGCCAAGGTACATACCCTCAGTACTGGCGCCACCTGCCCTGGCGTGCGATTTTTCGAAATGATCCGATGTGGTCCAATCCATAAAGTGTCGCTCGGTTTCCCATATGACGTGCGTGGCAAACAGGGTGAAATCCTCATTGCTTTCACCGCGCAAGAGGTGGAACTGCTGGAAACCAGGAACTTCTGCTAAGTTTGACTGCCTGTTGCGCCATATGGCCTCAAATTCTTCTTCTCTCCCCGGCGTGATTTTGAATCGGTTCATTGCCACATACATTGCTTGTTAGCCCTCAAATTTAGCTGAGTTTAGTAAGAAGTTATTGCTTTCGGGTAAAAAGCAGCTCTTGTTCAGATGATAATTTTTTGTTGAAATGATAGCCATCAATATCAAATGTTTTGAGATCTCCTACTTCGATAATTCTATTCTTAACTATGTAGGAACTCATGAGCCCTCGCGCCTTTTTAGCGAAATAACTAATGATTTTGTAGTCACCATTCTTGTAATCCCTAAATACCGGTGTAACTACTTCAGCTTCAAGCAGCTTTTGCTTTACCACCTTAAAGTACTCGTTGGATGCAAGGTTTACAATTGTGTGCGATCTAACCGACTGAAGCTGTTCATTCAATTCCAGCGTTATTTTGTCACCCCAAAATCCATATAGGTTCTTACCCCTATCACTTTCATACTTGACAGCCATCTCCAGGCGATAAGGTTGAATAAGATCCATGGGGCGCAACAGACCATACAGGCCCGACAAAATCCGCAAGTGCTTTTGCGCGAATTTGATATCAGAAGCTTTGTAACTAGGCGCATCCAGTGCTGTGTAGACATCTCCTTTAAAAGCCATCAGGGCCGGTTTAGCATTGCTGCCAGTTAAGTTTGTTTGCCATTGTCCAAAACGTCTGGCATTGAGTTCACCCAATTGATCACTGACACCCATTAATTTTGAAAGCGCACTGGGTGAGAGCTTTTTCAGGCCTTTGATCAGCAGATTTGAATCACCGGAAAATTCAGGCCATGTCTCAATGTCTGATTTAACTTCTGTCTCGAAATCAAGGGTTTTAGCGGAAGATATTAGGGCCAGCATCAGGGTTTGGTACTAGTGGATCAGGGATGTACTCAGGTGTGAGTGACTATTGTAGGTAAAAAAAGAGACCATCGCTAGGAGTGGTCGTCTCCTTTCACATCTTTTGCGTTCAGCTGCAGGTATTTCCGCAGAAAGCGATATTGTTCCTTGCTTAGATGCCGAACATTTCGTTTCATATCCTTCATGACACCAATCCATTGATTAGCGAGGTAGTTTTTAGCAGGGATCGCCATGTGACATTGACCACAACTTGCACTGTGGAGCTTTTCTCCATAATTCCAAAGTTTGGCCTCCTCCTCGACCATACCCCTGCTCATAACCCAGGTCTCATAGCTCACTTTATGCCAGGTTTGCTCAGTGTCGGGATCAAGCATTGTGCTATGAACGACGGGCTTTTGCCGTGCTTGCTTTTCAAGTGCTACCGCAAATATTCTTTTGCCTTGCAGCTCATAAATCATTGCATCAACATCTTGTTGCTGCCAGCCATCTACTCGAACTTTGAGCCAATCTCCCGCATTAGCTAAAATAGTCAATTTTGTAGCCGCAAGGATTCGACTTTCTACTTCGCCATGCTTGTTTGAATAACTGTAAACCGTCTCCAACGGGTATACCTTGTCTGCCTGAATATCCGGGTCCATACTTTCTGCAAGCAATTGCTCCAGCAGTTTTTTATATCCACTGCTCCGATCGGGCATTTTATGAACAAGGCCTTTGTGGCAGTCTATGCAAGTCTTGCCTTCTGCCAACCCCTTCGACATGCGCAAACCTGCACTGTGATTGTCAAACTGCGCAAAGGAAAAGGCCTCCTCTCTATGGCAGGAACGGCATTCACGACTATCGTTACCCTCCATGGTTCGCCAAACTCTTTCTGCCATTCGCAGCCGCGACTCTTCATATTTTTCATCTGTGCTCAGGCTACCAACCAGATGCCCATAAACGTGTCTCAGGGCATCCACCTTTGCGACCAATTTAGGGGCCAGATTTTCGGGGAGATGGCAGGAGGAACACTCTGCCCGGACACCGGAAATACTCTTAAAGTGCGCAGATTCTTCGTATTCAAGAAAGGGAGTTTCCATTTCATGGCAGGACAGACAGAACTCCGTGCTAGATAAAGATGGGTGCAAAGCGACTGCGGAAAAAATGAAAGCTGTCACTACTGGCACGGACGCTAGGAAAAGGCTGACTTTTGTAAATCTAGTCAAGCTGTTGGACCCATAGGTAGGCAAGTACGCGCTTCATGGATATGGATCATGCGCCTCTTGGGGGATCAAATGCGGTCACGGGGGGAACCTTGCCATCGAATTTTTCAATTTGAACCAGCGCTGTATTGGCATTACAGGACTGGGAAAGGCTTGATGTCGGCTGGTCCTTTATAAGCGCGTTTGCATGGCCATACTTACACAGGCTGCCTGGGTCGCCTCGAGTCTCCGGGTCATACCAGCCACCTTCACACATTGAAATGACGCCAGGGCGAATATCATCAGTAACTCTGGCGCCGGCGAGTGTCTGTCCCCGGTTATTGAAGATACGAACCACATCTCCGTCCTTAATATTACGCGCTTTGGCATCCCCGGGATTCAGTGTTACCGGTTCACGGCCTGCAACGCTGTAAAGAGCCCTCAAAGAGCCTGACTGATTGTACTGGGAGTGCATTCGGTATCTTGGGTGGGGACTCACCATATGGAGCGGGAACTCATCTGCCAGGGGAGAACGAAGCCACTCAAACGGTTCATACCACCGGGGGTGAGGCCCGCAGTCTTCATAACCCATTTTTTCAATATTCTTGCAATAGATTTCGATCTTTCCGGACGCGGTACCCAGGGGCTCCAACAGCGGGTCTTCACGAAAATCACCATGCTGCACAAAATCAACGTCATGCTCATCAACAGGAAACTCAATGGGTTCGGCCTTGTCCCAAAATTCTGCAAATCCAGGCATTTTGAAACCGCTATCTTTTGCCCTTTTTCGAGCGACATTGTATGAGTCTTCGATCAGTTCCATGGCAGTTTTGCCCATGGTAAATTCTTCCTCAATGCCAAGAGCCCTGGCAATTTCGGTGAATATTGCAAAAGGTTCTCTGGATTCGTACAGGGGTTCGATAGCTGCCTTAATCGGAACAATCGCTACGCCTAGTGGATCACTGTCAAGATCATTACGCTCTAGTGCTGTGCAGACAGGTAATACAATATCCGCCATCCAGGCGGAAGCCGTCCATGCGATTTCGTGCGTAACGATTGTATCTGGCTTCCTCCAGGCTTTTATCATCTTTGTCCTTTCCTGATGCCGGCTTTGCGGGTTGCCATATTCATTGAAGATCATTTTGATATCAGGGTAAGTAATCTTTGAGCCATTAAAATCGATGACCTTACCCGGACTCAACACGGCATCAGTGGTCCTTGGTGCAGGGATCAGTTCCGGCGCGTCCTCGGGGTATGTGCCATAGTCTAGATAAGGTAGGCTGGGCGCCATTCCCAATGCCGATCCGCTGTCGGGGTAGTTGTGGCCCATGCTATAGCCCCGACCCGGCAATCCAATCTGACCGATCATGGCTGCCAGTGTCACAAGCATCCAGGGAGGCTGTTCTCCATGGTCCGCTCGCTGCAAAGACCACCCAGTGAGTAAAAGGCTGGGCTTTTCAGTGACTAGCCGAGCGATTTCGCGAATCTTTGATGCCTCGACCTCACAAATTGATTCAGCCCATTCAGGTGTTTTGGGTGTGCCATCAGTTTTACCAAGGAGGTATGGAAGAAATTTCTCAAAACCAGTTGTATATTCATCAAGAAATTCTTTATTCACCAGATCGGCTTCATGGAGCTCATACGCCATACCCAGCATCATGGCAACGTCTGTGTTGGGGACGGGCGCAATCCACTCAGCTCCAAATTGGGCAGCAGTCGAGGATCGTTGGGGATCAATGGTGATAATTTTCTTCCCGGCCTTCGACAGTCTATTCATCCAGTCGAGCCCGAACCCCAGGTTTGTTGACTCGCCTGAGTGCAATGTCTTAACCGGATCAATTCCCCAGAAAATCAGCACTTCGGTATTTTCCATCACCGACTTCCAGGATGTTTGCTGCGAATAGACGTCTGTGCCACCGGTGATATGCGGCATAATCGTTTGTGCAGCACCGGTACTATAATCTGTCATACAATCGGTAAAACCACCAAGCAGATAGGCCAGCCGGGACATGCAGCCACCTTCGTAATTGATGCGACCCGAAGTCAGGTATGCGGTTGACGTATTGGTCAGGATGGACGCATTGCCGTGAGCTTTGATAACACGTTTGATTTCTGCGGCAATCAGACCGGTCGCTTTTTCCCAACTGACTCGGACAAATTCTTCACTTCCGCGCGCTTCCCGATTAGCGCCTGGCCCTTTCTCCAAATAACTTTTTCGAACCATCGGATACTTGATGCGCGATGGCGAGTAGACATATTCAGGCAGGCTGGCAGCCACTGCATTGTCATGAAATGATGACCTATAGCCGCGAGCGGAAACCAACTGTCCATTCACCGTCTTGGTGTGGACCGGGCCATGCCAGGAGAAACTAAAAGAGGTCGATTCTATGTCATGAGCGATGGCATAGGGTGTCAGCGTTGGTGACAAGATAGTACCAATGCCAGCAGCACCGGTTATTTCCATGAATCTGCGCCGTGAAATACGGGCTGGGGTCGTGTGTTTCTTTTTAGCCACGAATACCCTCCTCTGGAATGGTTCTGTTGGCGACAATCACTGGATTCTTACCGGTCAAATGGATACAGGAAATCTGGAATCGACAAGGCCGCTATAAATGCTAGCGTCTTTTATCACCTACGAATAGCAAATAATACTGTGCGTATAGGTCGAAAATGTATGTCCGGGGACACGCTGGGAAATATCTAGTTCCTGGGTGCCAGCAGAAAATCAAGCAGCCAGAGTCCGGAGAGTACCAGAGCGCAAGCCACTGGTAACAAATAGAAGGATTGGAAGGATAGATAGCTGACGAGGCTTGCGGACTCTGCGTAGGCTGAATAGCCAACAGACCCCACTATTGCCAGTAACAGCGCAGCTACACCCAGCAATGTTGATTCAACCAGTGCCGTACGCCTGGCAATCTCAACTTTTATCGCGACAATCCGCTGCATCACGAGCCAGGAGAAGTTGCTGGCTAATACCGGAGTCTCTTGCTTGAATTGCTCCGCCAGATAATCGTCTGTGTTCATGTAACATCTCCCTCTGCCAGGAGTTCGGATAACCCTGGATTGGATCTGGTAAGGCTGGATTGTAGCTTGTTTCTCACCCGATGAAGAATGCTCTTTATGGTACCGGCCGGCCGATGATTTCGGCTATATCATCCACAGTCTGATCCTGGCAATAAAACAGCATCATCACCGAGCGCTCCTCTAGCTTTAACTTCTTCAGTTCAATATCCAGAATCGCCTGAATTTGCTCGTCATCGGATACCGCTTCCAGTGATCGAGCGCCGGAATCAATATCCTCACTGAACTCACCGAGGGGGAGCTTCTTTTTCCGGTTAAATGACAGAGCAGTCCTGTAGGCAATCCTGTACAGCCAGGTCGTAAATCTTTCCTCGAAGCGATACTGTTTCAACTTGAAGTAGACCTTAACGAAAGTGTCCTGACAGACTTCTTCCCTGTCTTCCGGGGAGGACACTATCCGCCAGATAAAGCGCGACACAGAGTCCTGATACCGTATCACTAGCCTTTGGTAGGCCATATCGTTGCCACCAAGTACTTCCCGTATGAGTTCATCATCCGGTTCCAGCCTCACGATATTTCCACGTTGATTTTGGGCATTCATCACCATTGGACTTGCTGAACCAGGATCTGGTTGCAAAAATATAAACAAAAATGCAACCGAATGCCTGCTCCGAGCTTCTAACAGGACAATATCATCGAAAAAGGAGCCAGATATGGCTGATGAACTAATACCAATAACCCTGTTTGTAGGAATGTACTGGATGATCGCCTATATGACACGTGTTCTCTCGGATAACCGTGTACGCCGGGAACTCATCAATGTAAATGCCGACGCTGCGACTATAGAACACCTGTTCCTGAAGGCAAAAGATGAAAACCCAGGCACAAGCCTGAAATGGGGCATTGTGGCTGTCGCTATTGGCGGTGCTCTGGTTGCGATTCATCTACTTGGCCTGAGCGCTGAAGATCCTCTCACCTATGGTGCAATATTTCTCGCTGGAGGCAGTGCCCTGCTGGTACATTACGCGCTGATCAGGTCAACTGATACAGGGGAGTAACAAAGTAGCGATGATGACGGCAGCAACGCTGCCTATGTCTCTTTAGGGCGAGCTTTGGAACATATGAATGTCAATATACTTGATGTCCACGGTGCTGGTGCCCAGAGAAGTGATGACAAGGTGGATGTGGCCAGTGAGCCGGGTGCGGGCTCAGCAACGGGCGTCAATGGGACCTTTTACTACAAAGGACCTCAGGGAGACATATTGAGGAATAACAGCAAAATCCGCTGCATACGGAATTAGAAGACTGGCTGGGGGATCTGTTAACCACAGGACCGCACCAACTGTTCATTTCAGACGAGTAGAAAACCTCTCCCTCAATAAATATCTCAATGATATGATGATTGCTCACCGGATCAGACAACACCCAGCTACTGCTCAAAGTAGAAAGATCCAGTCGGGTTCTTTACTTATACGATCAACCACAAGGGGAAACACTTGAATTTTGATTTTTCAGACCAAGAGAAGCTGATTCGCGACCAGACCGGACGCTTCCTCGGTGACAACTGCAAGTCAGAAGAAGTTCGCAGAGTACTTGAAGGGAACGATTCCTATGCCAGAGAACTCTGGAGCGGACTAGCCAATATGGGACTGATGGCCACGGCGATACCGGAAGCCTATGGAGGAGTTGGCGGTGGATATCTAGGCCTTTGTGTCATCGCCGAGCAGTTGGGTGCCCACCTGGCCCCGGTTCCCATGTCTTCCTCAATCTATCTCGCGGCTGAAGCAATCACGCTTTACGGTGATGAATCCCAGAAAGAAACCTGGCTGCCTAAATTGGCAACTGGAGAAACGATCGGAACACTCGCTGCTGTCGAAACCGTGCAGGAAATGACGCCTGAATCCATTAACGTCGAATCGGATGGAAAAACAATTTCCGGCACTAAGCTAATCGTACCGGATGGCGGTATTGCCGATATCGCTGTCGTACTTGCCAGGTCCACAGACGGCCTCAGCATGTTTATCGTTGATCTAAACGAAGGCGCCGTTAGCAGAACTAACGTCGATACAGTCGACCCCAGCAAGAACTCAGCCTCAATCACCTTCAACGGCGCCCCGGCAGAGCTTCTTGGTGAGGCGGGAAATGGCTGGAGCATGCTGCAGGATATCTACGATCGTGCAGCGGTCCTGTTCGCATTTGAACAGATCGGTGGTGCACAGAAGGTGCTGGATATGGCAGTCGACTATGCCAAACAAAGGTTCGCGTTTGGCCGGCCGATAGGATCTTTTCAAGGACTGAAGCACATGATGGCCGATATGTATGTCGCTCTGAAACTTGCTGAATCAAATTGTTTCTATGCTGCCTGGGCGCTGGCAAACAATGCCGCGGACTTAAGTACAGCAGCGGCGACTGCAAGGGTTTCAGCGACCCAGGCATTCCAGCTCTGTTCCAGGGACAATATCCAGGTTCATGGCGGTATGGGCTTCACCTGGGAAGTCGATTGTCACCTGTTCTATCGTCGTTCTAACTATCTAACATTGGTGCTAGGGGGTTTGTCCGTGTGGGAAAACCGGCTAATCGAAAGTCTTTCCGCCAGTAAAGCAGCCTAGGAGGCAACATGGATTTTAGTGATACCAGAGAAGAAGCAGAATTCCGCCAGGAAGCTCGACAGTGGCTTTCAGAAAATGCACCGACGCACCTAGAAGAAAGTTTGGCCTCCAGCGGCTTTGGCAGAACGAACACTGGTGACAATGACCCCCTGGCGGAAGCCAAAAAGTGGCAGAAGAAAAAGTCAGAAGCTGGCTGGGCATGTATTCAATGGCCAAAGGAATACGGCGGCCGTGGTGCGACCCCGATTCAAAGTGTTATCTGGAACCAGGAGGAAGGCATTTACGGGAGACTATCGGCTACTTTTATCATTGGCCACGGCATGTGTGGTCCAACCGTCATGGCTTATGCGTCAGAAGAATTGAAACAAAAATATTTGCCCAAATTATCCAGCGGCGAAGAAATCTGGTGCCAGCTATTCTCAGAACCTGCGAGTGGTTCAGATCTGGCGGGCTTACGGACCAAAGCCGAGAAGGACGGCGATGAGTGGGTCATCAATGGTCAGAAGATATGGACCTCCGGTGCACAGCACAGTGACTACGGTATATTGATTACCAGGACAGATCCGGAGGTGCCCAAGCACCAGGGACTAACGATGTTTATCCTCAATATGAAGGCTGAAGGTGTTGACGTTCGACCGATCAAACAAGCCAATGGTGACAGTGGATTCAATGAGGTTTACTTCGAAAATGTTCGAATTACAGATGATCACCGCCTCGGGGCCGTCGGTGGTGGGTGGCAGGTTTCACTCACCACTCTAATGAACGAGAGACTGGCCATCGGCGGTGGAATAGCAACCGGCTATCCTGAAATAAAGGAATTACTCGAATCACTGCCCCTTGCCGGAGGCAAAGCCATCGATAACCCTGCAGTTCGGTCAAAGCTGGCAGACTGGCATTGTAAGGCTGCCGGTTTAAAAAATACTGCATCAAGGGCTATAACAGCCTTGTCCAAGGGCGATACCCCTGGGCCGGAAAACTCAATCGGCAAGCTGGTTGCAGGCAGCATGATGCAGGATGTCGCAAAATTTGCACTAGACCTCCAGGGACTGGGTGGAATCATGATGGATCCTGAAGTAGCAGAAGGAACTGCCCGCTTCCAGGCAATGCTCATGCGCTCGCCTGCGGTACGCATAGAAGGGGGTACTGACCAGATCCTGCGCAATATCATTGCTGAGCGAGTGCTGGGCTTGCCTGCGGATATGCGAGCTGACAAGGGATTGCCTTTCAACAAAATTCCAAGCGGCAACTGAGCCCTTTTTCTTGCAGCGCCTTTGACCAGGCTAAGGCCTTTGTCCTATTCCGCCTGTATCCTGCCCTACTCTTCCGCCGGCTTGTCGAGGACAGGTTACAGGTCGAACTGAATACCCTGGGCAAGTGGCAGTTTAGATGAATAGTTTATTGTGCAGGTGCTTCTGCGCATATAGCCTTTCCACGCATCAGAACCAGATTCCCGGCCACCACCCGTATCTTTTTCCCCCCCAAAGGCGCCGCCAATTTCCGCACCGCTGGTGCCGATATTGACGTTCGCTATGCCACAGTCACTGCCCACAGCCGAGGTGAATAGCTCTGCTTCACGCATATCGTTAGTAAATATTGAAGAAGAAAGGCCCTGCGGCACATCGTTGTTCGCATGGATGGCATCTTGTAAATCAGCGTACTTGAACAGGTACAAAATCGGAGCAAATGTTTCCTCCTGGATATTGCCTATGCTCTCGGGCATTTCTACCAGCGCTGGCTGGACGTAGTAGCCTTCGGCACATCCATCAACTGCAACCTTCTCACCGCCATGAACGCGAGCGCCAAGCGATGAGACTTTGGTGAGGACATCCTGCATCATCGTGTGGGCTCGAACATCGATGAGTGGGCCAACCAGTGTTTCAGCATCAAGGGGGTTCCCAATTGTCACGCTGGCATAGGCCTTCTTCAGTCGGGAAACAAGCTCTTCATAAACTGCTTCGTGAATGAACAGGCGCCGGGTAGTCGTACAGCGTTGACCAGCTGTACCAACGGCACCAAAAACAATGCCAGCCACCGCCATATCCAGGTCAGCGGTCGGGCAGACCGTAATTGCATTGTTCCCACCCAGTTCCAGGATTGAGCGCCCCATCCTTGCCGCTACTATGGGCGCAACAATTCGACCCATGGCGCAACTACCAGTCGCACTGATAATAGGGACTCGATTATCTTCAACCAGTTGTGTTCCTGTAGAGGCATCACCCAGCAGAACCTGTGCCAGGTGTTCAGGCGCCTCAGCAAATTCCGCTACTGCCTCTTTGAAAATCATTTCACAGGCAAGTGCGGTCAGGGGTGTTTTTTCTGATGGTTTCCATATAACTGAGTCACCACATACCACGGCAAGCGCTGTATTCCAGGCCCATACCGCTACTGGAAAATTGAATGCAGAGATTATCCCAACGGGGCCAATGGGGTGCCAGTTTTCCAGCATCTTATGCCCGGGACGCTCAGAGGCGATAGTGAGCCCATATAACTGACGAGACAGACCAACGGCAAAGTCACAGATATCAATCATCTCCTGAACTTCACCCTGTCCTTCCTGCAAAATCTTGCCACACTCGAGCGTTACCAACTGCCCCAGGTCATTTTTGTGGTGGCGAAGTTTTTCACCAAATATTCGGATCAACTCACCTCTTTTTGGTGCAGGCACTGACCGCCAGGCTCTGAATGCCGTGACTGAATTGTTGATGATATTGTCTGTTTCCGTGCCCGTATGGCTCTGAACCTGACCAAGTGTACTGCCATCAATTGGGCTGGTTACCTTCATATCCCCCGAGGCAATCATTGATGGATCAAGTCCAAGCCTTTTAAGACATTCGAGTTGGTGATGATTTATCGTCATGTCATGCTCCTGAGTGTCTGGGGTCGAGACGCAGATATCAATTCGTCATTGGGTTCAATATAAGCTTTCTCAGCGGGTCCTTTAATCTCGTACACCTTACCAAATCGGTTGACTAAAAATTCGTTCAGGGAAATTTCCTCCTGGCGAATAAACCCCTTTGACGGAATTCTGTGTTGCCTGAGCAGATCTACCATGGCGCAGATACTGCTGGCGGTTGTAATCTGGATAGCACTTCGCGCAATGCCCCCCACACTGGCGCCATATATTTTGTTAGCATAGGTCTCCTGCAGTAACTGACCGTCGTACTGACCGCTCACCGTGACAAAAACGATAACGACATCCTGCATAGTTGCGGGTACCGCATTTTCAAGTACATTCTTTAACAGGTCACGATGCTGTCTCAAATCAAGGTCATGTAGGAGGGTTTTCATGATGTCACGATGGCCAGGATATCGAATCGTCTGATAACTCAGGTTTTGTATTCTTCCCGCCATCGTTTCACCCAGCGATCCCAGGCCACCAGATGTATTAAAGGATTCATAATTGATGCCATCCAATGAAAAGTGTTCCAGGTGCTCGAGTGGCGGTACCGATACAACACTGCCGTCTTTAATGGCAATACAGGGTTCACAATATTCGTTGATAACACCATCAGTGCTCCAGGTAAGGTTGTAGTTAAGAGAGTTAGAAGGGTACTGCGGCAGCGCACCAACGCATATGCGAATGGTATCCAGCCGGGTAAATTTCGCCGCAACATCATTGGCTACGATAGAGATAAAGCCAGGCGCCAACCCACACTGGGGAATGAAGGCCCGCTCTGATTCCCGCGCAATTTCCCGCACATATTCTGTACTCGCCACATCTTCGGTTAAATCCAGATAATGGCAACCGGTAGCATGAGCAGCATCGGCGATAATCCTGGTCAGGTAAAAGGGCGCGGAGCTAAGTACCGCGAAGTGACCAGCAACACAGTCCTGTAGTGCAGGGTCTATGCCGACATGGAGTTGTATCTTTTTCAGTGCTGAGTGATTGGGTATAGCGTCAAGCGCCTCCTGCGTGCTGTCTATCAGAGTGACCTTGTAATCACCGCAGCCGAGTAATAGTGCTGCAATGGTTTCACCGATTTTCCCCGCACCTACAACTGCTATAGCTGTTCTGTCTGTCATGATGTCTAGGCCCACACTATTATGTACTTTGTTTACATTTTGACGCCTTAAACGGTCATGTTGAATAGTCAAATTTGACATATCACTATCTACATGTAGCATTATGACGAATAAATGGTTTAAATGATGAAATATATGGATCAGCAGCTTATTAGCAAGCTGCGAGAAAATGCACGTCGCAGTACATCGGAAATTGCCCGTGAACTGGGTGTCTCCCGGTCCACTGTTAACAGCAGAATAAAGAGACTTGAAGACTCAGGGATTATTAAGGGTTACACACTGGCGTATGGAGACAACTACGCAAGCCAGTTGGTCACCGCACATGTCCTCATCAAGGTAAACCAGAAACTGACCGCGAAAACCAACAGGGAACTGCATCAGGTTCCTCAGATCAGGGCGGTGCATGCGATCTC
>PBRP01000145.1 GCA_002726655.1 Gammaproteobacteria bacterium
ACAGAAGAAGTTACAGAAGAAGTTGTAGAAGAAGTTGTAGAAGAAGTTGTAGAAGAAGTTGTAGATAAAACTGTGCTCGAATACTACTTTAACGACCTGAAGTTCGATGATGACGAAAACCGCCACCTGTACGAGCAGATGCAGACTCAAATACAGAATGAGCAGCTAGAACCTGCTCGGGAAAATGCAAAGGTCCTTATAGACAACAACCCCAACCTCAGGGAAATCAACCCGGTACTATATGGCAAATTGCAGACAAATCTCGGTGTCCTGCTCTCCTCACAGGGCTATCTGCCAGAGGCAATGGAAGTGCTGGATAAAGCGCTGGCATCCATTGAAGCGAAGGCCAACCCATTCAGTATGACGCTGATGAATATTCTAATGGCCAGGGGTCTAACACAAACCGAGCTGGAAACTTTCTCATCAGCAGAGGAGTCTTTTCGTAGAGCACAGCATATTTCACACCGGGTAGGTGGCGTTTTTACGCCAGAACAGCTGGAAATCGTTGATCAGATCACAAGGCTAAACCTCCGGCAGGGAAAGCTTATTGCGGCTGATCGTGAACAGGCGTTCAACCTGCGAATCAGTGAGCAGGCCTATGGTGAAGAAAGTGAAAAACTACTGCCGGTTCTACAACGTCTTGGCGCCTATTTTGCAACGCGCGGTAATATGATGCCGTTATCAACGGTACCCGATTATCGCTACTACCGTGAAGATCTATTCAGGCGATCAATCGCCCTATACCAGAGGGCAATCAGAATAATTGAACATAGCTACGGTGTAACGGATCTGCGCCTGGTAGAACCCTTACGCGGGCTAGCCCGGGCAAGACTCCTGCAGATCACCAATCGACGTGCTTCAGAAGCAGCACTGGAGCGTGTGCTGTCTATTGTCGAAAGTAACCCTGAAACTGATTTGCCCGACCGAATTGCCGCGATGGTCGGTCTGGGTGATATCTACACTATCACCGGTGACACGAGGGCAAGTGAAGTCTACCTCCAGACCTGGCAATTGATGCAGGAAAATGAGCAGCAGAAGCAGTTGAGCACTGAAATATTCGGTTCACCGACACGACTGTACCCGGAAGGATCAAGAGTACTGTACCTGGATCGCAGGCCGGATGCGGCAGCGGAAGAAGATGTAGAACTGTATGTCGATGTTGAATATTCAATAAGTGGAAGTGGCCGTGTAAAAAACATTCAACTGCTCGACAAGAATGTCCCAAATGCGCAGGTTCGAAACCTTCGTTCAAGACTGAGCGCTACCCGGTTCCGACCAAGGATCATCGATGGTGAGTTGGTCGCAACCGAAAGCCTTATGGTTCATCAGACCTACCAGGTCATCGGCTCAAATCCATCAGAAAAAAATGTTTCCATCAAACAGGACGATGAACTACTCCCCGACGACAAACGCCCTTAACTGTTTGGCCAATCCCTTACAGGCCGCGTTGCCGGGTCTTGCCAGGATGGGAATTGGCACTATCAGCCCTGCCAGGTATGAAGTACCATTGGCATCTGCACTGATTTGCCCCGCAGTAGTCAGGTTATCCAGGTCCCAGATAGAGGCCTCATAGGAAGCATCCTGCTCCCAATAGCTCATACCGAAACAACCACCACCGAAAGTACTGATGGTACAACTCATGGACCCTCCTTTGTCCACAGTTACAGTATCACCATCGATCCAGGTGAGGTAACGAACATTGGCTTCATCGATACGATCCTGTACGCCGGGTTGGGCGAACAATCGACTCAACTCTCCCGCCGAAGTAGGCGCCGTTCTTGGTTCAAACCATGGGAACAGGTTGTCCTTGAATTCCTGGTCCGGTATTAACCTTATAGGCGTCGCACCCTTCACAAGAATATCCGAAATGCAGTCGGTAAAGCTTTCTTCAGTCTGATGGTCGTTGTAGCTGGCTCGACCGAGGATCACCATGCCCTCACCGCCGGCTATTCCCGTAACACCTTCCCGGGACTGTTCGATGCGTGAAGAAACACAGCCGGCAATCAGGACAGGGAGCAAGATCGCTACTGCCCTCTGAATCATGTTTTTATTCTGCAACGGTCGCTTCAATGTTCTTTACCCACTTGATAATCTGAGGTTGTTGGGACATTTCTATCGCTATTCGAGCGCCACCATCTCTTATGGCCAGCATAGTTGCATCACCAAGCGCTTCATCCGCACCAAACGACCCGCCTTCACTCTTGCCATAACCAACGATATTCCAGTCACCAATGACCTCTCCCTCCCTGTTGTACAGTAGAATCTGATATTCGATAGAAGCAGAATAAAACTTAAGACCAGAAATTGCTGGTGTTAAGAACCCGTATTTAGTTATTCGTGGAACCAACACACCATCGAGATGCTGCATTTCCCCATCCGGGAAGGGAGGCTCCGATACCTCTTCCACTGCCGTAAACATGCTTGATAACAGGTTCTGGAAAAAAGTGAGATTTTTCCCGCCAAGGGGGATCTTCCAGGTACCTGAGTCCTTCAGGTCTTCCTGGTAGTGGAATGTCCTGAATTCGTCTGAGAAATGTACACCGATGTTCGCGGGTATTTTGGCAACCAGTGGCGTTGGCACCGTACCTTCTACCCTTACATTGGTTGTACAGGACGTGAGCAAAATGCCCATCACCAGTGCCGCCAGGTGTGTTTGGTAACTAAAATGGCCCATTGACTCTCACAAACCTCTGCTAGTTAGTTCTATATGACCCGCCCTGGTTCAAATACCTTACATTTCTCTCGACGGGGATTAATACTAAACCTATACATTGAACATTTCCTATAGAATTTGGGTCAAACAGGGAGGCAGGCTATATTCTGCGCCCGCACAGTTTTATTCAGTTAAACTTCAGGTTGCATTTGAGAGAATTGCTTCAACTAATGATGCTAAACGTACCAGTTCCAGGAGCGATAGAGTGACAAGAAGACACCAACTTGCGATTCTGTGCATTGCTGTAGCCCTATGGATTCAAGGGTGCCAGAGCCCCCAGCGTTCAACACCGCCGCCCTCGCAGCAGCCTCCATCACTGCCCAGCTCGTCACCTCCGTCGAGTTCACCTCCATCGAGTTCACCTTCGTCTCCAAGCCAGTCTCCGAGTAAAAAGTCACCCCAGCAGTCAAGGAGTGAGAAGAAATCCTCCCCCTCATCCCAGCCACAGCAGACCTCAACCCCAGAACTGTCAATACCGGATCCAACTGCTTCGCCAACCTCATCCTCACAAAAGGGTGAAAAAAGCACTAAATCAGGATCGAAAAACCAGCAACAGGCTGCCGAAGATCTGAAGAAGGCGGGTCAGAGAGTTGCCAAATCAGGCGAGGAAATCGCTCAGGCGGGGGGAGAGCCTTCAGCGGGTGGACAGCAGAGTGACCTGCCTCAGGACCCCCTGATGACCGAATCCGGTTCAGGAGAGCCTGACCCCTTGATGCCCGAAAGTGAAGATCAATCTGATTCTGATTCAGACATATTCGCGGATAGTGATGCAGAGCCTTCAGCGGGTGGAGAGCCTTCAGCGGGTGGAGAGCCTTCAGCGGGTGGAGAGCCTTCAGCGGGTGGAGAGCCCCCAGCGGATGGAGAGCCCCCAGCGGGAGAAGTATCGGGTGATATGGCAGGTGACCCAACTTTTGTCAGCGACGAAATCCGAGCCGCCCAGGAAGCACTCCTGGAAGCGAGTATCGCGCTGCAAACAGCAGGAGGAACACTCGAAAATGCCTCCACCAAAGAAGAAATTGAAGCCGCAAAAGAAGCTCTCTCAAATGCAAGAGTCGCTATTATCATTGCTGGTCAGGATTTGATTTCAGCCAGGCTCGAGGAGCCAGAAATGGTTGGAAGTCCGGAAATGGAAGGTATTTTCGATGAGGCCGAAGACGCACTGAATGATGCCAATGTCGCGATTGTTATCGCAACAGATTCAATTTTGTCGAGCCAAATAGAGCTACCAAATTTATCCGGAGTGCCGGGCGAGGCTGGAAGAATGGGAGAACTCGACAAGGAACTTGATGAATCCCTGGTGATATTCGAGGGCGAAATTCTGGGGGCCAGGCAGGCGATCATTGACTCCGCCCCGCCGCCAGTTACTAATGACTCTATTCCAGGCAATGTGGTTCTTGGAGGCGCCTCGGTCGGTGATGATGACCCCGTATTCGATGGTGAGATGAACTCAGCAGAAGTGGAAATTCAACAGGGTCGTATGCCAGAAGGTAAGGAAGTCGATGTGGCAAGCACCTCTGCAACACCGATCCCAGAAGATATCCCTAACCCTCAGGGCGATGATATTGTCGCCCAACAACTTCGTGAAGCCGCTATTGCCGAAAGAGACCCTGATCTAAAGGCGAAGCTCTGGGAAGAATACAAACGATATAGGGCAGGACTATAACTCACCGAAATCATTATGAAGAAAATGAACAATACACTACCCATATGTCTGATTCTTATATCCGTTCTCTTTACGCATGCATGCACCTCGACTGAAGTTGTAACAGCAAATTCAACGCCCGCGGTCCAATCGATGGAGCAGATCCCGGATGAACTTCTGCTGGACATAGGCATATCACCACTCGATCCGAATCTTCAGAAAGCAGACGCGGCGAATGCAAAGAAATTGATCGTCCCTGACGTTCGCAATGCCGAATCCCGTTTTATCGCCTACCAGCTAAAAGATACGCTTGAGCTGACCGGGAACTGGGGTGCGGTTCGGGTCATCCCTGACCCGTCAGATGCCGTTGACCTCAAGCTGCAGGGGAAAATTCTTGTTTCAGATGGAGAACAACTCAAGTTGTGGATGCAGGCCGTTGATTCAGCGGGCAAAGTCTGGCTCAAAAAGGAATATAGGGACACTGCCAGCAAGTTTTCATACCGGTCTCCCAAGGAAGATCCATTCCAGGACCTGTACAATGATATCGCCAACGACCTCCTGCTGGCTCGTCAAAAATTTACCGCCGCACGAATCTCCAGGATCAGACAGATATCCTCATTGAAGTATGCACGCAACTTGTCTCCAGAGGCTTTTGGAGACTACCTAGTTGAAAATCGAAGCGGTAAAGTGGATATCAGTCAGCTGCCCGCAAGCAATAATGAAATGCTCACCAGGGTTGACAGAATCAAGCAACAGGAATACCTGTTTGTGGATACTCTCGATGATTATTACGCCCACTTTCACCGGGATATGAAAGCCTCATATGATGAGTGGCGGCATGCTACCTATGATGAAGCAGTACGCCTGCGGCAAATGCAGAAACAAGCCAGAAACAGACTGATCGGTGGTGCGGCATTGATCGCCGGCGGAATCGTAGCGGCCAACAAAAGTGAGACATGGGCCGGAGATGCTGCTGCCACAGGTGCTGTTCTCGGCGGTATCGGCGCAATAAAGAGTGGGCTGGACCGGCGCAAAGAAGCAGAAATTCATGCGGAGTCCCTGAAGGAGTTGAGCCAGTCACTTGGTTCTGAAATTACACCTTATGTTTTGGACATTGAGGGTAAGACGATCGAGCTGACGGGCACCGCAGATGCCCAGTATCAGCAGTGGCGTAGAATCCTCGGGGAAATATACGTTGAAGAAACCGGTCTTCCTGTAGAATAGTCCCCCGTTTTACCGGCCTGAAAAGCACGAGACAGTTCATGACTCTCGAATTCACCGAAGGACAGGATATTTCTGTTCGCTATTCCCTACTCCACCGGATTGCCGAATCACCATCCGCGGAAGTCTGGCTTGCCCTCGACAGGTCGGGGGATGAACGGGTGTGCCTGAAGATTTTTGAAGGCAAAGCCGAATTGCTGGAGCAATCACAGGCAGCAATCAGTAGTTCCCGTGGCCTGATTCAGGCAAACATTGTAAGAAATTTTGATCAAGGTGAGGTCGATGGCAACCTGTTTGTTTCCTCAAGCTATATAAAATCTGCACATCCATTTAACCCGGAGACCCAAAGCTTCACAGAAAGCTGGCCCCTGCTCGAGCAAATGTTTGCGGCTCTGGAGTTTGCCCACAGCCTGGGTATCAACCACGGTCACCTGCAGCCTGGAAACCTGCTGGTTGATGGGGATGGGCAACTGCACATAACTGGGTTCTGTCTGCCAACCTCCCTTGCCAGCAACAACCCTGACTACCTGACTGAGGAGGTTCAACGCGGACAACCCGCTGATTCTGCTGATGATGTCTATTCAATTGGATGCCTTATTTTCCGGCTGCTAACAGGCCGGGCATGGCACCCTGGCGGAAACTTTGAAGCCAGTTCACCCATACCTGCAGAGGTCAGGCATATTGTGGCCGCGATGCTGGCTCCTTCACAGTATGATCGACTGGTCAAGCTTGAAGAGGCGAAGGAGCTACTAGGTAACTATGCCAAGGGTGTTTCAACAGCAAAACCAATAGAAATACAGCAGACAACTTTTGGCCGCTCAAACGCACCTGCTGCAGCCTCTTTAAGTCCCTTACCAGCCCATCAGTCACCACGAGATCGGCACCAGATCTCTACCAGCACAGCCTTTGTGGGTCTGGCTGCTCTGCTGGTTCTTGCCGGGTTCGTGTTCTTCATTTTGCCCAATACCCAGGCCATCCGCGATATCCCGGCAGGGGTGACCAATGCGGCAAATGAGTCCACTCCTGCTCCAGCAAAACCCGAGCAACCCGCAGAGCACCCGGTACAGGAACTGGCTCCACTGGAGATCGCGCAGCTTGAATTTCTAAAGAACGAAGGCAAACGCATCGCTTCGGAGCTACTGCGTGCACGGGTAGAACTCGAAGACCTGGGAGTCCTTTTGTGGGCCGGCGTAACCTACGATGAAATCGGTCAAATTGCAGATTCCGGGGACGCGTCCTACCGCGAAGGAAAATTAAGTGAAGCCATGAAAGCCTATGAGGAAGCACTTAAACGGCTGGCTGAACTTAAGGATCGCATCCCCATGGTACTGGAAGAGAACCTTGCCGCAGGAAAAGCTGCCCTCGATGCGGCCGAAGTAGAACCTGCCATAACAGCCTGGTCGATTGCACAGGCTATAAAGCCAGGTGACAGCCACATTGAAGCACAACTGCATCGTGCGGAAAATCTGGATCAAGTTTTGTCCTTCATGAAGTCAGGTGATTTTCATGAGCGGGAACTGGCGTTGACTGATGCACTCAAGGCCTATAAGGAAGCGGCCGGACTCGACCCAAAATGGCAACCAGCTGTCAAAGGAGTCACCAGGGTAAAGTCAAAAATCGCAAAGATGAACTTTGATGAGGCAATGTCAGCCGGCTTCTCCAAACTGGCCGCAAAAGACTATGCTCGGTCAAGGGAAGCGTTTACACGTGCGCAGCAGATTTTTCCTGAATCACAGGAACCCGCTGATGGACTACTGCAAATAGATCTCGCGGAGCGAATGGATACAATTGAAGCGCATAAATCAGCTGCGACCGAGTTCGTACAGGGAGAAGACTGGCCTCAAACCATTCGTGAATACGAATCCGTCCTGGAGCTCGACCAGACACTTGTGTTCGCCCGGGACGGGCTCCTGGAAGCTAATAAAAGGCTGGAATTGGAAACAACCCTTAACAGGTTCCTGTCACAACCTACCGTCATGCGTGATGACGAGGAACTTAACGCCGCGAGAACTGCAGTTGCTAATGCAGGTCGAGTGCGCGAACCTGGTCCACATTTAAAGCAGCAGCTTTATACTCTTTCAAGGCTGGTATCGGTGGCCCGGATTCCGATCACGATTGAGCTGAGCTCAGACAATAAAACCGACATCGAAATTTACCGGGTGGGCCAGTATGGACAGCTTGTCAGTACGCAGGTACAACTCTATCCCGGTGACTACACCATAGTCGGAAGGCGCCGCGGGTACCGCGATATACGCTGGGAATTGACCTTGCTTGCGGGTGAAGCTATCGACCCTATCTACATTAGCTGCATTGAAAAAATCTGACATGTCTGAGGCAGAAAACGACAACATCACCATCGACGCAACACCGTTTACTCGAGTCGACCCGGGCAGCAAAAAGAAAAAACTGGTCCTGAAACCAGTTCCAATCGCAATCGGTCTCGTATTCATCCTGCTGTCTCTCGCCGCGCTATTTATGTTCACGGCAAGAGCTGTACGCTTAAACATCTCTCCCAGTCCCGATCACCTGGCTATCACGACAGGATTTTTTAGCTATCGATTAGGAGAAAGATTCCTGATGCTACCAGGAGACTATGTCATTTCGGCCGAACTCCAGGGATATAGAACCCTGTCGGAGCCGGTACAGGTTGGTGATGATCCTGACCAGGACTTTGACTTCGAGATGACAAAATTACCAGGAATCCTCACCATCGCTTCAATCCCTGAAGTTGGCGCCGAGGTATTCATCGACCAAGCTTCCGTCGGCAAAACACCACTAATAATCAACAACATTGATGCAGGGCTGCACGATATTTCGCTGCGCTCAGAACGATACCTCGCCTATGAATCTGAGATAGTAATAGAAGGGAAAAGATTAGAGCAGGAACTCAAAGCTGAACTGGAACCCGCATGGGCCGAAATCGGCCTTAGCTCACTACCGACAGATGCCACCGTTTATGTCGACGAGCTGGAGTCCGGAATCACACCTGCAAGCATTGAAATACTGGAGGGTACTCGTCAGCTAAGGGTTAAGAAACCAGGCTATAAGGTCTGGCAATCTGAAATTGCCGTTGTTCATGGCGAAGCACAACAGCTCGCTGAGATTAACCTGATCAAATCAGACGGAAAAGTTGCCATAGAGACAAACCCTCCAGCGGTTAATGTGACCATTGACCAGAAATATCGTGGCCAGACCCCTTTATCTGTCACCCTCGCGCCAGGCAAGTCCTACCAGGTTCTGCTGTCAAAAGCAGGCTACGAGCAAATCGCAAGGAAGATTCAGGTTGAACCAGAGGAAGACGTTTCACTGAGCCTGACCCTTAATCCTGTTGTTGGTCTGATACGAATCAGTGTTCAGCCACCCGGTGGCGAATTGTTCGTCGACGGCAGTTCGATGGGAAATCCTTCACAACAACTCTCGCTGACGGCCAGTCGACATACACTGGAAATCGTAAAGGAAGGGTACGCGACCTACAGGACAACCGTGACACCACAACCTGGCTTGTCACAGCAACTGCTCGTCACCCTGAAAACAAATGATGAAGCAAGAGTCGCGGCTATCCCCCAGGCTATCGCTACCGGCGCAGGGCAAACGTTGAAACTGATCCTTCCCGATAAACTGAAAATGGGTGCAGGAAGACGGGAACGAGGCAGGCGATCCAATGAGATTGAAAAGGATGTCGTTTTGACTAAAGCTTATTACCTGGGTATACACGAGGTAACCAACAAGCAATTTGCCGCTTTTGATCCTACTCACGATTCAGGTGTATTTGGCAGGTCATTGCTGAACGAGGATTCACGACCCGTTGTTAATCTAGCATGGGGCGCTGCGGTTCGCTTTTGTAACTGGCTGAGCGAACAAGATCAGCTCCCGGTAGCCTATCACCAGAAGAACGGAAAATGGCAACTTGTCTCACCAACCACCGTTGGCTATCGGTTGCCAACAGAAGCTGAATGGGCATGGGCTGCACGATATGCTGGCGGTCCAGCTTCATCTCGCTTTCCCTGGGGCGCCGCTATGCCTCCACCCAAGGGTTCAGGCAATTATGCTGACGAATCTGCCAAGGGTATGGTGCCTTATCATATAGTGGGCTATACGGACTCATTTCGTGGTCCCGCGCCTGTGGGCACATTTAAGGTCAATGAACTTGGTATTTATGACCTGGCGGGTAATGTTTCAGAGTGGATATCGGACTATTATTCGGTAGAGCTCGAACGTGACCAGCTTACTGATCCGCTCGGCCCCGACACCGGAGACTACTATGTTATTAGAGGG
>PBRP01000146.1 GCA_002726655.1 Gammaproteobacteria bacterium
AAATTCGCTGATCCGTGCTGTTATTTTAGAGTAATAAGCCAATTTAGCTAGATTTTGTTGAATTTGGTTGAGAATTAACCCACAACTTCCCTGCAAGAAAGTAAACTGAGACGTTAGAATGCGTTGTTTGATATTACTGCGGGAGCGTTTCCTTCTTGTTGCCGGTGACGCTGGTCTTGGTGCCGTAGTGTTCTTAGACCATCCGAAGAGCATATAGAAACTAACCGGCCATGAACCGCATAAAACAAATTTCACCCACCTCGTATCTTTTGGCGTTTGTTATTGCGGTTATTGGGTTTGCTAGTCTACTAAAATCATATTCATCGCAAAATGAACTAGCGCTTGAGCAAATAGACCAAAAACTTTTAGGCACGGGGTCAAAACCACGCCCAATAACCGCAGCCACGACAGAGGCGCGCAGAAGCAGCTGGGCTCGAAAAGTATCAACCTCTTCAAATAAAGGAACATCTCTCACCGACATCAAGGCCGCTTTCCAACGATACACCGAAGCATTGGCATCGATGGAAGAAATATCAAACTCTCAACCAATTGTTCTGAGTAAGAAAATACAGGCTGACCTAGTTTCACTTTCGGAGTTGAATTCTACTGGCCTAGAGCCCGAGCTAAGATTTGACAACTCAAGTAACCTACGAGCTGTGACAGGTAGCTTCTTGTTGGACCTTAATTCCAATACGTCTGCGGAGGTAGCATTTAAGTCTGCAGAATTGGTCGCCAATCATCCTGATTTATTTGGTGTTAGCGCTTACGAAAAAATCCTTACGAGCAAGCCAATACAGGTAACCCCGTTGGGCGAGTCAATCGTTCGCGTTGCTAGGGAGTACGAAAATTTGCCCGTTTGGGGTCGAGAAATGGTGGTTACAGTAGAAGGAGACCTTGTCAAGTCGATTACTGGGAAATTTCGTGGAATATCAGCTCCAATTGATGTCGACGCAAAACTCAACCGGGAGCAAATTTCAACTCTTGTTATCGATCATTTGAAAAATATAGAAACAGTGCCACCAACCTTGACGACCTTTGAAGAAGGGATATTTATAATGGCAAATATCCCCATGCATGCGTACAAAGCTATTGCAGTACTGCCAGATCAAAGGAAGTGGGAGATGTACTTCTCTCCTGCTACTCAAAAGCTGATCACAAAGATACCTCAGTTCTATCACGCTTCTATCGCTAGTTCTGGCACAGACCTGCAAGGTGTCATGAGAAACTTCAACTCATACAAACAAAATGGAATATATCTGCTTAGAGATATTTCGTTTCCCGACGGAACCGACACCAAAATTGGTAACTGGGATATTAGTGATTCATATCCTTACATAAGCTCTTCCTCGCCTAGTTCAGGATGGGATCAGGCAGGAGTGAGCGCACATCACAATGCACAAGAGAGCTATGACTATTTTCTAAGTACACATAATCGCTCAAGCTACGATGATGACGGCGCTGGCCTCATTGCAATCGTAAATATGACCGGCGAGTCCGTGGACAATGCATACTGGTCGGAAGGGGGAATGTACTATGGAGCTGGGGAAGTTTTTTCTAATCTTGCTGTCGCAAAAGACGTAGCAGCTCACGAATTTGTACACGGAGTAGTGAGGCATTCATCTAATCTCAAATATCAAAACCAATCTGGAGCTTTAAACGAATCCTTTGCAGATTTTTTTGGAATGATGGTCGATCGGGATGACTGGTATATGGGGGAAGAGTTATTTGGTGGGAACAACTATCTGAGAAGTATGTCCAACCCTTCTAGCAAAGGCGACCCGGAGCACTTTAGCAGCTATCTCAACCTTCCATTGGATATTGATCATGGAGGTGTGCATGCCAATAGTGGCATCCAAAATCGTGCGTTATATTTGATCGCTGAAGGATTATCGCTAGAAGGAACTGGTACAAGTATTGGGAAGGAAAAGACCGAAATACTCGCTTATGCGACTTTGCTGAAGCTGGCAGAGGACGCCGAATTTATTGATTCCGCGATAACCATGATTTTGGAAGCAGAATCGCGCTACGGAGCAGGTAGTGTGGAAGCTTTGGCTGTGTCTGAAGCCTGGAATCAAGTGGGAGTTGTACAGGCCACAGTGGTCAAGAAAGAGGGAGAATCTAGCCATCTCAGTTTGAGTTCTGGTGACGATGTGCTGGTGCATTTAGTTCCCAGAGATGGAACGATGGACAGTTTATGGAGTGAAGAATATGACGTATATGTGCAAACAATAAATCAACCATTTACGGGGCATCTGCCTTCACTAATGTATGGCCCGCTAAATGATGTCCCTGCAAAAGGAGTAAAGCCAACTGTGCACACGTCGGAAGGGGGGTATCTTTGGGTTAGATACTTAGGCATTGATGAAAAAGTCCGATCAACACCCCTCTTTGAATGGAGTGATATAACTCTGGAAATCAATGGCGTTAATAGTATGGGTGAAAGTCCGGATGGCAGCAAATTAGCTCTCGTGACTAGTAGTAGTGGCTATTTCTCAACTGACCAGATATGGATTTACAATTCCGATTCTGGCTCGTCAGAATTGATTACTGTAAAGGGTCCTGACTATTCGGTGGGTGGTGAAGGTAACGACGTTCAACTTGTGGATTCAGTGAACTTTGATAGCACAGGGCAGAATTTGGTATTTGATTATAAAGTCTGTAGACCTGTGCCAAGTGATGCATGTCAAGAAATTTGGTCTATAGGTATTTACGATACAGGTACAAAAAGATTCACTTACCCCTTTTCATCTGCGGATCCCAATATTGATATTGGCTTTCCTAGATTCTCAAATACGAGGAACGATGTTTACACGTTTGATTACTTAGATTGGAGCAACTATGAACAAGATGGAAAGGCAGAATCAATGGTGCTTGTTTATGATGCCTCAACACGGACAACAACCGCTGCATTAGCTACTAATACTGGTGAAAATCGAGTAAGTGCATACGGTATCCCCTCATTCATTGGGGAGGATGTAGCTATCGCACTTCAGTCGCAAGACGACACTTCAACCACCATGTGGCAAATGGATCTTAACGATACCTACGAGTCCATAGCTAACTCACAGATGTGGCTCACTCCTTTTCAAAGCGGTTTCGGGCAAGCTCACCGAAATGCTTACTTAAATATAACAGCAAAACTTACGACTGATGTAATGAGCCGCGAATTGGGAGATCTATCAATTGGTGTGCAGAGCACTGTTGAGTTCACAATAACAAATGAGGGCAATCGCGTAGTCACCATCACTTCGGTAGCCCCATCAGGAACGGAATTGTCGACGAACCTAAGTAGTACATCCATTGGTCCTAGTGAGACATTCACTTTCGGTTTAGATCTTGATACAACTAACCAACCACGAGGAAACTATTCCGGCTCACTAACTATTAATCACAATGGTGATAACTCCAGCCTCGTTGTTGGAATTTCAGCCTTTTTGGGTCTGGATACCGATGGGGATGGTATCATTAATAGTGTGGATACGGATGATGACAACGACGGTGTCCTGGATCTCAATGATGCATTCCCACTGGATCCGACTGAGACCTTAGACACTGACAATGATGGCATTGGTAACAATGCAGATGCATTTCCAAACGATGCTAGTGAATCTGTTGATTCAGATGGTGATGGTGTCGGTGACAATGCAGATGCTTTTCCAAACGATCCCACCGAGTCTGCTGACTCAGACGGTGATGGCGTAGGTGATAACCTGGAAACGGAGTTTGGTACAGACCCAACAGATGCGGCTGACTGTCCAGGCTGTGAGCCAAATTCCTGGTGGCGCTACGAGGAATACAGACGAATGAACTCTACAAATGGAGGATGAGAGGAAAAAACTGGCCAAAATATTGTTAATGCTGGGACTTGTGCAGCCTGCATATTCAGATACTGGTTGGGTAGAAAATGCCACGGTTTTACGAACCCTTGTTCAGGACAATACTTATGGGAACTGTATGGTCTACCTGGACAAGTTGATTGCTGATACAGGATTGGATTGCCCGAGCCGATGGATCGCATTTAGCTGTGATGGTACGTTCAACGCACGTGATGTAGCCAGCAAAATGCTCGATTCAGTGATGATGGCTTTTCCCCAGGTCGTCTGGTAAATCACGGATATGGATAAACTGTCTCTGGGTTCTGGAAACCTGGTACTAATATCAAGATTCAGTAACGAGTTTCGGCAACTTGCGGATGACCGTTTCCGCATCGCCGCAGATCTCCTCTATCAGCTCCCTAACAGTTGGCATCTGTTCTATTCTGCCTGCAACTTCACCCCCCAGAAACACACATTCGTCAGGGTCACTGCTTTTTGACAGCTGTTGCATTCCGCGACCTTCCAGACGCGTGCCTTCCTTGTAGCCTTCTAGAAAGCCCCGGTTGTATAATTCATAGAGCTGTTGGGAGATTTTGTTTTTTAGATATCTCGCCGGGCCAAATACAGAGATTCCCACATGGCTTCCCCTCTCATTGGACGTCAGTATCTTCTGCCTCCATATTTCCGGAAAGTCACTATCCTCAGTAGCGATGAAGCGAGTTCCCATTTGAATACCGACGGCACCCATCGACAGGGCAGCCGCAAGGGTAGAACCATCACAGAACCCCCCTGCACCTACAACCGGTAAACTGGTGGCGTTAACGACCGCAGGGAGCAGTACCATACTGTGCACAGGTTCGAAGGCAACATGGCCACCACCCTCTCGGCCGGAGGCGATGATAAGATCAGCGCCAGCCTGTTCTGCCTTCATTGCATGGGCGACGGAGGGTACAACGTGAAACC
The DNA here is from genome assembly GCA_002726655.1 of Gammaproteobacteria bacterium. Lineage (GTDB taxonomy): Bacteria > Pseudomonadota > Gammaproteobacteria > Pseudomonadales > Azotimanducaceae. The sequence goes on from PBRP01000146.1 coordinate 4,779, forward strand.
ACAGGGCGCCCGATTCTTTGATCAGATTCGCCCAGGGGGCTGGATTTCCAGCAGACGTAATAATCACCCTCAGCCTGTTCGCGGTATCCTCATCTTCCTTTCTGGCGTCTATAGTAGCTCTGATCAACCCCTCAACGACTTCTCCGAACTCCTCAGCCAGGGGCACGTTCACCCCAAATATTCCCTGCTTTTCGGCCGTCTGCTCAGTAGCCCACTGCAGGACCGCCCGCAGCAGTTCATAGGGGCTCTTGTCCTTCCAGTCTGGGTCGTCTGCCAGGGCGACCGGTGCTGCCTGCGGCATACCAACGCCGATACTGCTAATTATGCCGAGGGCTCCTGCGTTAGAGACGGCGACACACAACCTTTCAGTAGCCCATGGGGCCATTCCGCCCTGAATAATGGGGTACTCGATTTCCAACATGTCTGATAGCGTTGTTTTCAGCATCTTAACTTCCTCTTTTGCCTGATTGTCTTTGTTATCCATTGTATACATTTAGACTTCGAGCGTAAGCTGGAAGCGAAAGAATCACACCATGTCCGAAGCCCAACTCAAATCATGCAACCAGTTTGCTATACGACTCGTATGCGTAGATCCAACAGGGGTGCATCCAGAATCGCTCTGCCAATATCGACAGTGTCCGCACCAGCGGAGTGAATATCATCCAGTTGATCCAGTTGAACACCACCACCGAATGCCAGAACGGTAGAATGCCTGAAGTTGTTTGCTACGAGTGCGTTATTTACTGCTCGCAAGTCTTCGATTTTTGCAGTATCCACCATAATAATTCCAGCGCCAGCCTCGGCTGCAAAAAGCGATTCTTCAACACTTGAAACCTGAATGGACACCGGGCCATGATCCATTGACTGTCCCTGTTCGATCGCGGGGGCGACCCCCCCTAGCAGTTTGACGCCATTCTTACCGATATAGACGAACTCTCCATCCACCAGCCTTGGGAGAATACCTGCAACTTTCAAACCTTCCCGAAGAAGTGGTTTCATCGCTGCGGGTAACTTCTTCCAGCCCCCGCAGGCCAGCGAAAGGCCTGGCGGACAGGCGGACTTGAATAATACTGCTCGCGTCGCGATGCCGCTGGCGAACCCAAGTGGTCCGAGGAGATAGTCTTCGGCGCTATCTAGTTCGGCCGCGCTACCCTCGGCATGAATAATTCGAGTCCCCTCCGTAACGCTCATACCGTCTTCCAGTAGCGCCTGCCACTTCAATGACGTGAGGTGGGAGTTTTGGCCAAGCAGTTCAAGACCTGCAATCAACCCTGATTCGGCAGCCTCAAGAAAACACTCCTTAAGGCCTGGTGTACTACCGAAGAGTGCCTGGCTCAGAGAATGCGAACTATGTTGATTTGTCGACATGTTGGTTCGCTCAGTAATAGTCGAGTGGTCTTTCTATAAAGACTTTGATTGTTTTGACGACGTATCACGCTTGCTCTCTATCGCATTTACAAGCAAGCACTTTTATTGTCATCAACTATGTCCCCTGGTCTCGTGCTTTTGTTTCCGATGAAAATCGGACATGCGCTTTCTCAGCACCCCCACGATCCTCTCTGCGAGCAGCTCTTTTCCTTCGCCAGCGGCCAGACCCTCGACCAGCGCTTGAATGCTGATAACCACTTCATCGTTAGGGCCAGGCAGTGCAACCAGTAACGCATCTCCCATTTTTGCAACACCGATACGAATACCATCTTTGGCATGCCGTCCCTGGCCCTTCTCAAATTTCGCCAGGTAGGGTGTTGATGCCTCCGTGTCCAGCATTTCCAGCGCCTCAACAGTCTTGTCTTTGGTTTCTGCGCCGACGCCGCCGGTGGTAATCACGATGCCAAACCCCCGGTCCTCTATTGCACTTCTAAGCACACCCGCTATTGTATCGATATCATCATCAAGCGGCCCGCCGGCAGTGACGCGATAGCCCTCACCAGTAAGTGCTGCAGCAATGGTCGGTGTGTTCGTATCTTCAATTTCTCCACTTATGACTTCGGGGCCGGTGGCAAAAACAATAACTCGCCGGGCAATGGTAGATCGAATATTAGCTGCTATTTGCTGTCCCTGTGTTAGAGACCGTTCTCCTAGTTTCTGATCGACAAGAATCCAGCCCAAAATACCCTCTGAGCATAAAGTTGTTTCATCGGTGATCGTAACCCCGGCTACCTTGCCCAGTGCTGAAAAAAGAACTTGCTGCTTCCCAACTAGTGAACTTGGGCGCATTTGATCACGCATGATGTCGAGAGTAAGCAGGCTCCCCCGGGCATCAATCACGAGGACTTCATCACGATTGATTTCCAGGGTATCAGCAACGGCGTTTGCCACGTCAGTCAGGTTGACGTTCTGCAGACCTAGGTTCTCAATACGCAATTCCGTTTTTTCAAGAAGTTCGAACTCTTCCATATTGTCACTACTGATTCTGGAGATAAGCCTGATTGATGTGGGCTCAATGAGCGGGGACAAGCCCTCTTTGCTTCAGCCATTTGGGCAGGTGTACCTGTTCCACTTCTTCAGAAACCTGGGGCGCTTTAGTGATGAACTCTTCTGCCAGTTCTGGCGAGCAGTTAATTGCTCCATATGTTCCATCGAATACAATTACCTTGCGGGTGTCGGTAACCTCATAAGCTTTTTCCATCGCTTCGGTCAGGCCTTCACAGGCGTAAAATTGCTTTTCTACGCCGCGCCGCTGGAACAGACGGCTGATACTTGGTTGAGCGGAAATAACCGGAATCTCGGACATGGCGAAGGCCTGCTTCCACATATAGTTGATAACGATGGCTTTGACAGCGGAAGTCTGATTCTTTCGAGTGACATTGAGATCCAGGTCAAGATAGTCCTGGGGACCAAAGAAGAGATTACAACTGGTCATGCCGCCTGCGTGGGAATAGTTCAGCCAGCGATGACCATCGATTACAACGATACATTCATCGAGGCTTTCAAACAGCTTAACCAGCTTGCCATAGTTGCGAAGCGTCCTTTCAGTTAATACCTTATCCAGTTCAATCAAGCTGTTGTTCGCCTCAACGCCAATCACCCCCGCCGGGGAAGTAGAGAGGGTTGTGCTGAATGCAAACTTCTTCTGGATAAAATCTGATTCGTATATCAGGCGCGGGACGATGTTGGCCGATTGTGTTGGAAACTGGGTGTGATAGACCGAGCGCGTTTCAAGTCGCGCGTAGCTCATCGTAAATGCCTTCATTGCCCTGCCATTGAGACGATGAAAGTGGAGTTCCCGGGGGTCATCGTAATGAACGTGAATAATCTTGTTAGCTTTAAAGGCAATACCGATTCCGTATAGGCGACCGATCTCGGTATCTATGGGGACACCCTTGTCGTAAGGGCCGAACTGAAATGTCTGACCTTCATAGTGCTTGTCCAACCCATGCTCGGGCAGAATCTCCAGCGCTTCCACCCTGTTAAGTCCGCATGCAAACCCCAGTTTTATTTTCGTTGCCCCGGTTTTCTCAACAACCATGTCACGAATTGTTTTTAGAATCTCGGCGTAAGCGGTGCCGCCCATCATGCCGAACCCGTGTTCAGAGCAGAGTACATTGACTGAATCGGTCGCTTTGATTCGTGAAAAGTCCACATTAGCCAGGGCATCCTCGGCAGCCTTTCGTACAGGCGCCACATCCTGACCATAGTTGTGTATGGCATCCGGAATATCTGGAAACAAATCCTGAACGTCAACGGAAACCAAGTCGGGCAGTTCAGCACCGCGCATGGCTGGTAAATTGAAGCCCATTTTTGATTCAGGTTGATGCGGGGGGGTGACAGCCTTGGCAAATCTCATTATTCACTCTCCTGTCGAATGTTGGGAAAACCAACGAGTTCAAGGTCGCCGCTCTTAAGTGCATCGCGGCTTTCTCTTAACCGGTACTCGGGATACTTATCTGCAACGGAATCGGGAATGCTCCAGATGCTTGGCCCAACACCATCGGGATACAAACGCCAGTTCTTTGGATTGCTTTCAGTCGAGTGGCCAGCAGCACTCAGCAGCCTCAATACTGCGGATGTACACCACATGGAACATACACCACGAACACCCGTTTGAATGGATACCTCAGCAGGTGTTGTCGCACCATTGAGGATTGCCACGGCAACTTCCCTGGCACGGGTACCTGTACAGGGACAGATGGACTGGGCAGGATGAAGCCTGGCTCCGGCGCACAGCTCAGCGACTTTCTCCTCAGGTTGTGATTCCAGATCTACGCGCAACCACACTGGTTTTTCGAGCCGTTTGCGGCTGATTGCACCATGGTCCATACAGGCTTCAATACACTTGTTGCATCCTGTGCAGGCTGATTCTTCTACAACCGCCAGTTTGTTGACCGTAATTATTGCTTCAGTAGGACAAACGCGATCACAGGCCTTGCAGCCAATACACTTATCCGCTTCAACTGCAACCACACTGGCGACGATCAACATAGCTCGACTCTTCTCCGCATCTGTTTCGTGGGTTTAAGGACCTAAGGCCTTAACGTTAATAGTAGGCCATATTCGCTGGCCTTAAACAACCGAAATCAGGGGATAGAACTACGGGATTTAGTACTACCTGAGTTCAAATTTGTCTGCTGTAAAGGCCCCGAAAGTTCGCTCGAGGTCCTCGGGACTAGCTGCCATTGGCGCAATAATATGCGTATGCACGCCACCGTCGGCATCTTCCTGAATGCGCTCCCGAATTTCATCTTCAGTTCCGATGATGGCGATCTCATCAATCAACTCGTCGGTTAGAGCGCCCCCAGTTTTTTCGCGGTTTTTCTCAGCCCAGCCTTCTCTTATGGTTGCAGCAGCCTCTTCGTAACCAGTCCAGGCAAGAAATTTATTGTAAACAGGTGTAGCGTAGTAGGGCGCAAAGGCGGCTCTGAACAGGTTTCTACCGTACTCCTTGTCATCGGTACAAAGGACCATAGCGCGATTGACAACTTCTACCTCCTGCCAATCCTTTCCTGCACGCTTCGCCCCACTTTTGACGGCCTCTATCATCTTTGGCAATGCTCCTTTCGGCCAAAGATTGAATACGACGCCATCACCAACTTCTGCAGCCATTTCAATCATGTTCTTGCGCAGGGCTCCGATGTATACGGGTGGTGGGTTTTCAAGTGGCATTTGTCGGTAGCCCCGGCTGGACTGCGTCTCACCCTGGAAGTCTGTTTTCTCTCCCTTCAGCATCATCTTTACTAGCTGTGCGGTCTCTTTAACCCGTGTGAGTGGTTTATCCAGTGGGATCCCATTCCACTGTCCCATGATCGTCTGGCTGGAAGATCCAATGCCAAGCACAAAGCGTCCAGGAATCAGCTGTTCAATGACGTTGGCAGTCGCCGCAAGAATGGATGGTGACCTTGTATAAACGGGGGTGACAGCGACGCCAATGCGTATGCTGCTGGTTGACTGACCGAGGGCGGCAATTAGCGTCAGGCTGTCTGGTGCACCGGAATCGCCAAACCAGGCATCTGGGAAACCATTGTCCTCCGCCCACTTCAATCTATCTGCCGTGTCTGTAACCCGGGGTCCGGCTGGCAGCGTAACCGCTAATCGTTTTTTTAATGTAATAAGGAAATCTCGGCAATTGATAGTTCATATGTAGTAGTAATATAGACTAGCAAATTTTTTGATTATCTGCGGGTCGCAGCTTCAGAATGTCCTTGTGAACGTTGTTCTGAGTAGGGCGAGTTGAGGCACACTTGCCATAGTATCATTGGGCTAACCACGGAGGGAGCTAACTATAGGCTTTCTGCTTAGCGGCGAAGGGTTGCCCGTATTCATTCCGTATCAGTTTTATGGCGGTTTGGCCTGATTCCAAATACTCGAAGAAAATAGATCCAGGGCAACCACCACCGGGAGTTTTTCTCATAGACAATCAGGACCTGTTCTGATGGAGGAAAAGCGCCTTCCCACAGGAGGCGAACTTTGTTGCCAATACCTTGCAGTACGATCAGGTCTAGGATCAAGGTGACAAATCTGCTTCGGGACAGCAGTAGTCGAGACAGGAACAGGAGCTGGTACCTACGAGTACATTTTCCCGCAGTACCGGCAACAGGAGGTCGATGTTCGTGTAACCAATGCGGAGAATGATTACTTTGAGTTTTTGGTGGAGCTCGGTGTTATCGGTGTTTTGCCCCTGGTGGTGATCGTGGCGTTTGGCATTGCCGTACAGATTCGCCTGCTCAGGAACAAGGAGTCCCAGTTTGCCCGGGGGATTGCCTTTGGTTGCCTGATGGGGACCCTATCGCTGTTGATACATTCAGGGGCGGATTTCAATCTGCAGATTCCGTCAAATGCGGCGCTGTTTCTGCTGCTGCTTGCATTGCCGCAGGCCATAGCAGGGCGCCTGGAAAACTACTAACTGCTGCTACAAAGCACCGGGTAACCTCTTTCTACAGCATATTTCTCAACCACCGCCCAGACGCGCATAAAATTTCCACCAAGAATTTTGGCGATATCCTCATCAGGGTAACCCCTGGCTCTCAAACCGAGGACAAGATTTGGATAGCTGCTCACATCCTTGAGATCAACGGGTAGCGTCTTGCCCACGCCATCGTAGTCTGAGCCAATACCCACATGGTCAATACCAGCTAGATCCACCACCCGGCCTATGTGATCGAGCACGTCGGACAAGCCTGCGAAAGGAAAGGGGTGTTGTACTGCCCACTGTTTACGAAAGTCGGTGAGAGTAGGGTCCTTATCATCCAGTTGGTTTTCTTCCTTGTATACCTTGATCTCGGCAATGAGTTCATTCATCCAGGTTCTTGCCTTTGCAGTTACGAAGCTGCTGCCAAAGTTGATTTGCACAACACCGCCATTTTTCCCTACAGCCTTTACCATCTCGTCTGTCATGTTCCGGTGAAACCCGGGCACAAAATGCCTCAGTGCAGAATGAGAGGCGATGACCGGTGTCTTCGAGACTTCAAGTACCTGCCATGCGGCAGCATCAGACAGGTGGGAGATGTCTACCATAATGCCCTGGTCGTTCATGGCGGGAATCAGTTGTTTGCCAAAATCGGACAGGCCGCCCCAGTGCTCATTGGTATCGTAGGAAGAATCAGAAATATGATTGGATTTAGAGTGGGCGAGGGTGATGTAGCGAATGCCCTTCTCTCTGAAGTAGCTGACATTGTCCAGGTTCCCCTCGATGGGTGCGCCGTTCTCAATTCCCATAGGCAGTGATGCCAGACCAGCTTTCTGATGCCGGTAGATATCGGCAACGCAGGTGGCGATAGCAAGTTTCTCCGGGGCTATAGCAACAATACCGTGTACCAGATTGATGAGATCGTCGGCCAGCGCTTTTGCGCCACCGGCCTCGTCAACGGAAGCAGGAATAAAAATCGACATGAAGGCAGCGTTGAGCCCGCCCGCCTGCATTCTGGGCAGGTCAAAGTCACCAGTTTCATCTGATACGGTTACATCAATTTCAGGATGCCTGTAGACGCGGTAGGGGACATCAATGTGGGTATCGACTATCAGGACATCTCTGGCAAATTCGATTGAATCACTGGCGCTGGCCTTCATACTGGTGCATATGATCACGGTTGTGAGGAGGAGTACCTGAAGATCAGTTCGCTGCATCTGTAGAGCCTGAATAAAAAGAAGCATTCTCTCAGGTTGCTGTGAAAAAGCCATAACTGAATCGGGGTACTACTTTGCTTCAACTGCCTCCCGCATTTGCTTTACATAGTCTTCAGCAGGCCCGCCCAATTGCAGGCTTCGTTCGGCGTGTTCCAGTGCCCTCGCTCCCTCACCAATAGAATAGTAGGCGCCCGCCAGGTTCCTGTGCGCCAGGGCTGATGTTGGATGCAACTGGATGACACGGCTCCACAGAGAAAGAGGGTTGTTCCAGTAGCTAACCTGCTGATAGGTGATCAGCAGCAGGAACAGGCAATAAAATGCCATCAGCCCCGCTAATGCCGCTCGAATTCTTTTCAGGCGCTTTATCGCGAAGACGATACCAATGCCTGTTATCAGGTTCAGGGGAAGGGTCGTGAGGTAAGTATAGTGGTCCGTCGCTTTTGCCGGCCCCACATGGATGATTCCCGAAACCGGTAAAAGGGTAATCAGGTAAAAGAGGAGCAGGAGCGCAGGCCAACGGATACTCTTCCGCCAGAGCCCAATGCATATGGCTGTAGACATTAGCAGGAAGATCGCACCGTCAATCCAGAATACGGGTGAAATTATTTCTGTGGCATCGGGGTAAGGATACAGGGGAGACAACTGGGTTGGGAGCAGATAGTGGGCAATATAGAACCATGAATTGTCCAGGGCATTCAGGGATCTTGCCCATAGAGGTAATTGCTCCATGGTTGGCATAGACATGGTCTGGGTATTCAGTGTGATTAGTACGACGCACAGGGAGATGATGAAGTAATGCCATTTTTCGACTATTGCTCTCAATAGATCCCATCGGTTGAGGTTACATCGATGCAGTGGATAGAAATCCAGCAGCAGCAGGACAACCGGTAGCGTGACAGCCATGGGTTTGGATGTGATAGCAAAAACAAACAAAACAAACGGTAAGGCTCTGTCACTTCTTGAGGGCGAGGCAAGCTTGTGCAACCGCAGGTAGGTTAGCAGGGATAACAGGGCAAACAGGCTATAGAGCACATCTTTGCGTTCAACCACCCAGGCTACAGATTCAACATGTTGCGGGTGGATTGCGAATACCAATGCACCGACAAAGGCAGCCCACTGTCTTTCTGAGAGGTTTAGTGTTTTGGCCTGCATGGTCAGGGAAAAAATCAGCAGGTAGACCAGGATACCGTTTGCGGTGTGCAGGACCAGGTTGACCAGGTGATGCTTGCCGGAATCCAGCGAAAACATCTGAAAGTCCAGGCTGTGCGATAGCCACACCATTGGCTGCCAGTTGGCGCGATGGGCCTCGATAAAGATGGAAACCAGGTTGCTCCAGTTCATTTCCTGAAGCCATGGGTTCTGAAGCACGAACGGAATCGTGTCCCAGACGAAGTGATGTCCGCTGACCTGGTGGTAGGCGCCAAGTGTTAACAGGATGAGTACGGTGAATTGTATCTGCGTAAGGCGCCTTTGAGAGACTGGTTGAATGTTGACAGCCGCTGGCCTGGAATCTTTCATTCCTGGGGTTGCTTGAAGGTGAAACGACTATGGCCGAAATAGCTGACAATGACCGTTGCGACTATGACTAGAAACTGGCCAAGAATTGGGTGCAGGCCTGCTAACTCAACCAATAGGGCGAGCAATAGGATGCTGAGCACACCTGACACGGCATACACCAAATAGGTTTTGAGGTATTCGTGGATGATGTTGCCGCTGGATTTGAAAACAAGGTAACGATAAACAAGAAATGCGTTGGTGATGGCAATAACCTGGGTGATGATCGCGATAAAAATGTAATGAAGCTGGTGTTCCAACAACAAAAAGAGGCCGGAGAAAACGGCAAATCCAAATATCGTGTTGTAGCCCCCGGCAATAAGATACCTGATGACAACCCAGTGTTTGGAAATATGCTCAGTGAGGATCATGGCGCAGGTTCTTGGGCTAGCGACATCATGATGATTTCTCTACAACAGGGGTTTGCTTTGAAGCATAGAAAGAACTCAATCGAAGTTGATCCTCTCTTTTTCTATGACTAACGGCCGGTTCTTTATTTCCGTGAGAATAGCGCCGACATACTCACCGATAATCCCAATGAATATGAGTTGTACTGCGCCGAGGAAAAACATACCGATAACAAGTGGTGCAGCCCCAAGCTGGAAGCTGTCCCAGTAAACGAGCTTGTAGATGAGGTAGCCAAAGGCAATCAACAAACTTGCGAATGCTACTCCAAAGCCAAGAAAATTTGCCAGGCGAAGGGGAACCTTGGAATTGGCGACAAAGCCTCCCATGGCTGAATCGTACAGGGTATAAAAATTGTTTTTTGTTTTTCCCTTTTTTCGTGTTCTTTGTGTATAGGGAATTTCGATTCTATTTTCCCCATATTCCACAACAAGACCTCTAAAGTATGGATATGGCTCCCTTAAGGTTCTTAGAATATCCATAAGGGATTTGTCATATAGACCAAATCCGGTGAAGTTCTTGATGTGATCAGTTTCCGAAATTCGATCCATGATAGCGTAGAATATTTTCCTGACGAGGAACATGAATGGATTTTCTTCGCTCGAATTTTTTACGCCCACCACCAGTTTGTGTCCTTCTTCCCATTTTTTGACAAAATCACTAATAAGTTCGGGTGGGTCCTGCAGGTCACACATGTACACGATGACCGCATCTCCTTCTGCACTCAGGTATCCGTGATAGGGGGATCGTATGATGCCGAAGTTCTTGATGTTCACAATGACTTTGACATCTTTATCCTGGGCGGCAATTTCTTTCAAAAGTGTTACGGTTCTGTCGATGGAAGCATTGTCGATAAAAAGATGCTCCCAGTCGTATTGGGGGTGTAGGTCCCTTATTTCTTTGATTGCCTGATGTACATCAACAATGTTGGCTTCCTCATTGAAACAGGGGGTCACAACACTGATCTTTTTCCTCTTTTCTGAGTTATCCATCTTGGTATTAAGCTCATTGAGATATCGAATCAATAGACCACACTTCAAACAGAATCGTCAATAGCGGATGCATTTGTAGTAGGTAGCATCGCCGTATTCACGACAAATGCCTTTCGCTTGTCGACGACCTTCTATTTCCTTTAACAGCTTTATGATCTGTGCCTCGGAATAGCGAGGTTTTACATCGTTGTTTAACTTGCCAATATTTTGTTGGCATCCCCGATGAGACGGTCACCGACTTATTGTGCTGGAAGACCAAATGTAGGTTACAGACAATTAGTCGCTTACGGTTGAATGATGATTGAGGCTGGTATTTTCGGTTGAGTAGATTTTCCTATCATTCCGCGGTGATTATGCAGACATTGCAATAGGAATTCTTTGAGTATAACTAATAGGTTTACTGGGGTCATAGCGAAGGGGGCTACTTGGTGGCACATCGGCTTCAGTGCGCGTATCCGCAAGATATTTCATCACCTTTTCTCTAAATGCTACAAGTTTTGATATCTCAAGATTGTAGGGTTGAACATTGGGGTCCCCCTTCACCATTTGTCCTACAGATCCCATGTTGACCAGCGACTTGGGGTCGTAGTAATGGTTACCTATAAATAGTCCATCTCTTTCACATTGGCTATACAAGCTGGTCCCGGGGAATGGAATTGCGTAAAAGAGAGATAGGTTATCGAGTGGGAAACTTTGTATAAGTTGATATGTTTCTTCCAGTGTTTCTTCGGTTTCCTCGGGGAACCCAATAACAAAATAGCCGTAAAGATAAATATGAAAGTACTTTTCTTTAGTAAAAATTTGTCGCAATTCCTCTATCTTTTTGTTTAGCAGACCTTTGCCAATAATTATGTTCCTTATATAGTCGGAGCCGGTTTCAAACGCCATGTGGAGGCGGACGAGGCCTGCATCTGACATGGCATCAACAGCCTCTTCATCTAGTGTTCGGATGAACACACCGTTTTCCGTGGAGAACTGGATATCAAGGTTCTCCCTCACGATCATATCCATGAGTCTAATTAGCTTTTTCTTGTTGATGGTCAGGTTGTCATCTGTAATATTAAAATACCTTAGGCCAAACTCATTAATGTAGTACTTCATCTCTGTGACGACATTTTCTGGTGAGCGATAACGAATCGTTTTGCCATGTACAAAGTGCATACTGCAGAAGTTACATTGTTTAGGACACGATCTGCTTGATAGGATCGGAACAGGAGTCTTTATCTCTACGCCTTTGGGATTGTGCCAGCCTGTTGTGTCTGTAAAATAATTAGAAATATCCAACATGTTTACACTGGGGAATTTGAGAGAATCCAGGTCTTCAATAAAATTGGTTTTCTCATTTACGACTATTTTTCCATTGTGGTAGCAAGCAACGCCGTCTATCTCAGGGATCTTTGAATGGTTCTCTTCGGAAAGGTGATCCAAGATATCAACTAGCGCTTTCTCGCCTTCGCCAATTACCACATAATCAATCAGGTCTTTCTGTTCTTCCAGAATTTCTTTCGGATAGATTGTTGGATGGATACCACCCACTGAAATTTTGATCTCCGGATTCGCCGCCTTTACCTGCTTAGCTAAATGCACGAGTGGGGGAAATAGACCGGAATACATGCAGTTAATGCCGACAAACTCAATTTTCTCCTCGGAAATTTTGTCAAGCATCAATTGCGTAAGTAGTCTGACAGATTCACATTCAAAGGACTCAGGCATTTCCAAATTGCGTTTTTGCTGCTCAACTCTTAGGTCCAACAAATGCACGTTGTGTCCTGCTGTACTAGCAGCCGAACCCAGATAAGTAATGTGAAGAGGAATACGGGGCTCTTCGGGCGTGTCATTCCACTCGATGTTTGCGAAAGGGTAGACTAAAAGTACATTCATTGAGCAGGGATTCCATTAGATAGGTTTCAATGATGAGAAAGGGTCCTAGACTTAACAGATCTCTTTTTCTGACTAACAGTTAGATTTTGTCTAATATCATCCACAAAAAGTAATCATAACTCAATCTATATTAGTCCTTTTCAATGACCAGTGGGCGGTTGCCTATTTCTGTAAAGGCAATACCCACATATTCTGCAAGGATGTCGATAGGAATCAGTTGAACAATTGCGAAGAAAAGTATGCCGATAGTAATAGCTTACTCATAACGGTCCAGCGAGATGCAGTGGCTGCCTGTGATGCTAGGAGGTTATCGCTTGGTTCTTAGGTCGAAAGGAGGGATGTTGAGTTTTCGACAAATATCTTTAAAATCTTCATCAAAGGAGCGAAGGGCATGACGCAGCATAATCTTCATGACAAATGCCCTCTTTGCGGCTCATCTGATATCAAGAACAAATACGAAAAATCGAAATATACCCTGGATCGCTGCAACAACTGCACTGTTGTTTTTGTTAAGAATATTCTGTCCAAAGAAGAAATCAACCGAGTCTATCGAGAAGCATTTGACGACGGTGTATATACCGATACCAACACTGATTACCTCAACTTCTACTATGAAAAGCTCATCGGCGAAATAGATCTGCTGTGTCCAGGCAAAGGTAGTGTTCTGGATATTGGTTGCTCAGCAGGGCAGTTCTTAGATGTCATGGAAGGATGGACGCGACATGGAGTTGAAATATCGCAACGCTATGCTGAAATTGCGCAAGCAAAGTATGGTGAGAATATTTTTATTGGAAACATTGAAGATTACCCCCTTGATCATGGGCCGTTTGATCTCATTACGCTTCAAGATGTCTTAGATCATTTCACCGACCCTTCCAGGGTTCTCGCCAGTTGCGAAAAGTTACTCAAACCAGGTGGTCATATAGTTATAAAGGTTCACAACATCGGGTGCCTTTATGCAAAGATTACCCGCGGCAACTTCTACGCGATTATTCCACCGACGCATCTTTTCTATTTTACTATTGAATCTCTTCACCACCTCTTGCATCGCCATAACTTTTCTGTGGTGGACCACAAGTTCATTCCACATCGGCTCAAACTGCAGACAATATTTTCGCGACTATCGAGAGATAATCATGAGAGTATCTATTTCAAAATATATGAGACACTCAAAGGTACCTACATTGGAGATAAAATTTCAGTGCGCAAAAACCTGCATGACATAGTCACTCTTTTTGCGAAGAAGGAAGATAAGCTTATGGACTTGACCAATGCCAGTGGCAATAAGTGAAACGGCTATGATGTCTTATTCCCTGGAGCACTAGATGCAAGATATCGCTTACTATTTCGAGATGTCCAAAAATATCCGCTCGCTCAGGGCAGTCCCGAAAATCTGGAATTATTTGAAATATCGTTGCTCCAGGAAAACGGTTCACACCCCTATACAGAGATACACACCGCAGATAGGTTCCCTTTTTCTTGCCAAACGTTGCAATTTGAGATGCGACTACTGTAGTACCGAAAATGTCATGAGCCAAAGTCGGGATAAGGGCAAATGGCGAGAAGAGGAAGCTACCATTGAGATTGTCAAACAGGTCTTTACCAATCCTTTATTGCAAAATTGCCTGCTGATAGACCTCCTTGGTGGTGAACCCCTCCTTGTGAAAGACCTGGAAGAGATTGTCTCGTTCCTGTCTCAGCGCGGACATATGACCAATATGGTAACCAACGGGATTCTTCTCAAGAAGCGGATTCGTGGTCTTAAAGAGGCGGGAATTACCCGGATTAATATTTCCCTATATGAAGAGAACAAGAAGCACATGGAGTCTGATCTTCAATCCATCAATGAGGTATTTCGTGTTCACACGAGCATGGTACTCCAGAGAAGCCTTATAGCCGCTAATGCAGAGGAGATTATCTCACGGGCTCATTTTGTCAGAGATGCAGGTGCAAGAAGTTTGAGGTTTTTCATCTATCGGCCGGTTGGTGCAAGCAACATTCCTGAGGAGGTGATCTCCGATGTCGACCTTGAATACAGGGATTTTCAAACACGCCTCAATGAACTTTTACCAGGCTTTTGTATCTGGCCAGCACCAATTAAGCGTGGAACAATCGAAAAGCGATGTGCGCAACTATGGCAGAGAGTTGATGTCGACATGAAAGGGAGGGTTTTTATCTGTTGTGGATCAGATAACATGCTTGAAGGAGAAAATAGTAATCTATTTGAAGCTGAGCCATCGGCTCTTTTTGATCACCCAACCTGGAAGGAATTACGTGGAAACTTGATGGATCCAACACTTGCCCCCCCTGAGCTCTGCAAGGACTGTAACCTTCTAGGTGATCCTGGTTGGTGAAATGTTCCCGGTTTTGTCAGCCCTGAATATTGTGCGAACCGGCTGATTGACATAGATTATCCTAATTCCATCTGATCAAACTTAATCCCACTCGTATTCCTGTACCAATCATATAGCTCTGAGATGGCGACTTCAGGCTCAGTGAAGCTAAAGTTGCCGAACTCCTGCAGAAACCGGGTGTTGTCACCAGAATATTCCGTGTTCATCCCCTCTTGTTTGACTTCAATTATTAGATCGCCGCCGTCTACATCCCTGATCATTGCAGCATAGGTTAGAAAATCAATTGGGTCGCTGGTACAAATATTATAGGATTTTTGCAGAGGATCATTCTTTATGAAGATTTCCAGCATTCTGGAAAAATCATTAACATAGAGATAATCAAATAGCATATTCCTGTTGATCGAAATATCTTTGCCTGCCAGAACTCGGCATATATTATTTGAAATGAAACGGCGCGTATAATCTTCATACTTACCGTAGATCCCAAACACCCTCAAATTAGTAATGTTCTTTGGGTCGTCCTCAACATTCTTCGCAATAACATATTTTGAAAATCCATAAATATCTGCTGGTACATAGTCGCCAAAAAAGTCTTCTCTCACCAGTGGAGGGATAAGATTTTTTGGTCCATAGTCGGATCCAGACCCGACGCAGATCAATTTGCCGAAGGATTTTGAACATCGCTCAAGGTTGAAATACATCTTCAGGTTCTGTTCAACTGATGTGAGTGTCACACCACAGTGAACAACCACGTCAAATTGATCTTGATCCAGATAATTTTCAACAGCGTCTGTATCAACTAAATCAAGATCACCTCTTTTGGGGCAGGAGACATTTTCATATCGCTCCTGATAATACTCACTTAGATTTCGCCCTACGAAGCCATTTGTGCCGGTGATAAGAATCTTCATTTAATATGTCCACAATTCATGATCTGCCTACACACGTATCAGTTCCAATAGTCGTTCACAGTCGTCATCCAAATCATCAACAGTGCATACCATTGGTGCCATGCATCTATCGCAAATGTTGATTTTGCTTCGCCTTTTCTCCAGTAGCTCAATTTGCAAATCCCGCAACCGTTCTCCCTGCCAGATCTCCCTGGCAGACTCTTTACTCACATCGCCAATGAGTACCTCCCTGCTCCAATCGAGTGTACAACCACTTGTTGTGCCATCTAGATTAAAATGTAGATACATAAATGGGAAGGGACACACATGCTTGTATCCGTGTACTTTTTGACCATACATGCCGGTCGTCTCAACATCGAACTTATTGGCCTCTGGCCATTGGGGCACGACATTTTCGATGAAAATCTCATCACAGATATCACCAAAGCGGGCGTAGAATAATTGCTTTTCCTGTTCTATCATTCCAACATCGACAATCTTCACATAAATGCGAAGCTGCTTTCGGTTGTTGTATAGGTGCTCAATGTTCTGGACAAACTCCTTTATGTCAATTTTTGTGCCTGCAGTCTTCAGATAGTCTTCTTCAGTTAAACCCTCAACTGAGATATTGATTCGCGTAAGGCCAGCCTCAACAATGGCCAAATTGAGTTCTGGATTCAGCTTGGCGCCATGAGTAAACATCTCTATTTCTTCAGCAACATTCCTGGAGCTGGAATAGGCAATCATCTCCGGCAATTTTGAATGTAGGGTAGGTTCACCATGATTGCCAATTTTTATCTTTCTAATTTTGTCTTCAAAATCAGTTAGGTCATCAACAATTTTCTTGAACAGCGTAACGTCCATCAACCCAAGTTTGACGCCCTTTTCCTTCAGTGCTGCCTGGTTTGACTGGAAGCAGAAACTGCACCTGAAATTGCACACACTGCAGACATCGATATGTACTGAATAGGGGGTCCTCAGTGGTACAGCGTCCTGTAACGCCGTCTTTGTTGATGAAAATATCCTGGCTTGGTTTTTTGCTTTCATGAGATCAAAAGTACCTTTCCGGGTTTTGAGTATGACTGACCCTGGCCCTGCGTATACTCCTGCACCTGGGAACCTAGACGAGTTTCTATTTGTCCGCTATAAAATCAATCTGGTTTCCGCGAAGTATAGCCACATCACTTATGATGTCCATTTGTCTAATGGTTTGTAAGACCTCATCGGGATAAAGCCCGGGCACCATAATAATGATCAGGTCAATTTCACCTTTCAGCAGTCGCTCTGGTGCTACGATATCCAGGTGCAGGACCGGTGTGCGTTTTCCGTGTTTGAATACTGCGGAATCGACGACGAAACTTAGGTCGTCAAGCTCGCTCAAGGCCAGTAAAGCGAGAGTTCTATGGCCAGCACCCCATACTGCAACCTTCTTGCCCTGATCTACATAATCAGACACCGTTTTTCGAAGATCCTGAGATAGCTTCAAAATCTCGGAATACCGGTCCGTGAGAGCCAGTTGCGCTCTTTTTTGGACGGTTATAGCGATATCATTTCTTTCGTTGATGAGTTCACATTCAAGAACATCAAACCCGTGTGCTTCAAAGGCATGGGATAAGGTCTGCTGAGTAAAGTAGGAGAGGTGATCGGCAACAAATTCATACAAACAATTACTCTCCAGCAGGTATTCCAGATTAGGCACAGTGACGAAACCTACGCCTTCAGTCGTGGTGTTTGCATAGATCTTTTCAATAATTGAGGCTGGATCTGGTAGGTGCTCAAAATAATTGAGTGAAATAAACGCATCGTAAGGTCCGCCTTCCACTAGATCCAGATCGCCGATATAGCCCTGAATCATTGTTCTTCCGGCTGCTCTGCCAACCGCTACTGATTCCGCAGAAAATTCGATTCCCACGGCATCCATACCTGCTTCCGACATTATGTCCAGCATGTGTCCCTTAGCACTTCCCACCTCCAGAGCTTTCTTTCCCTTTAAGTTGAATGCTGTAACCAGGTGAGTCATTTGCTCGAGGCGGGTTAGCCTGGTTTTTTCGGAAAAAGAGGTCGCAGTGATTACCTCCTTGTAATAGGAGACAGGATCCAGACAGTGTTGAACCAAACCACAATTCCCGCACTGATAGATATCTAGCGCTATCCCCTTATCAGAAGATAACTCCTCATCGGTTGGATAAAACTGAGCGGCTCTGGGCATACCGTTAAGCGCCAGTATCGGATCTGCAGTGAGGGCTCGCCCACACAACCTGCACGCGGTGAACTCCACTCAGGGGTTCTCCCCAATTCTTGTTTCGAGCATTGCTATTCTCTTCTCATCTTCGCCCTTGATTCTGTGGTAGTAACGTCTTTTACTTTTCAACCACAAGAGCTCAAACAGAATCCCCGCTTTTAGGCCCTCGTCGATTGTATTGATTGCACTGGCTTCATAAACCGTTTTTCTGGTCTCGTACTTGTCGATGAGTTTCTGTGAGACCAGCGTCGTCAGGAATTCCTTTGATTCTGGAGAAACTGCACCGCCCACTGCGGTTCTGAGTCCCTTGTCCCTGCATTTCTTGAATATGTCAGTGCACATCTCCAGCATCTCATCACTGTTGGCGAAGGTGCGATCCTTGCCCATTGAAGCAGTGAAGTCGACTCGACCAATTGTGATGCTCTTGAGGATGTCTAGCTTCTTTAAGGCCAGTATCTCGTCGATATTGTGATAAGCCGTGATGGTTTCGATATTGATGGCGAACTCTATGTCTTTTTGATTGTCTTCGGCTATGAAGGTGTTTATAGCGTCCAGAAATTTGCTGGCTGCAAATGCCGTTTCTGCCATAGGCGCAACAATACCCTTCGTGCCCAGTGTCAGAGCGCTATACATATCGGTAACGGCTTCGACACCACCTATTTTGAGGATAATAGGCAAATCAACCCGGCTCGCAATATCCTTTAGCCTCATGAGTTCTGTATCGCGACTTCCCTCATTTTCATATTCAGCCTTGATTTCAAAAACACCATATTCATCCCGCAACTTTTTAAGAATTTCTATCATTTCGTATTCAAGAATATTCATTTAGTCCTCAGCTATATGTCTGTAAAGTTCTCTTAGATTTCTAATGATCAAAACATCCGGGTTTTCATGCTTACTATTTTCATCAGTTAATATGGATTTACTATTGTTTTGGATCGCCATCACAATGTCGCTTTGATATGAATCACCAATCACCAATCACCAGCGTCTGGTGTGCTTTCGCCTCGCGGTCTTTCATTATCTTTTTTAGTATATACGTATTCGGTTTTCTAACAATATCGTCTGGTTCTCTGCAAGATGCACCCGTAACAGCACCCACCATCGCACCACTGGCAGGTCTCATCTGCTGATCCTGATCAGGAAAGCAGGCATCGACATTACAAGCGACAATTCGCCCGCCATTTTCAAGGATTGAATAAGGTTTGGCGCACCGTCAGCGGGTCGATCACCAAAGTAGAGTGCCCCATCGAGGTCAAAGACGAATAATTTTATGCCATCTGTGATTTTGGCAATTATTTTGATTCTTCTTTGAAAATCATGTTGGAATCGAATTCATCGCGATCCAATAGAGGGGACAGATCCTCAAGCGGCTTGGAAAGCATGCTGCCATCGGGCATTCTCTGTGAAGATAGTTTCGGTGAAAATACGTACTCCTCATCGAGTACTACTTCACAAATCAGCGACCCCTCCTCGGACAGAGCTGTGCGAATGGTCTCTTTCATGGTCACAGTAGAATCCACCTTGATGTACTTCATGTCATACAGGTCTGCCAGCTTTGAAACATCCGGAAAAGAGACACCGGATTCTTCATCGCAACCGATGAAATCACTATCAAAAAAGGCTGCCTGAGTTTGCCGTATTGACTGGTATCCTCCATTACACAGCAGGAAGATCTTAATGGGCAGGTTGTACTTCTTGATCGTTTGTAATTCCTGAAGATTGAGCTGGATGCTGCCATCCCCCGTTAGGCAGATAATGTCTCCCTTGTGCGAGAATGCCGCGCCAATAGATGCCGGTAGCGCATACCCCATTGCGGCGCAGCCTGAATTCCAGAAAATCCTCTGCTTTGACTTTACTATTGCCGCCTGAAACAGAACGACACAGGCTGAACCATTGCCGGCAACGACAGTCGCATCATCAGCCAGTTCTTCAGTTAGTGATTCAACAAATGGGTAGGGATGAACAGCGCTCTCATTGGGCTTTCGATATTCATCCAGAACAACCGGGTATTTTGCTTTCCGCTCTGTGCACCATTCAAGCCATTCGCTCTTGACGGAAAAATCAGCTGGCAACGCCTTTCGCGTTTGGCCAAGAAAGACGCCAATATCGGTATGAACTCGCAGGTCACTTGCAATGGTGTTCTTATTCAATTCAGCTTGATCAATATCGACTACGACGACCTTTGCGAATCGGGCATAAGAATCCCAGTCATAGCTTACCTGCCTGATATTGTTCCTTGTCCCGAGGCAGATCACCAGATCAGCGTTTTGCAGTGCAAAGTTACCTGCCCGACTCCCAAGCGTTCCAATCCGACCGACAAAATAGTCTGAGTCAGAGGCCATCAAATCCATGCCATTAAAGGTTGTAACAACAGGGATTTTGAGTTGCTCAACAAGCTCCAGGAATAGGGATTCACTTTTTGAGAGTCTGATTCCATGTCCTGCAACAAAGAGGGGTCTTTCCGCCTTTTGGAGCTCATCAACCACCTCAGACAATTGAGCCATATCCAATGTTGACTCTTTATCAATGGATGGTCCTGTAGGCAGGCTGGTCTCATCAATCATTGCCCCCTGCACGTCAGCCGGAATATCCAGCCAGACAGGTCCGGGCCGGCCAGACGTTGCAATTCCTATCGCCTTGTCAAGTTCAATTCCTATTTCTTCAGGGCTGAGAATCATTTTGGCGTATTTTGTAATCGGCTTTACGATATCAACAATATTTATTTCCTGATCTCCGAGCTGACGCAGTGGGTTATCAGGGTCAGATGCGATGGTTGTTTCAAACTTTACCTGCCCGGAAAGGTATAGGGCGGGAGCCGAGTCCAGCCATTGACCCAGGACACCCGTTATCGCGTTTGTACCACCTGGGCCTGAGGTTACATTGACAACAGCCAGCTGCCCACTCGCTCTGAAATAGCCTTCTGCCGCAACTGCACAGGCTTGCTCATGGTGGTTACAAACAAATTGAATGCGACTCTCCTTTTTTAAGGCATCATTAAGATGCATGGCTCCACCACCCGTGAGAAGGAATACATGTTTGACCCCGTAGTCAGCTAGGTGCCTAAAAATATAATCAGCTACTCTTATCAGATCTTCACTCTCATATTTGGAACGTCAGCAAACAAGTTATTATATCTCATATAGATCTAATAGATTATCCTAGATATGGTTCCCATACCTGGCTCTTTTCCCGTGACACACATTCCTGGAATTTGCATAGTAAGCGCATGATAAAACTGCCAACAAGCAAGCTAAGGGAACTTGAATGCGAAGATCTGCTTGACCTGTTTGTTTCTATTGTCGTTGTTTTCGCTATCTGGACGCTTATCCTGGGCTGGAATGCCTCCCTTTACCCTTCAGGCAATGACGCTATATTCCTTGCTGTTCCTCTCATAAGAGATTTTTTGATCATCCCAGGGGGATGGGAAGGTTTTGGATTTCGATCAACGATCATGGGTGGTGCAAAAATTCTTGGTCAGCATGGAACATTCCCTGCAATGGAAATAGGGAAGCTCCTGAACCTGACCCCGGTCGGTGTCTGGACCTTGACAGTCTTTACCCTGCAGGTTCTCCAGACCACCCTTGGGCTTCACATTATTAAAGATCTCACCTTGTTGCTGTTGAAAAGAGACTCGATTGAAATTCCCCTCACCTACAAGATTGCCCTAATCCCCATTATTTCGTTTTCCCCCTTCCTCGGCTGGAAAGTCGCTTATGGTCATACCGCTATTATTCTCGGAACCTACGCCTTCTACGTAGCGGTTGCACTTGTCCTTGCCAACAAGACAAAAAGATTGAGTATGACGTTGCTGTTCCTGTCTTTTGTCTCCCTGTTTCAGGCATACGCATCCATCGCCCAGCAGGTCGTGGTATACGCTGCCATATTCGGTGTGCCGATCATACTCGGTGTGGCAGCCATCAATTTTCAGGGCTGGAAAAACTACGTCAAGGAGCTTGTTTTCCCATTCCTCATCGTCTTGAGCGTTTTCCTTATTTCAATGCCTCGATTTGTTGAAATGATACTTCATGCTCTCAGCAGTGATGCTGCCAGAGTTATTGGCGGCAAATCCATGATTTTCAGCTACACCACCGCTTCAGCGATCGATTGGATCAGTTCAATTCCCTGGGAGCGGGAACTCATCCAGGCAAGGGAGAATTACTATTTTCTTCACGAAACCAATTTTGCATTTGGGCCGCTGCTGCTGTTGCTTGTTCTGGTTCCCTTCCGGAAGGTTGCCCCGCTCTCAATCGCGGTTTTCTTCAGCTTTTTCCTCGCAATAACTTTTAGTATGAATATTGCGCCTGTCCCGGAAATATTAACTTTCCTGGTCCCCCTGATTGATAGCTTTCGAGTCCCCGAAAGGTCGATGATTTCATTCTCAATGTTCTTTCCACTGCTAGCGGTCTCAGTTTTGTTTTATCGGTTTGAACACCTTTTAGGAAAGAAGCCTGTTGAAATTGTCGACTCTAGAATCGCCTTACTTTGCCTTGGACTATTTGCCATCTTTTTGTGCATGGTTGTTGCCCCTGCTCGGCTGCGAGAATTCATAATCTGGCCGGTTACACTCTTTACGACAATAACAATTATTAGAAAACCAAACCAATTTGAACCTATTGTCTTTTACTTCTTCCTGGCGGTTATCGCTGGTAGCAGTATCTCAGCCTTTAACGAGCGCCTCCTCCCCTGGCCAGACGGGGACGCGATGGAAGGGAATGTCAAACAGGTGAGGTCCGAGATCGTCAGTCAGCAACCTCAATTGAGTTCCTCATTAACCCGCGCGAAGGTTAATGTTCATGTCAGGGATACAGGAATAAATACCGGGATCCATCTTGGGATTTCGACCCTTGAGGGTTATTGGTTCCCGGCAGCGCGGTATTCAAAACTTGTATCCAGTCTTCAGGGAACAGTATTTAATCCTGCTGTCAGCAGTTTCGTGTTTCAGGAAAATGACCCAGCCTTTACTTCGCTTAAGCAACTCTACAATGTATGTTGCTCCGTCAATATTCTTGATGACCAACTACAGACAACAAGTGGATCTGCAACTGCTGGTGAAGCCTGGTTCAGTTCTAATCTAGTCTGGTTATCGTCATTCCAGGAATTGGGAAGAACCCTGCTGCAACATGGCGCTCAACTCCATCAGGTGCTTCCAAAAACAATGTGGCTTCTAAGTGATGATGTCGATATCAGGCGGGATGAACTTGAATTGTCTGAATCCAGTGCCTGTGATCGCTCGAGGGTGATCAGCGTGAATGCGCCACTGGATTCTCAAACAATTACGCTTGAGGTCCAAAGTGAGGGAAACTGCCCGCTAACGGTTTCGCTGAACTACCTGACCATTCTTGAAGCGACCTACTCAGGCACCACAGCAGGCGAAATTCGCGCAACACCCTTTCCTGCCTATGGGGCACTCACCGGGCTTATGGTGCCTCAGGGAACATGGAAGATCCGCATTGATGCGAGGGCTGAGACGCCCTTTTATGCAACCTTTATGTTCTATGTGGGAATCATTCTATTTGCTGGCGTTATCGCCTATGTACTTCAGCAGAACAGTAAACGTTAACTGGACAAAAAGCCGGTTCATGGTTGGATCTTACTTTTTGCGATAATAATCGTGGAAGGCCTCGATGATGTAGTCCAGCATCGCTGGCTGCAATCCAGGGTAAACACCCACCCAGAAGGCGCGCTGCATAACCGCATCGGTATTCGTCAGGTCTCCGTGGATCCGATACTCCCTGCCTTCAAAATAGGGTTGCCGAGTGAGGTTGCCAGCAAACAGGAGGCGGGTGCCAATCTTTCTCTGCTCTAGGAAGTTGATGATCTCCCTTCGTTCATCTTCTCTCAGAGAGAGAGGAAAACCAAACCAGGATGGATCAGAATTGAGCGTGGGCTGGGGAAGAATGAGATGTTCTGATAGATCCAGTAAGCCATTCTTCAAGTACTCAAAGTTTTCTTTTCTTTTCCTAATAAATCCCGGGAGTCTCTCCAACTGTGCGGCGGCAACAGCTGCCTGCATGTCGGATATCTTCAGGTTAAAGCCCAGGTGTGAATAGGTATATTTGTGATCATAACCCTGGGGCAGGTCACCAAGCTGCCAGTCAAAACGCTTTTTGCAGGTATTGTCCTGACCGGGTTCGCAGTAACAATCCCTGCCCCAGTCGCGAATGGATTGCATGATGCGGTCAAGCCTGGAAGAAGTTGTAAAAACAGCGCCACCTTCACCCATGGTGATGTGATGAGCGGGATAGAAGCTCAGGGTTCCAATGTCACCAAAGTTACCTACAAGCTTTCCGTTGTAAGTAGAGCCAAGAGCGTCACAGCAGTCCTCGACGAGCCAGAGGTCGTGGTGTTTAGCTATCTCCTGCACCACGCCGAGATCAAATGGATTGCCGAGGGTATGAGCCAGCATTATGGCTTTTGTCTTGTCGGTTATGGTTGATTCGATTTGGCTCGCATCAATATTGAAGGTATTGATATCAACATCGACAAAGACTGGAACCAGGCCGTACAGCAATATGGGGTTTACCGTGGTTGGGAATCCGGCAGCCACCGTGATGACCTCATCGCCTGGTTTAAGTGCCCTCTCGGAGAGCCTGGGCGAGGTCAGGGCAGCAAATGCCACGAGATTCGCAGAGGAGCCGGAATTGGTTGTAAGCACGTGCCTCGGGCCAAGATATGCCGCCAGATTCTTTTCAAATTCATCGTTATAGCGACCAGTAGTCAACCAGCCATCAAGGCAGGCATCAACCATGGAAACCATTTCCTGGCTGCCGAGGACTTTACCGGAAGGTGGAATCGGTGTTTCACCGGGGATGAAAATTGGACTGCCTGAATATTTTGATTCAGCAAATCCTGCTACGAGATCCAGGATACTTTTTCGAGTGGGATCTTCCATGATCAGGCTTGACAAAAATCATCTATCTGCGCAGAGGTGAAAGTCATCATATCACTTCCCTCGCGCCACGCACTGTACCAGGCGAAGGTTCGCAGGACTGCTTCTCTAGCAGGCCACGTAGGTTCCCAGCCAAGGATTGATTTTGCAGCATTTGCATCCAGCATGAGTAGTTTAGCTTCATGGGGGCCTTCTTCACCGGAATATTTCAGCTTTATCTCGGGGTAGGAATCGGTGGCAAGGTTGAGCAGTTCTCCCACTTCAAGGATCTCATCTTTTTCTGGGCCAAAATTGAACGGTCTGCATAAATCCCTGTTGGAGCTCATTTGCTGTGCCAGCTGCAGGTAACCAGACAGGGGTTCCAGGACATGCTGCCAGGGTCGTATTGACTTTGGGTTGCGCACCACTACGGGATTGTTGGCAGAGCAGGCTCTTATGGTGTCTGGAATTAATCTGTCCTCAGCCCAGTCGCCGCCACCTATGACGTTCCCTGCCCGGGCGGTAGCGATTCGGATGTTTTCATTTGGACGCGATTCAAGGCAATAGCTGTCGCGAAAACTTGCCGCGACTATTTCCGCGCAGGCCTTGCTGGCGCTGTAGGGATCGATACCCCCAAGCGGGTCGTCTTCAACATAAAAGTGATGTTGTTCCCTGTTGAGATAGCACTTGTCACTGGTAACAATCACGACATCACAGGGGCATTTCACTGAGCGACAGGCCTGGAGCAGGTTTGCGGTACCGGTCACATTGGTTTCAAAAGTCAAAAGCGGGTCCTGGTAGCCTGGCCGGACCAGGGCTTGTGCTGCCAGGTGGAAAATGACGTCCGGTGCCGTCTGTTTGATTAGTTGTTGCAGGGTTTCCGGGTCAGCAATATCAGCGATCGTGGATTTGATACGATCATCCAGTTGAATGATGTTGTACATGGCAGGACTGGATTCTGGTGGCAGGGCATATCCAGATACATTAGCACCCATTTGCACGAGCCAGTGGCATAGCCAACTCCCCTTGAAGCCGGTATGCCCAGTAACGAGGACCTGCTTGTTGGCCCAATAGTCCGAGTTTACCAAACCTTCCATGGTGCTTCGCCGGATTGCCAGTATTCTTCGAGAAATTGCCGCTCCCTTATGGTGTCCATGGGTTGCCAGAAGCCCTCGTGCCGGAACGCAATGAGATTGCCCTCAGAAGAAAGGGTGGAAAGAGGTTTGCCCTCCCAGATGGTCGAGTCATCTTCCAGGTAATCAAAAATCTGTCTTGATAGGGCGAAGAAACCACCGTTGATGTAGCGTCCGGGAGCGACCTGTTTCTCGAGAAACTCACTAACGGTATCGCCCTCAAGAGACATGGTGCCGAATCGCCCCGGCGGGCGTACTGCGCTGACGGTTGCCAGCTTTCCGTGAGCCTGGTGGAAAGAGATCAGCGCACGGATATCAATGTCACCAACACCGTCACCATAGGTAAAACAGAATGTATCATCCTCATCAAGATACTTCTTCACCCGCATCAACCTGCCGCCCGTTTGAGATTCCAGGCCTGTGTCGATGAGAGTGACTTTCCAGGGTTCCGACTCGTTTTCGTGGACCTGCATTTCATTGGTTTTCATATCGAAGGTCACGTTGGAGGTGTGCAGGAAATAGTTCGCAAAGTACTCCTTGATCATGTAACCCTTGTAGCCAAGGCAGATCACGAATTCATTCACACCATGGGCACTGAAAATCTTCATGATGTGCCAGAGGATTGGCATACCGCCGACGGTCACCATGGGCTTTGGACGGACCTCTGTCTCCTCCGCCAGTCGCGACCCGCGGCCGCCTGCTAGTATTACAGCTTTCACCCGTTTTTCATCCTTGTCAGCAACCCTGCCGATTGTGGTATGAGACAAACATTATAGTGTAAACAACCTGGATGATAGATATTCACCATTTATCGTATCAATGTAACCGTCCGGCAGGCTCCTGGGCCTATATAATGCGCGATATTCAACGGTGATAGAACAGGCCCCAGGTTAGTGACAATGAAATCCCGACAACTTGATGCCACGATTTGTCTGCTGGTATCAGCAACTTTATTGCTGGCCTACTGGTTGACAATGCCGAAAGTGGTTACTTTCGAAGACTCGGGCCTGTTCCTGCAGGTATGCCATTTCAATGGCATTGCTCATCCCCCGGGCTATCCTCTTTTTACGCTGCTTTGTGCTCCCTGGTTCTGGTTACCATTTGACCCTGTAATCCTCGGGAATTCATTGAGCGCGCTGTTTGCGGTACTCACCTGTATCGTTGCGTACTTCATTCTGCGGCGTCTCGGCGTCAGTCAGGTGGTTGCTGCCATTACCTGCCTTCTCCTGGGTTTTTCCAGGGATTTCTGGTCCCAGGCGATTATTGTCGAGGTTTATACCCTAAATACATTGCTGGTATCGCTGCAGATCTACCTGGCGCTTTGTTTTACAAAAAGACCTGAAAAATGGCAGCTGTTTGCCATTAGCCTTCTGTTTGGTCTTAGTCTATCCAATCACTGGCCTTTAGTTGTGCTGTCTGCGCCTGGTATAGCGCTCCTGTGCCTGGGTCAGGCGAAAGCACTGGCGGAAATCCTGCGGTCCCCCATCAATTTTCTATCTTGTCTGCTGCTGCTGGCGCTTGGACTCATGCCCTATGTCTCGTTGTATCTGAAGTCAGATCCTGTTTTCAGTTACTCGGGTCCCGTTTCCAGTGTTGCTGAATTCCTCGCCTATTTCTCCCGGGAAACCTATCAGGAGGTTGACCAGACTGACACCGCAGGTGTGATGGACAAGGTTCAGTTTGTGGGTTGGCTGGGGGTCCAATCCCTCAGGCAGTTTGGCTATGGTTTTGCAGCGATTGCACTTGTGGGACTGGTGCGTGGCTTTGCTATCGATCGTCTGGTTAGCCTGGCCTTACTCGTCATTTTCCTCAGCAATACCCTTGTACTGGCCTTTTTACTCGGCTTTGATTTTGATTTTATTCATCAGGCAGTATTCAGGCCTTACCTACTGGTTGCCTGGGTCTGCATGAGCCTGTGGATCGGCATTGCATTGCAGTGGGTCTCTCGTATGTCGGGAGGGCGGGTCGTGCCGATACTGATTGTCCTGTTTGGCGTGATCATGCTGGTCACTAACTGGCAGCGAAACGACCGAACGGATGACAGGCTCGCGCACGAATACGCGGTTACATTGCTCGAAAGCCTTGAACCCGGAGCAAATCTCATCGTTACTTCGGATCCCCAGGTTGGACCTATTTCCTACCTTAACCTGGTCGTTGGCTTGCGCCCTGATGTAACCCTTTATGAAGCACAGAATCTCTTTATCCCAAACAAGCTAGCGGGTAAAACGGTGGCTGAAAGAAAATCCTATGCAGAAAACTTGCCCTCAGTGGCCTCGGTGGCTATCCCCTGGCTGCCTGGTGGGCAGGATTTTGGGTTGTTCCGGAAACAGGGTCCGGAGCTTGATGGCTATGGGCTGGTTCCGGAAACTGGGGGATTCATATCCAGGCTGGTTGATAACTACCGGTCTGGGGGTTTTCGTGATCCAAATACACTCTATTTTTCCCACCAGCTTCTTATTGCCCTTGGTAATCAACTCACGCACTATGCGTTCACGAACCGGGTAGGGGGGCAGGCGTCCCATTTGTTCCAGGTAGTTAAGCAGACCTTCCCTGGCATGCTGGCTATCCTGTCAACTTGCATTGCCA
This sequence comes from Gammaproteobacteria bacterium, assembly GCA_002726655.1. Taxonomy (GTDB): domain Bacteria; phylum Pseudomonadota; class Gammaproteobacteria; order Pseudomonadales; family Azotimanducaceae. Next base: position 33,247 of record PBRP01000146.1, read on the forward strand.
ATCCTAACTATCCCATGCCGGATAATATCTTATTGGAAATGGCCTTGGCCTTTGATGAATCATTCGGTATTGAGACCCCGGATCATGAAATTGCTGCCTACTACTACTATATGGCCGTTTTGCTGACCAGCCCTGATGCCACGCTCGACAAAGATGAAGCGTTTGCCCTGCAACTTCTCGAGAAGGGGTTAAAAATATTGCCAGGCAGAGATAATCCTGGTTTCAAATTACACCAGGAGTTGACGGCGAAACTGTCGGTCCATTGAACAGGAATTGGGTAAGGAAACATATGATCGCAAAAGGAATTCAACTTTCGCTGCTTTTTGCCATTGCCACTATAGTCGCGGCAGAACCAGTGAGCCGGCCTGAAGCAGTCGCTTATGCGCTCATAGATGCGCCTGATATGGATGGCGATGTGCTGGGTGATAAAGCATGGCAGGGTGCCTCCGCAATGCGAGATTTTTCCCAGGTGAAACCCGTTGAAGGTGCACCTGCCAGCCAAAAGACCGAGGTGTTCATTGGCTACACAAAAGACACCTTGTATATCGGCGCAATCTGTTATGACGACTATCCCGAAGGGATTATCGTCACGGACAGCAGGCGGGATGCTGGACTTGATGATACGGACAGTTTTCAGGTGATTCTTGACAGCTTCCGGGATCGTCAGAATGGGTTTGTGTTTGGCACTAACCCGGCTGGTATTGAATATGACGGGCAGGTCACCA
>PBRP01000147.1 GCA_002726655.1 Gammaproteobacteria bacterium
CTGGTCTGCCATCCTGTCTATATGAAAAGATCCTATGGGGGTCATGTGTTGAATTTTTTGCTGTTTAGTTAAAAAATGTTTTGGTACTTCAAAAGATTTGTGAAATAATACTGTACAAATACACAGTATCAAATATCACAATACACAACGCTTTATAACAATTCATATACAAGAAGGGGAAGTGAACTAATGGCCGACAAAGATAGCAACAAAGACAAAGCCCTGGCAGCGGCCCTGTCACAGATTGAGCGTCAGTTTGGTAAGGGTGCGATGATGCGCCTGGGAGATGCGCCCCAGGAGAAGATACCTTCAATTTCAACCGGATCACTGGGGTTGGATGTTGCACTCGGGATTGGTGGTTTGCCCAGGGGGCGAATTGTCGAAATCTATGGGCCTGAATCCTCGGGTAAAACCACCCTGACACTACAGGTAATTGCTGAGTGCCAGAAAGAAGGCGGCACCTGTGCCTTCATTGATGCTGAGCATGCTTTGGACCCTCTGTATGCACAGAACCTCGGTGTAAACATTGATGATCTCCTGGTCTCGCAACCGGACACGGGCGAGCAGGCGCTGGAAATTTGCGACATGATCGTCCGGTCCGGTGCTGTAGATGTGGTTGTTATTGACTCGGTTGCCGCATTAACGCCGAAGGCCGAGATAGAAGGCGAGATGGGTGATCATCATGTTGGTCTCCAGGCCAGGTTGATGAGCCAGGCTCTGAGGAAGATGGCCGGTAACATCAAAAATTCCAATACGCTCGTGGTCTTCATTAATCAGATTCGCATGAAGATTGGCGTCATGTTCGGCAGCCCTGAAACGACCACCGGCGGCAATGCCCTGAAGTTTTATTCATCAGTTCGACTGGATATCAGGAGAATCGGTGCCATTAAAAATGGTGACGAGATCATAGGCAATGAAACACGGGTGAAGGTGATCAAGAACAAGATTGCACCCCCATTTAAACAGACAGAGTTCCAGATACTGTATGGCAAGGGTATCCATCGTCTTGGGGAAGTCATTGACCTTGGTGTGCAGTTGGGACTTATTGACAAGGCGGGTGCCTGGTACAGCTACAGGAGCGATCGCATAGGGCAGGGCAAGAGTAACGCGGCTGATTTCCTTCAGGAAAATTATCATATGGCCGCTGAAATTGAGAAGCAGATTAGAGTACAACTGCTGGGTGAAGCGGAAGATGATGATATCGAAGACAATGTCACACCTATCACTAGTGCCTAGAGAGTTGCCCCAGACTACCAACAGTGATATCCGCCGCGCCGCAATGGACTTGTTGGCGAAGCGCGAACACACCAGGGAAGAACTCAGCCGCAAGTTGTTCAGGCAGTTTTCGTCTGAGTCAGCACCGATAGATGAAGAACTGGCAAAATTGCGGGATGAAGGACTACAGAGTGATGCGAGGCTGGCAGAAGCCCTGATTCGCTCTCGTGTAAGCCGGGGGCAGGGACCCGTCAGGATAGAGGGCGAATTGCGCGGCAAGGGCCTCAGTGGCAGCGAAATCAAAATCGCGATGGAAATGGGCGAATTCGACTGGTTTGCACTCGTCCAGCAAGTTTCGTTAAAACGTTATGGTGAACAGCCGCCTGCAAACGCGAAGGAAAGGGCAAAACGTGGCAGGTTCCTGCAACAACGCGGCTTCACTTTCGAGCATATCCGCTCGCTCAGCTAGTATCCAGATTGAAGACTCAGGCACCTGATTCTCCGTTCCAAGGGACATCCATGTCTAGGCGACCCCGTCTAGGCGACCCCGTCTAGGCGACCCCGTCTAGGCGACCCCGTCCATCAGTGGTTCTATACCATACAATATGTCAGATCATGGCTCGTTCAAACTCGAAAAGACGGAATTCTCAATTCAACATCTCAGCAACTAGTAGAGGGCCCTTCGACTGGTAAGGCTAAAAGACTAGCCAGGGATGGCTAGTCCGTACCATGGATGGTTTGCCTGGACAGGGGAAGGGCCCTCTACTGGTTGCACTAGCCGGTTTGCATAACAGCATGCCATTACCAGTAGACCGGGTCGTCATCTTGGAACTTGCCAATGTTCTTGACAGGATCACCATTAGAAAAGGCCAGTTATGGAGTACCTTCGGCCTCAAGAGCGCGATTTACTGGTTTAGTATTCCCCTGTTTTTCTGTATCTTACCCGTCTCTGATTTTCCAGCTAGAGTAACCAATGGACAGTCGCGATTTGCGCAAAGCATTTCTGGACTTTTTTGAAGGCAAAGACCACCAGGTGGTGGAGTCTTCCTCGCTCGTTCCAGATAATGATCCAACCCTGCTATTTACCAATGCAGGCATGGTGCAGTTTAAGGAAGCACTGGCCCTGCGTGAAAACAGGGGCTATACGAGGGCTGTAACCTGTCAGCGCTGTGTTCGCGCGGGCGGAAAGCATAATGACCTGGATAATGTCGGCTACACAGCCCGGCACCATACTTTCTTTGAAATGCTGGGTAACTTCAGTTTCGGTGACTATTTCAAGAAGGAAGCAATTACCTACTCCTGGGAATTCTTGACCCAGGTGGTAAAACTGCCCCCGGAGCGGTTGTGGGTGACAGTGCACACAAGTGATGACGAAGCGGAAGATATCTGGATAAATGATATCGGATTTGATCCAAAGCGAATCACCCGCCTGGGCGATGATGCCAATTTCTGGACCATGGGAGATACGGGGCCCTGTGGGCCCTGTACCGAGATTTTCTATGATCACGGTCCTGATGTGCCCGGTGGACCGCCGGGTTCAGAAGACGATGAGCTGGATCGCTATGTTGAAATCTGGAATCTGGTCTTTATGCAATTTGATCGTGTTGCAGATGGAACCCTGACACCTCTGCCAAAACCCTGCGTTGATACGGGCATGGGGCTCGAGCGCCTGGCAGCTGTCCTGCAGAATGTGCATGACAACTATGACATTGACCTGTTTCAAGCCTTGATCCATAGAACAGCAGACCTGCTTAATTATAAGGATATGGAGAGCCCGTCACTGAAGGTGATTGCGGATCATATTCGCGCCAGTGCCTTCCTGATTGCCGACGGTATCGTTCCATCTAATGAAGGACGTGGCTATGTCCTGCGCCGGATCATTCGGCGCGCACTTCGCCATGGGCATAAACTGCAGTCTACTGACCCCTTTTTCCACAAACTGGTCAGCACACTGGTTGAGCAGATGGGAGAAGCCTACCCGTTGCTCGCCAGTACTCAATCACAGATTGAACGCATCCTGCTAAAGGAAGAGCAACAATTTGAACTAACCCTTGACCAGGGTATGAAGATACTTGGAGAGGCCATCGAGCAATTGCTGGGCACCGAAATTCCAGGAGAGGTGGTGTTCAAACTCTATGATACCTACGGATTCCCGGTTGACCTGACCGCTGATATAGCGAGGGAGAGAAATCTCAGTCTGGATCTCCCTGGCTTTGAAAAGGAAATGAACGCGCAGCGACAAAGGGCGCGAGAGGCTAACAAGTTCAACAGCGCTGACCTGGAGCAACTGGATCTCCCCTACAGGACCGAATTTATCGGCTATGAAACCCTCAGGGGCCAGGGTGAAGTCCTTGCTATGTACCAGGGTCAGGAAAAAGTCGATATGGTATCCGCGGGCGGAAATGTACTCATTGTTCTCGATAAGACACCATTTTATGGCGAGTCCGGTGGCCAGGTGGGCGATACCGGGAAATTGTCCGCAAGCGGTCTGTCAATAGATGTGCTTGATACGGTAAAACAGGGTGAGACCTTTTTACATTCAGGCAGGGTTATTGAGGGTGACCTCGAAGCAGGAGCATCCCTTGAGGCTGAAGTCGATACCGGGCTGCGAGCAGCAACGGTCACAAATCATTCAGCGACTCACCTGTTACATGCAGCTCTGAAAGAAGTGCTGGGTGAGCATGTGAATCAGCGGGGCTCGCTGGTTGATCCGAATCGCCTGCGCTTTGATTTCTCCCACTTTGAAGCCCTGTCTCATGAGGAAGTGCGCTCGATTGAGCGGCTGGTGAATGACCAGATTCGCCTCAACAGTGAAATTAAAACCGAAATTATGCCTATTGAGGAAGCACGGAATAAGGGTGCAATGGCCCTGTTCGGTGAAAAGTATTCCGCTGAGGTTCGTGTCCTGACCATGGGTGGTGGCTACTCAATCGAGCTTTGCGGTGGAACCCACGCCAGGAGGACCGGGGATATCGGGATATTCAGGGTTGTATCTGAGCAGGGTATTGCATCCGGAGTGAGAAGGATTGAAGCAATTACCGGGGCGAAAGCGCTACAGGGAATTGAATCCCTGGAGGATTCAGCGGCTGAATCTGCGGAGTTGTTGAAGTCCGACAAGGAAAATTACATTGAAAAACTTCGTTTGTTGATCAAGCAAAATCGAACGCTTGAAAAGGAAGTTTCGCAACTCAATATGAAACTGGCTAGTGGTGCTGGCCAAGATATGACAGAGATGGCAATTGACCTGGGCGAGGCGAGGCTAATCGTTAACCAACTGGACGGTGCTGATCCAAAATCATTACCGGAAGTTATGGACCGGTTGAAGAATAAACTGGGCACGGGCGTAGTCGTGCTTGGCAGCGTTAATGATGGGAAGGTGTCATTGATAGCAGGTGTGACAAAGGATCTCACAGGCAAGGTCAATGCGGGTGAGTTGATTAACCATGTTGCCTCCCAGGTAGGCGGTAAAGGGGGCGGCCGACCTGATATGGCGCGAGCCGGCGGCACAGATGCGGATGCATTACCGGCAGCTCTGGACAGTGTCGCTGATTTTGTAAAGAGCAGGCTTTAAGGATAGCCCTATGTCAATATTGGTACAAAAATTTGGTGGCACTTCGGTTGCCTCGGTTGGACATATCGAGCGGGTTGCCCGTCGTATTCTCAAAGCCCGGAGTGAAGGTCATGGTGTCGTGGTTGTTGTCTCGGCTATGGGTGATATGACAGATCGCCTGGATGACCTGGCGAGGGAAGTTGATTACATCAAGCCCGAATCCAGGCGAGAACTCGATGTACTCCTGTCAACGGGGGAACAGGTCACGATCGCGCTATTGTCGATGGTGCTGATGAAAATGGGCTGTAAAGCCAGGTCTTACACCGGCGGGCAGGTCAGGATACTGACGGATTCAGCATACTCCCGCGCGCGAATACAAGAAATCGATACCACCAAACTGCGGGCAGACATTGAAGCGGGCACTGTGGCGGTCGTCGCGGGGTTTCAGGGTGTGGATAACGAAGGAGATATTACTACTTTTGGGCGTGGCGGATCCGACACAACGGCTGTTGCTCTGGCAGCTGTATTAAAAGCAGATGAATGTCAGATATTTACCGATGTTGAGGGTGTTTTCACGACAGACCCGAGAGTTGTTGAAGGCGCACGCTGCCTTGAGAAAATCACCTATGAAGAGATGCTTGAATTGGCAAGCCTTGGCTCCGGGGTTCTGCATTCAAGGGCGGTAGAGTTTGCCAGCAAGTACGAGGTACCGCTTAGGGTTCTATCCAGCTTTGAACATTTACCGGGTACATTGATAACTAACGAGGATATGGACATGGAACAACCAATAATCTCAGGCATTGCTTTCACCAGAGATGAGGCGAAACTGACTGTCCTGGGGGTCCAGGATGTGCCCGGAATCGCCTCCCGCATACTTGGACCCATCAGTGACGCCAATATCGAGGTTGATATGATCGTCCAGAATGTCGGCGCTGACATGAGTACAGACTTCACTTTCACTGTCAGCCGCGATGATTATGACGAAACGCTACAGATTCTCAAAATAGTTAGCGATGATATCGATGCAAGAGAAGTATCGGGGGACAATAAGATAGCGAAGCTGTCCATAGTGGGCGTGGGAATGCGCTCTCATGCGGGTGTTGCAAGTAAAATGTTTCAGGTATTGGCGGAGGAATCCATCAATATTCTGATGATATCTACTTCAGAAATTAAAATTTCGGTCGTTATAGCAGAGAAGTATCTCGAACTCGCTGCTAGGGCGCTCCACTCGGCTTTTGATCTTGCAAATGACAATGGAAAGCTTGCCTGATGGTAATTTGGTGGTTAGTGTGTCATGCAGAAGAACAAGGAAAAGGATAGGAGAATGGAATGCTGATACTAACCCGGCGGGTTGGCGAGACGCTTATGATTGGTGACGATGTAACCGTGACTGTGCTCGGGGTCAAAGGTAACCAGGTCCGCATAGGTGTAAATGCACCGAGAGAAGTTGCAGTTCACAGGGAAGAAATCTATCAACGAATCCAATCTGAGAATTCAGAGGAAAGCGACGATATAGCACAATAGCGTGTGCTCTTGTGAGCTGACCTTGACTCGAATACTGGTCAATTGGGCTCTGACTCAGAGCCAATCCCTGCCCTGAGCAGATCTCGAAACGCTTTCCTCGCATTACTCACGCCCTGTACAAGTTCAAATACTACGCTTGCTATTGGCATTTCGACCTCGTACTCGTCCGCTAACGCTATTACTGCCGGCGCACTTTTTACTCCTTCAGCAACCATGAACATGCCCTCTGTAATATCCTCGATGCTGTGACCTTGACCTAGTTCATAGCCAACTGTGTGATTTCTGCTCTGCGAACTGGTACAGGTAGCGACCAGGTCTCCCATACCAGCCAGGCCTGAGAAGGTTTGCGCCACTGCGCCCATCGCCACACCCAATCGGGTGATCTCAGCCAGTCCCCTGGTAATAATAGCTGACCGGGTATTGTCTCCTGCTCCCTGACCGTCCCCCATGCCTGCAGCAATAGCAATAATATTTTTTAGAGCACCACCCAACTCACACCCGATGATGTCATTGTTTATATAGACGCGGAATAAACCACTGTGAAATATCTTCTGCAGGCTCCTGACAATAGTTTCATCCTCCATGGCCAGTACGCTGGCAGCGGCATAACCAGCCATGATTTCGCGTGCGAGGTTTGGTCCTGTCAGGACTCCCCGTGGATGTCCGGGGAGTATCTCGCTAACTATTTCGGTCATTCGCTTTCTTGTTGATAGTTCCAGGCCTTTGCACAGGCTGATGACCGGTACGCCGGGGTTAACGAGCGGTTTAATATCCTTGAGGACGTCACGGAAGTGCTGGGACGGGATTCCCATAACAAGGACCTCTGCGTCCACCACCGCCTCTTCAAGGTCGTTGGTTGCTATGAGTTTTGCCGGAAGTTTAGCATCCGGAAGATACTTCTCGTTCGTATGACTTTCGTTTACCTCCAGAACAGTATTTTTGTCTCGGGCCCAGAGTATTGCAGGTGCATTACGAGAAACCAGTGAGGCAACCGTTGTGCCCCAGCTTCCGCCACCCAATATGCATACTTGTGGTTTCATAGCTGGTCATCTTACACATGTGATGGGGTTGAACAAGTTTGCGATACGATTCACAAGGGTTTAGATTTGGGTAGTATGTAATTCTAAACGGAAGCAAGAAAATCTAATGGCGACGAAACACTATGACTGGGTGACTCATCACGCCCAAATACGCCCCGGTAAAGTTGCCATTGTTGATCTTGATAACGGCAGAGAGATTAGCTATGAGCAGCTGGATCAGCGAGCAAGCCGGCTTGCCTCCTGGTTTCAAGCTAACGGTGTCGCTAAGGGAGATCGTGTGGCGGTTTTGCTGCCGAATTGCCCAGAGTTTTTTGAAATTCAGTTTGCCTGTTCAAAATCCGGA
>PBRP01000148.1 GCA_002726655.1 Gammaproteobacteria bacterium
AAACACACCTGTAAGCCGCGTATTTACTGTATTTATCTCCTGCCTTCTAAGCCGAGGGTTACAGGTTCGATTCCTGTCGGGCGTACCAATTAAATCAATGGGTTACGAGTACTTGCTGTATAGATTGTCAGTGGTTGGGTCATTCACTGGGTCATATAATTGCTTTATACAGTAGTTTAATGGCTTGGTGATACTGGAACTGAGTCGTCGTAAAGATCCACCATCGGCGCGAAGGTGGACCCACTCGAATCGCTGACGGTGCTGGCTGGAAGCATTTGCCATTATTTTGTTGGCTTTATCCAGCGAGGTCTGCCCATCCGGCTGGTACTCAGGCGAGATGTCAGACGGATGACTTTGTAACAGTTCATCCATATCCAAGAATCCCAGCATGTCGATTGCAGACTGATTGCACTCGACAAATTTACTGTCCTTGACAATCAGAATAGCGTCTGGGGAATTATCGAACAATGCCTGATAGAGATTTCCATCTGCGGTTTGTGTCGATGATTGGTCTGAGTCTTTTCGAACCAAAATATCCCTCTCCTTGGAATCTGCTCATGATCTCGCCACCTGACTGCAGCAAATATAATGATCCCAGAGAAAAGTAGCACCGGCATATTGAATAGTCAATTTAGTCCGGAGGTGGCCGAAAGTGAGTTTCACGTTAAGGGTGATTTTGTCGGCATATCTGGTCGTAAGCTGTCGCTCTCTTATATCCTCAGTTAACAAAGCTCACAGCTAAACAGATTACTCATCCGATGGCGTGGATTGTTGGCGCCTTGCCATCAGCTCAAGCTGGATCTCTTTGATGCGCTCTCGACTCAACCGGTAACCGAGATAGAACAATAGGTTGATCAAACCAAATATCGAAGTCAAGGGTCCAGCAACAGCGCCGAGCATGAACAAAATATCAGCATCAACTTCGCCAGGTGCAGCACCGCGAGGAAAGGAAATCAGATCCAGCGCCACGCCACCGAGAATGCTAGCCAGTGCTCCTGCCGCTTTGAAGGCGAAGGACCGGGCGGAGAAGATGATACCTTCCTGGCGTTCACCAGTTATCAACTCCTGCTCGTCAGCTATGTCTGCAAACATGGAATTTAGTGTAACCATTACTGCCGGTCCAGCCAGGCCGGCAATGAACGCGAAGCAGAGCAGCAAGGGTAGCAACTCGGGCGTACCGTTGGCTGGCATTAAGTCGGTAAACAGTCGCAGACAGATTGGCACGTTGGTGTTCACGATAATGATCGTAGAGAGCACGATCAGGATTCGTCGCTTCTCGAACCGGGCCGTCAGAATCGGTGCCAAGACAATGGAAATGGGTAGGGCACAGAGTGTGGTAGGGCCGAGCCAGCGCATGCTCTCCGTCGGCAGCTCCCAGAAGTGGATGTACATGTAAACCATGAATGCGGCCTCGATACCCAGCAGTATCACTGCAAACAACAGGCCGCCAAAAAGCATGCGGTAGGAGCGGTTGCGAAACGCGGTGACTACTTCTCGAAACAAACGCTGCGGACGCAGTCGCTCTTCGGCCTTGAACGTTACCTTGGGCAAGTAAGGAATCTCTTTGAAGGTTCCCCACATGAACAGCCCTATCGACACTATGATCCCGCATGCAGCCGACAGTGAAAATGGTAAATATCCGTTGCGATTGAGCAGGCCATGTGACGCCTCATCGGTAGTCGGGAAGATAAAGGTCAGCATCAGGAACGAGAATCCGTAAATACCCAAGGTTCCAAACAACTGGCTGTAGGAATAGACGCGTGTGCGATCGACGTAGTCCTGGGCCATCTCGGCACCGAGCGCCAGGTGTGGGATGTGGTAGAGGGTCAGAAACAGCCGCGAGAGCACAGCGAATACAACCAACCAGCCGAAATAGAAGAGATCCGGCATCCCCGAGGGTGGGTTGAACAGGGCAACCACGCAAACTCCCAGCGGAACTGCTGACAGGGCGATCATGGGGTGGCGCCTCCCCCACCGCGTCTTCAGACGATCAGAGATGGATCCCGCAAGCGGATCCGAAATGGCGTCGAAGAACAATGCGATCCCCAGCGCTAGACCAGTCAGGGCGGCTGAAATCTCAAGTACCTGATTGAAATAGAACAGCGTGAAAGTGCCGAAGACCGCGAAGACAATTCCCTCAGCAGTCTGGCCAACGCCAAACCCAAGCATCGAACTGAACGGTATTACTCGTGACATCGCACCAGCGCGCTTCTCGGACTACAAAAAGAATAGACCACGTTTCGCTCATATTCGTCAAGGATCTCTGGGGTCGGCGTCGGGAACCGGGGTACACAGATCTTCTGGGGTCGAGGTAGGGAACCGGGGCAACAGATCTTGGGGGATATCCTTCGCATAGGCTCAGAATGACGCAGGGTGGCTCAGGGGATCTCTGGGGTCGGGGTAGGGAGATCTCTGGAGCAAAAAGGACGATGATATCAGCAGTGGGCATCACATCATTGCCTAATTCGGCTGACTTGGTAGCTTTAAAGACTTCGAGAGCACCCAGCACGATTTGCCAGGTGTAAAAAAAGCTTGCCTTCCATATCGATCTCGAAGCAACCAAAACCGATGGAGACCATGGCAAATTCACCCTCGTGTTTACCAGTAAGATAGCGTTCAAGAAATTTCAGATACACTTCATGTTTATCAATAGATACAAGGTCGAAGAAAGCCATTGCAACTCTGCCTTTACTACAGGTGGCTTCGAGTTCAAATTCGCGGAGTATGGCAAGGGTTCAGGCGGCGGAAATGGCCTATTGAACCTGGATTGTTAGGGCAGTCAGTGAAGTAACCAAAACAAATCTGCATAGAATTAGTGGGAATGTTAAAAACAACACCATCCTGGAGCTTTGCAGCTCTGGAATCGCAAGTAAGCGTCAAGTTTTCGCCCCGCAACTCGCGCTGACAGTTAAGCGTCAATTGAGTTAAGGTTGGTCACAATGCAAGTTTCAGCTGGCGCAGACTTCGTAGAATCGTGGTTCATAACTGGGGAACTTTATGGCTTCTGAAGAAAAAGACCTGAATCTGGCACTCTTCTGTGATTTCGAAAACGTCGCGCTGGGTGTGCGCGATGCAAAGTACGCCAGGTTTGATATTCAGCTGGTGCTTGAGCGGGTACTGCTAAAAGGTAGTATCAATTACCTTGTAAACACTCATAATTCCTCCAATAAAAACATATGCATTGTGCAGCCAATACCCTCGAAGATTTAAGAATTGCCGAGGTTACTGCCCAGGACTTGAGAATTGATAATGGTAAGGTCGTGGAATTTCGCACCAAGGTTAGCTTGTCATTTAAATTTAGAGACGAGTAACGCCCTGCGGAACCAAAACATTGAACCAGTAATGCACCGGTTGGGACTGAAATGAGTGCACATTTCAAGATTTATCATGCTCGTCGGGTCGTTCTGAGTGTGTCAACCGGTACCGTTACAAGTGACGATCTTCGTGCACAATCTGACGAATTAGTGCAAGAACCAGGCTTTGATCCGACCTATCGTCAACTCTGGGACCCCGAGGCTAGATAGTGTCGCAGTGACTGGCGATAACTTGGGAGCAGGCATCAGCAACACCCCTGGACCAAGGGGACTCGAGGGCGTTTTTCAGTGACTCTAGCCCTGCGTTCGGAATAGCGCGAATGGCTCAGATGCTCAAAGAAGAAGAACCCGGTGAGATCCGGGCCAGTACTGCATGGGTTCCCGGCTAGCCCCCAATTTATGGCGCGCGTTGATTTAGGCCCATGGATCATCCAGGCAGGCCAGGTCCAGCGCCATTTGACGGGCCGTGGCCATGTCATAACGCGATCGGGTGACTACACGCTGGGCAAATAGCCCCCCACCCGCCTGAATAACACTAACAGCCTGGTGGCCAGCGTAGGCGCTGGCGGTGAAATCACGCAGCGCATGAAAAAGCCTGGTTCGATAGTTGCCGTCAATGGATTGCTTGGTACCCATGTACTTTCGAACAATCTCACCAATTTCCGGGTTGGCGAGATCCTTCGTTGAAGGCGCGGTAACCACCGAACCACCAGCTATATCCTGGATGTGTTGAATCATTGCGTTTCGATAGGCCGCGCCCTGGAATTTCCCGGTATTGGCATACAACTCGTCTGGTACGACCACACCCTCCGGGCTGATGCTGCTGTTGCCCATGGCGGCTTCGAGGGTTGCCCTGATAAGGGTCGCGTGAATGACCATATCGGCAATCTTGTCCTTAATCTGGTCGACACGTTCCAAGCCATTGGCTTCAGCGACCAGTTGGGCAAAACCCACCATGACGTCAGCTTCATCAGCCATGTTTTTGAGCCCGTTAATGCGAACCCAGAGCCCAAGTGAATGGGCAAAACTGGCGGCGGCCTCGGTCTCACCATTGAGAAAGATACGATCATTTGGTACAAAAACGTCATCAAAGATCACAAATCCCATGGGCGAGTGCGCGTCTGTAGATATGGGGGCATCGCGCAGGTCACCAGCCAGGGGATCAGCGGTGACATTGATGATTTTTACCCCCGGTGCATTCACCGGAACAGCGCAGGCAATGGCATACTCCTCTTCACCCGGTTTCATGGCTTTGGTAGGAATAGTCATCAACTCATGGGCTAGGGGAGCCCAGGATATGTGCAGTTTTGCGCCTCGTATGACCACGCCATCCGGCCGTTGTTCAACAACTCTTAGATAGGCATCCCTGTCCTCCTGCTGCCCGGGCCGCTTTGCCCTGTCTCCTTTTGCATCGGTTATACACTCGACTATTCGCAGGTCTTTTTCCTGCATTTGCCTGACGTATTTACGGATCGCAGCGCTGCTCTCCGGGCGAATTTCTTCTATCCTGTCAGCCGAAGTCAACAAGGTCATGAGAGAGGTGTAGGTGCTGCTGATCAGCGGGTCGACTTTCAGGTTGGCATGGTCTCGTAGCTCCTCGATACTGCTTGGTGCGTTCAGGTATGCACTGATGGCATCAGGATTGTCGTCATGATAACGATCATACCCGCCCGCAATGACATCTACCGAACGCCTGAATCGATCAGCGGTTGAAACATCCTCGACTCTTTCTCCGTCACAATAAACAATCCTGCCATCAGCCAGCGATTCGCGATAGTCTTTACCAGTCAGCATTGCACGCTCCTTTAGCCATTCCCAGAAACTTGAAGCTCAAATCTAACCATCGGATTGCCAAAAGGCAAATATTGGCAGGTCATGATAGCGAACGGGTTTAAGCGGCCATCTCCGGACATCACCATTGTGTTGTAATATCACCTCAATCAAATTGAGAGGTGTTCTATGACAATTCAGGATATTGGCGCCATAGGCGAGTTCATAGGAGCATTTCTCATACTGGCGACACTCGTATATCTTGCGATTCAAAACAGACATCAGCAAAAACTGCTCTTATCAACCGTGTCTCAAGCCAGAACGGATGCAATTCGACATGTCCAGCGGGAGATGACGGAGCACGCCGAGGCTTTTGTAAAGGAAGAAAGCAACGAATGCTTATTGGCCATCGACTTATTTCGCCTAAACCTGGTACGCTCATCGGCCCTTAGGAACGCCGAGAACACTATTCTTCAATACAGACTCGGCGTCGTGGAGGAGGAGACTTTTCGGGCGACTCACAATGCGATGAAGAGTATGTTTGCAAGCCAATCAGTTCGCGATCATTGGGTAAGTTCACGTGGAACGCCTGCAGTATATTCGGATTCACTCTGTACATGGATAGAGGATATTATCCAGGAAGTTGAAGGGTCAGCGAGTTGAAGGTGATTGTACGTTTTGCGACCCCAGCCTGAGAAGAAAACGGTTAATCTCATCAAAATACCTGGGCGTCTCGATATAGTTGTGGTTTGTGCCTTCAAGCTTGATAACCGTAAGGGGGCTTTTCCATGCTTTGATCAGTTCATCCGTGTACCTTTCAGGAACGACCTGATCATGCTCCGCTTTAATGACCAGAGTTGATGCTGAGATCGCTGGAATATAGTCAATTGATCTAAAAGGGTTCTTGATCAGCCAACGAACTGGCAGGAAGAAATAGATATCAGCGGCGATCGCCTCGATGCTGTCAAATGGGGATATGAGAATCAGTCCTTTTATTTCACGATTTGCTGCCACATGCGTTGCAACACCGGTACCCAGACTTCTCCCCAAGACGATAGTGTTGTGAAGAGAAATTCTTTTTTCTGCCTCGAGAGCGTCAAGGATGAACAAGGCGTCAGATTTCAGTACCTTCTCCGATGGTCGTCCGCTGCTTCTGCCATATCCCCGGTAATTTATCATTACAAAGTTATAGTCACCTAGGGCTCTGATACTCGCGATACTGGTGGACAGTTCCTGGCCGTTGCCACCGTAAAATGCGATTGTGGGATGGGAGTGCTCCGCTGCGGGAATGAACCATCCATGAAGTACGACCTCTCCCGTTTCAACCGAGATGGCATATTCACGGTAGCGAGCTTCAATTTCCGCATCTGATGGTGAAGGATAGAAGAGCAGACCATCCTGTATAAGATAGACAAAGACTGTGATCAACACATAGATAGCGGCAAGGGTAATCAAAACACTGTGTACGCTATTCATGGCTCATACCATATTGGCGAACTACCCATATCGCCGGTACAGCCCAGACCTTGTCGTCTGACCTGCTGTTGCCAACGAAGCTCCCTGCGGTGCAACTGACTGTCACATGGATTTCCAGTCCCTGGACTGCTCGAAGGCATGGGCTGCCCGGTAAATGCTGGGCTCATCGAAGTGCTTGGCGATCATCATCAAGCCGATGGGCAGACCGTCGCGTAAACCACAGGGAATGCTCATGGACGGATGATGCGTAATGTCGAAGGGCACTGTGTTCGCGAACATTTCCATTGCGCGGCCTATTTTTTCTTCACGGCTTGCATCGGGTCCCGGCAACGGGGTGGCTTTGATCGGCAGGGTCGGCATCAGCAACAAATCATATTCGTCCAGGACGGCGTCATAGGCGGCCCGAAGGCGGCGAGATATATTCACTGATTTACCATAGTGATACATGCCATAGCGCCGGGTGACATAGCTGCCGGATAGGGCAAACAGCTTTGCATTATCGGAGAATTCATTAATACGCGCACGCCAGCCCCGGTGAAAGTGCATCAGACTGGTCACGTAAAGGTCGGACCGACCGCCGCCAAAGCCATCACCCGCCAACATGGTCTGCAGGACGCCATAGGTGAGGATTGGCATCGCAACTGGCTGAGCATCGAGATGCGTGGGAATTGAAACTTCCTCAACACGTGCTCCCAGGGATTGAAAATGCGCGGCGGCCGCACGCACGCAATCATCGACATCATCCTCCGAATTCGCGTGCCCGAATCCTTCTGTAACCACGCCGATCTTTATGCCCTTCACATCTTCGTTCAGCGCTCGAGTGTAGTCCTGGGTTTCAATATAGTTTTGGCGGGGATCATAACCATCGGGGCCAGCGATTACCTCGAGTAGCAGGGCGTTGTCTGCGATATTGTTGGTCATTGGACCAACATGGTCTACGGTGACTTCAAGCGGCATGACGCCCGTGTAAGGCACCAGGCCATAAGTCGGTTTCATCCCGTAAACACCACAAAAGGAAGCAGGGATACGGATTGAGCCGCCCTGATCACCGCCGACCGCCATGTCGACCGAACCACTGCTGACGAGAGCAGCGCTTCCTGAGGATGAACCTCCGGCCGAAAAACCGTGTCGGTACGGATTATGGGTGGGACCGGTAGAATTGGTGTGGCTGCCGCCTGACAGGCAAAAGAACTCGCAGCTGGATTTTCCGGCGATCTCACCACCGGCATCGAGAATGCGCTCTACCAGCGTTGCATCCACCTCAGGCACATAGCCCTCAAGCGTGGCAGATCCATTCATCATGGGTACGCCGGCGAGCATGATATTATCCTTGAGCGCAACGCTTCTGCCACTGAGCTTGCCGTCATCCGCGCCCTTGATGCTTGTCTTGTAATACCAGCCGTTTAGCGGATTGTCCTCCGGTTCGGGCCTATATCCGGGCTCACGAGGATACTTTACCAGTGGCAGTTCATCAGGCATGTCATCGACCTGATTGAACGCTTCAATATTCGGCCCCATGAGGCCACGAAACGTTTCAACGTCCTCATCGTCGAGGTTCAGACCAAGCTGATCGGCAACTTCTTTTAACTGTTGCGGTGTGGGTAATTCGATGGTCATCAAATACTCCCGTCTAAGATGAAAAATGGTGTCGGCGTAGAGCGCCTAAGTAAACCTGGCGAACTCAGTTTCTCGATGCTTCCGAAATGACCTCGTTTGCAAAGAGGCGCACTGTATCCTCGAGCAAACCCTGTTCACGACTGTCCCCGCCTCCGAGGAACATCAATTCAAGCTCATCAAAACCCACGGTATCATGCCACCGATTAATCTGCTCTATGCAAAAGCCAGGTGTTCCGGCAATACAGCGGTCCAGTGCCAATTCCTCCTGGCTGACCTTTTCTCCTGCTGCGACCCGTTGCAGTACAGGGTCGTTTTCATCTCCCTTTGTACCAGCTTCCCAGTAATAACGATGAAACTTGAGTGCATGTTCAAGCCAGTTGTCTTCAACCAGCTTTTTGGTCGGTGCCACCCAGGCTTCCCTCATCAGGCATATATAAGGTTTCGTGCCCGCCAGGGCGCACTCACTGCGATAGTAGTCGGCCAGCTCCGCGACGACTGACATGGTTTCCATGGGCAGGGTTAGCCAACCATCACCGAGCCTTGCGGCACGCCGAATGGCGGCCCTGGATGTGCCGCCGATCAGGATCGGTGGACGGGGCTTCTGAACTGCTAAAGGAAATACTGGCAGATCCGGAATACTGAAGTGCTTCCCTGAATGCTGGTATCGGCCGGTGCCCCATGCGTTACGCAATACTTCGATGATTTCGTCGAGCCTGCTGCCCCGTTGTTCGTAAGCCAGACCGAAACCCTCGAATTCGTAGAGTCGGTAGCCGACCGCAAGACCTAGTACGCAACGACCACCAGAGACCTGATCAAGGGTCGAGGCTTGCTCACAGATGCTGATCGGGTGGTGCAGTGCGCCAAGGTAAATGCTGGTTCCGAGGCGAATCTTTTCAGTCCGAGCCGCGATAGCAGCGAGAAAAGTAAAGGGAGCAGATGGGTCTCCGGTTTCGGGGGTGAATGAGTGATGGCCGACATATCCCGTGTGATAGCCAAGGCTTTCGACCAGCTGGGCGTATTCATAGGAGTGTCTCAGTGGTACTGGGTCGGATTGATCGTAGAAACGGGGTAGGGTAAGGCTGAATTTCATCATTCTAGTAGGATAATCCGAAGTGCGACTTGGCGCCAGTTACGCAAAAAGCCCGTTTGCCTGACTGTTTTCGGGGGTCACCTTAGTCAATATTCAAACTTACCGCTGGTCGTATCGTAATTTCTGAAAGATTCAGCGCTATCGGGCGTTCCAGGACATAACGAACAACATTGGCCACCTCCTGGGGGTCGCCCATGAGCTTCGCTGCATCGGGCCCCGCTGGATTGATCCCCAGTTTCCCGACAGCCTCTGCCATCTGCTCCTGGGTTTCGGGCAGTAAGCCTCTGCCCAGATTGGTGGTGAAGCCACCCGGAATGATGTTTGTTGCCCGAATGTCATCTCTTTCAAGCTCCCTGCGAAGAACCTGGCCTAAACGGTCGATGCCCGCCTTGGAAACACTGTAGGCACCATAGGCATCATGTTGGCCTGCCAGTGAACTGATATTAATGAGATGTCCCGGATTACCGTGTTTACGCATCTGCTGTACCGCTGCACGACAGCTTTCCATGGGTGTCAGCAGATTGATGGCCATCAAAGCGTACATTCTATCGATGTCAGATTCGACCAATGGTTCAGGATACATAACCGCTGCATTGTTGATGAGGGCGAATAAATAAGGATGGGTCGTCCCAACTTCTGCGACCAAATCAGCTAAAACTCCTCGCTGGGAAAGTTCCATGGGTGCACAGTGGGCTTTAGGCCCGTCACTTTCTTCGATCAATATAGCGGTTGCGTCAAGTTCGGTCTCTGATCGACCCACCAGCCAGGTCTCCATTCCTGCCTTTGCAAGTTCAATCGCAATCAAGCGCCCAATGCCACTTGATGCGCCTGTTACTATCGCGGCCCGTCCGGCAAACAAATCTCCCATCTCAATCCTCCGTTGTCTTTGACGCTTCATGAGTCAGTCGCATGGCGCACTCAAATATGTTTTCGATCCAAATATGAACAGCATAAGAGTCTGTTAGATGGTATCAAACAGATGAAGTCAGTCATATCTAATCAAGTCCACTCGATGCGTTTGTCGGCCTGGAAAAACATGGCTGTCGCATAACGCGAAATCATCTAGACTTGAGACCATTGCCAATATCGGCAATGAAGTGCGCTGCCCCTGGAGGTTACGGTGAAGTTCATAGCGACAGATATCGAAGATTGCCCCGCCAAGCTCGATTTAAATGTGGTGTCCCAATTGGAGAAACCTGGCATCGCCATGGCATCTTACTTTTATCGATCCCATTTGACCTATGAACGGGAACTGGATCGTCTATTTTTCAAAAGCTGGCTCTATGCAGGACATTCGAGTCAGATCCCAAGTGAGGGCGATTTTTTCCTCTATGAGATTGGTGAGGACTCGATCATTATCAGTCGAGATGCTCAGGGGGATATTCATGCCCTCATGAATATATGCCGCCATCGCGGCGCTAGAGTGTGTGCAGAGTCCAGTGGTCACAAGAAGTTCTATGTCTGTCCATATCATGGGTGGGCCTTCAACCTGGATGGTACGCTGCGGGCTGCCCGGCATATGAAACGCAAGGCAGGGTTTAACCCGCACGACTATGGGCTTAAACGGATGCGGTTGATTCAGTACGAGGGCCTGATATTTATTAACTGTGATCCCGAGGCACCTGACTTTTTACCGTAAGCGCCGACGAATCCCCATTCTACCAACCGAGACTGCGTCAACGTAACCTGTCCTCTTTTTCTGAGGCATTAGGTGAAACGAGAACGACGAAGCGC
>PBRP01000005.1 GCA_002726655.1 Gammaproteobacteria bacterium
TGCCCCTGACTCCCCCGAAATCAATGGGCGATTACCAGGTTGAAGGGCCCGGCGCACAGCTACGCTGGCGTTCAGGGGAATCCAGAAACTTTTCGTCGAGTGGGATGTTTCCAAGAACCCCGCGAACTAACGGTATTGTCACGTTTGTCCCCCGTCAGCGCTTATGGCACTAAATTGTAGTATTTGATAAGAGAGAGTTTCTGGCTCATCGTAACGCTGCACTTGCCGAGTGGCAGCAGCTTTGTGCTGCATAAACTCCCGGTATTTATGCTACACAGAGACTGGTTCTCATTCGTCTGACAGTGCCTAAACAAAGGCACAATTGCGATTCCTAATTCTGATTAAATATCGGTTCAGAAAGTTGAGAGAATATTGCGGTATTTTTTTGCAGGTTTAATATCTGAATCGATATAAGGGTTGGTCAATTGCACCCATTAGAATAATTTAATTTGCCCTGCAAAGTTCAGAGATATTTGAAGATGAAAAATGAATTTGAGAAAAGAAAACCAACAGCGGTTCAAATAGTCATTGCGACGATTTTATCGCGGATAAAAGAAGGCCGTTATATCCCGGGTCAGTATTTGATCGCCGGTGACTTGATGGAAGAATTGAAATTGAGTAAAGCGCCGGTTCGAGAGGCGATTCACGTTCTTGTCGGCGAAGGCGTCATTGAACTCCTGCAAAACCGCAGCGCCCGCATTCGCAGCCTATCGATGGATGAACTGATCGACTTTTCGGAAGTTTGGGCGGCGGTCGGCGGCGTCAATGTGCGATTGGCTGCCGACTACATGCATTTAAAAGGCAACAAGGCGCTCGTCAAGCAGGCGCTAAAGCCAATTATCGAATCAGAAAAAACGAAAAACAGCGCTGATTTTTTTGCCTCGGTCTCAAATCTGCATCTCGTTTTATCAGAAATATCGGGTAATAATTACATTACCGAAATGGTCAACCGGTCAAATTTCGGTCATTTTTATCGTCACATATCAGGAATATTTCCGGGCGCTCATTGGCGCCGGCATGTTGATGCATTTCAAAAAATTACGGCGGCGATTTTAGAAGGTAAAGGCGATGTCGCCGAGCGTATCTATCGCAAGCACATGCAGTGGGTAATCGCGCATCTGAAGACGGCAATCAACCAACTTTAGCAGAATGGTCTTGCGGCCGAAACGCCAGCAATCTACCGAAACCGGGGACAGTTTTTTCGCACCTAATTGCCTTTAACGTCGCCCAGATGGTCGCTTGATTTGAGGTAATGACCGGCACGCCGATCTTATCTTCAATGATACCGGCTAGATCGGCAGTCTGCCAATTGGTACAGGAAAAAAACAACCCATCCGAATCCGGATGTAATTGAGCCATTGCAAAATCAATTATATTCTCAGAATAATCTTCGGCGATGGCTAGATTAGACTGGTGATTGCGTCCAGCAAGGTTAAGCACCTTGAAGCCACATCCCTCCATATATCGTCCTACCGTATCGGTCATTTCTTTCGGATAAGGCGTAACAACAGTCAATTTTTTCAGGCCAAGTTCCTTTATTGCGCTTAATACCGCGCTTGATGCAGAGATCGCTGGAATGCCGTCGGCGCGTTTTTCGATACGTGCCTGTACGGCCTGATCATATCCTGGCCCGCCCTTGAGGCTACCGCCCGTGCAGGCGTAGACAATTAGATCTACCGCCGCCGACGCCAGATGATCGACACCGTCATCCAAATCTTCATCCATCCGTTCAAGCACGTCTTCGTTACTGCCAACCAACCACATCCGGGCGGCATGAAGTGAAACATAGTCCGGTAAGGCGCGTTGAAAATCGTACTCCACTGTTGTGTTGGAGGAGGGTACTAAAATTCCGATTTTTCGTCTTTGCCGACGCATACCTGAATTACCCATCTATTCTTTTTTTATGCGTGCGCGCATGATCTACCGACTGGCCTGATCGATCAAGCACCACCTGATAATCAGACTCGGTGCATTCCGGCGAAATTTTCCCATCTTTAAGATCTCGATCAATAAGGTCCAAATCGCGCACCAGCGGATCACCATAGCCGCCGGCGCCCGGCATTCGCAAACTGATCAAATCACCCTGGCTTAAGGTATCCAAGCCCTTTGACTTGAGACGCTTTTCGTTCTCAGCCCCGGGATTAAGGAGGAACAAACCTTTGGATCCCTCTTTGCCGCCAAAGAGACCAAAAGGCGCATGGGTATGGCGGTCGGCATAACGGGCAAAGCTGACATTGTCCGCCAGCATTCGGATGTCGCGCACCATCGCCAAGCTGCCACGGTAGGTGCCGGCACCCCCGGAATCAGGGATAAATTCGTAACGCTCGACGCGAACCGGAAAGCGGGTTTCGACCGCCTCAACCGGCGTGTTCATGAAGCGGGGAAGATGGCCGTCTTGGCCATCTGCGCCATCCTTGGTTGGCCGAGCGCCATTTCCGCCAACTTGAATTTCGGTGTAGATAAATCGTTCGCCGTCGACGGGATTAACACCACCAAAGCCGCATGTGGTTATTTGGCCATGCGAACCCGCGGTAACCCGGTCGGGCGTTAATGGTGCGAACGCCCGGTACATCGCTTCGACAATTTTTTGTGAACAGTTGGTTCGCGCCGCAACAGCGCCGGGAAGTACCGGGTCCACAATCGATCCAGGATTGGTGACGACTTCAATGGGTCGGTAACAGCCTGAATTCGGCGGCATATGGGGATCGACGACAGCAATCAGCACGTAATAAATAGCAGCGTGAGTGTTGGCCAGCGTGGAGTTGGTATTGCCCTCGGCTTGTGGATCAGAACCAGTTAAGTCGACCGTGACCCCGTCGCCTTCTATCGTAATATTTACCGAGACTTTGATGGGGTCATCGCTAACACCGTCGTCATCGATATAATCGATGGCCTCATAAACACCGTCGGCGAGTTTTTCCAATCCGGCGCGCATCCGACGTTCGGAATAGTTGAGCAATTCCTCACAGGACCGCTGAACCAATTCCTTGCCGTATTTGGTAAAGAGTTGATTCATCCGATCCGTACCAACCATCAGGGAACTTATCTGGGCGCGGATATCGCCAAAAGTCTTCTCCGGCATGCGAATTTGATTGCTGATAATTTCAATTATTTCCTGGTCTTCGACGCCTGCTTTGACCAATTTCACCATAGGCAAGCGCAATCCTTCGAGATAAATTTCCCGAATACCGCCGGCAACGCCACCGGCCGCGACACCGCCCAAATCAGAATGATGGGTAATATTACCGACGAAGCCGACCAACTCGCCCTCATAAAAGGCCGGTGCAATGGCGTACAAATCCATAATGTGCTGACCACCCTTGTAGGGGTCATTGGTAATAATGACGTCACCCGGTTCTAAATTTTGAATTTTGTATTTAGCCACCAACTCTTTCATGGTGATCTCGAATCCGGCCAGCAGGCTGGGTGTATGATGGGCTTGGGCGACGGTCTGACCCTTGACGTCGGTAATAACGCAGGAAATATCTTTAATTTCGGTGATAATGGTGGAGCGACCGGTGCGCACCAGAGTATAGCCCATCTCATCGGCAATTTGCTCAAGGGCGTAGCGCATTACCTGCATGGTGATCAGGTCTGTCATGGTGAACCCTCACTCCCGTCAAATCGAATTATAAGGCCTAGATCGGATGTGACTTCGGCTGTTGCGTCTGGCGGTATCAAGGTCGAAGAGGTGTCTTCTTCGATAATCGCCGGGCCGGCAATCGTCATACCGACACCCAAATTGCCTCGGTCATAAAGTGCGGTATCGGTAAATCCGACCGCTTCGAAATAGACGTCGCGAGAGCCTTTTTGAACGGTATTCGGGTCAGTGCCCATTTTTTCTCCTTCAGGCAAATGAACCGGCACATTGTGACCCAATGCCGCCAGCCTTAGATTTACAATCTCTATGGGTTCACCTTCAAAGAAAAAAGCATAGCGCGACCGATAAAGATTACCGAACGCTTCGACGAGCGATGCCAGTCCTTTTTGATCAAACGGGCTGCTCATGGGTAAAGGCAAACTCAATTCGTACGTCTGTCCTTTTACTTTTAAATCGGCATATCTGATTAATTCGATGGCCTCCCGGTCAAATCCCTGAGCCACTAAATCCTTGACGCCCTCTACTTCCAGTTCCCGGTAGATCAAATCCAGTGCGGTGGGGTCGGCGCTCTCGGTGGTGACATTGCCCAGAGCGCGAACATAATCCTGCCGGCTTTCGGTCACCAAGAGCCCGACGGCTGAAAAAGTACCGGCAAGCGGCGGTACAATTGCTTCGGTCATATTCAATTCTTTCGCCAAATCAGCGGCGTGAATGCCCCCGGCCCCGCCAAAGGAAAATAAGGAAAAATCCCGGACATCAATACCGCGTTGAATGGTGATCGTCGCAATACCCTTGATCATATTGGCATTCACCACTTTGATGATACCCATTGCAGCTTCTTCAACACCAACACCAAGGCTTTCGGCAAATTCACCAATAACCGCGCGCGATGCCTCAGCAGTCAAAGACATATTTCCAGCATTGAAATAATCCGGATTTAGACGGCCTAAAACCAGATTCGCATCGGTGACCGTAGGCTGATCGCCGCCCCGGCCATAACAAGCCGGTCCAGGATCTGAGCTGGCCGAAAATGGCCCCACATTGGGAGCACCACCGGTGTCGCGCCACGCAATCGAGCCACCACCGGCGCCAATGATATGCAAATCTATGATCGGTATTTTGACCGGCAATCCCTGAAAATCACCCTCAGTCGTCACCTGACTTTCACCGTTCTCGATCAAACCGATATCGAAAGATGTGCCGCCCATATCGACCGAAACAATTTTGTCCCGGTTATGACGCCGCCCGTAAAAAGCCGCCGCGACAACGCCTCCGGCGGGACCGGAATTGACCGTGGTAATGGCTTTGTCGCGAGCGACATCTACCGACGTTGAGCCGCCATTCGCCTGAATAATAGAAAGCCTGGCGTCGCCGAGCAATTTCTCCAAACGGGGCGCCAGATCATCCAAATAGGCGTTCATGATCGGCGTCAGATAGGCGTTCATAACGGCGGTGGAAGTGCGCTCGTATTCGCGGTATTCCGGGGCGACACCGGAAGACAATGTGACGGGAATATCACCCAATATTTCAGCCAATATTTCACTGGCGCGGCGTTCGTGAAGAGGATTCAGGTAGCTGAACAAAAAAGCCACGGCAACAGCTTCAACACCCTCGGCGGAAAATTTCTCTGCGGCAGCGCGAACGGTTTTCTCTTCAAGAGGCTTTAACACCGTCCCGTCGGCCGTCATCCGTTCCATCGCTTCCAAACATAAATAACGGGGAACGAGTGGCAAGGGTCGATCAACATTTACGTCATACAGCCCAGACATGGGGCGTTGAATCCGTCCGATCTCCAACACATCGCGAAAGCCGGCGGTCGTCAGCAATCCGACACGGGCGCCTTTTCGTTCAATCAACGCATTGGTGCCGGTGGTCGAGCCATGAACGACTTCCCGGATCCGGTCTTCGGTTTCGCCAGCCGCCTGCAACACCTCGGCGATGCCAGTTAACACACCTTCCGCCCGATCATTGGGCGTGGTCAGCGTTTTAACCGAAACCAACTCGCCGGTTTCGGGATTGCTTAGCGTGACATCCGTGAAGGTGCCGCCAACATCAACTGCGGCCCGTAAGGATCTATTAGTCAAATTGTTACACTCCATAATTCTGGCATTATCCATACCATCCAATTTCAATAACAAACAGAATACATATATCCATTGCAGAATAATTTGTCGACCGTTTAGTCGACTATTTTAGTTAAATATAAACATTCGATATTTATCTTCAAAATAAATTTTTGATTTATAATAACCTGCGATTAATTTGAATACTTCAATGCGCAATAAAGTTGGGGATGATAAGTGTAATTGAAGGCACAAATACGAGGAGCGCCGCGACGGCCATAGCCATAAGGATGAATGGCAAAACCGAGGTGATGACCTCACTCATTTTTGTGCCTGCCGGGGCGACGCCCTTGGCGACAAAAAGCAAGAGCCCAAAAGGCGGCGTGGCCAGACTGATTTCCAACATCATCAGCGCCAACACACCAAACCAAACTTGGGTTTGTTGCAAGTCGCCAACGCCAAAATCCGTCGCCTCGACGATTAGCATAAAGATCGGCATGGTGATCATCATCATACTGACTTGATCCATAAAGCAACCCAGGAACAGCAAGATCACCATCATCACCAAGATGACAGTCAACGGCGCCAACTCGGCGGCCTCCAACAATCCGACGAGACCTTCAGAGGCTTGGGAGAAGGCTAAGATTTGGGAAAACGTGATTGAACCGCATATTATGAACAAGGTCATCACCGTGAAGCGCAGAGTTTGCTTTACCGAGATCATAAAGACCTCGCGGCTAAACATGCCATAAGCCGCAACGGCAATCAGCGAAGCAACGGTGCCAAGGGCCGCTGATTCTGTCGGTGTGGCAATCCCGGCAACGATGCTACCGACGACAACGATAAAAATGCTCATCAATGGCAGGACGTAAATAACCAGAGGCTTTAATCGCTCGCTCCAGGTCAAATCAGACACGTCGTAAGGTGGCGCAATGGAGGGATCGAGCGTGCAGCGTATAATAATATAGGCGAAGAACAAAAAGGCCAAAATCAACGCTGGAATGATCGAAGCAACCAATAGATCGCCGATGGGAATACGAGCGATGCTGCCCAACAATACGGCCAGCGCCGAAGGTGGAATCAACATGGCGATGCCGCCCACCGCGACAATCGGGCCGATTGAAATTTGCGGCTTATAGCCGCGCTTGTACATTTCCGGCAGCAAGGTGCTGCCCAGCATCGCCGTGTTGGCGATGGTCGAACCCGACAGCGAAGAAAAGATCGTACCGCCGACAACGGCAACCAAGGACAATCGCCCCGGAACTTTGGCGATCAGCTTGTCGATGGCGTCAATCGCCCGCGCTGCAACGCCCGAGTGGAACATGATCTCGCCCATAAAGATAAACAACGGTATGGGCAGCAATGCAAAACTCTGCACCGAATCTATCGCGTTGCGCATCAATTGGAACAGGCCTTTCTCGCCACCCATGAAAATAAAGGCGCCGATGATATTAATGGCGAAAAAAGCGAAGACCACCGGCATGCCGAGCAACATGAAAACAACCAAGCCGCCAATGAGCAGTAAGAGAACCCAATACCATTCCATGAGAACTAAAACCCAATCGATTGTTGGTCATGGGTTGCAGGAGGGGCAATAACCAAGCGAACAAACATAATCATTAATATTAAGAAAACAGGCGGAGCGAGAAGCAGCATCCACCATTCTGGAAAGACGAAGGTTTCGTGAATCATCGTACCGTTGGCGAATGACCGCCACCAGACGCCCATCGAAGTGACAAAAAGTATCAGACAGACCAGGGCGGCGATTATATGAGCAATCCGCGCCATTTTTAACTGATTGGCGAGGCTTAGTCTGGCCACAAGAATATCCACAGCGATATGCCCTTCCTCACGCAATACCCAGGGAGCCCCCAAAAAGGTGATGAAATAGAGCGAATACTCCGCGACGTCCAAAGACCAGGGCATGGGAAACAGCCGGAAATTGCGCGACACAATATCGGCGACAATTATGATAACCAGAGCGCAGACAAGAATAGCCGCCATCACCGCACAAATATTAATGACGAGGTTAAGGATACCACCTTGGTTTTTTGAAGTAGAAATTTCAGAAATCAAAACAAATTATGGGACCACCACTGGCGCGTCCCATTTCCTAATACAGCCTATTTGGACAGCAACGGCCTGATCTTCTTAATAAAGGCCGGAGCGTCTTTTGACAATTGGGCCCAATACAGCTCTTCCGCCTTCTGGGAGAAACCAGCGCCCATATCAACATATTTGATGCCGGCGTCGTCCTGAGGTTTGGTCTGTTTGGCGGCTTCCGCAGCGCGCCAAGACGGCCACTGACCTTCCAACCAGATCGCCTGATCCATCATACATTTGCGCGCTTCACTAGACATGCCATTATATTTGTCCTGGTTAGCGATGATGTTTACATTGGCGCTAAAGAATCCAGGGCCGTAGCGGTATTTGGTGTGCTTATGCCAACCAAAATCCTTAATGCCCCAAAGCGGCCAACCGTAACCGTCAACGGCTTTACGCTCCAAAGCCGTATAGAGCGCGCCCGGCGACATGCGGACGGGCTGGCCGCCGAGATGTTTAAAGAATTCGTCGTAAATAGGCACAGAACGAATACGGAAACCTTCGAAACGATTATTGACGGCTGGCTTGCTGGTATAGAGATAAAAATTAACGCCATTGAGAATGTTCGTCAGATAAATGGCGTTCATTTTCTTTTTGTGCAGATCGTTAATCATCGCCCAGGCGCCGTTCTTGCGCTGATCGGCCGATTCATTTTTAGCCAGGATCGTCACATCGCCTTCGACCATAACGCCCTTATAATAATTTGGCGGACCGTAATGTAGATCGATAACGCCATTTTTCAAAGCGTTCCACTGTTCCAGCGTTTTAATGGCGGCCGGGCCGACCACGCTAATCTTGAACATGCCGGCGCATTGTTTGTTTGTGTGATTAACCCAGTCCTTGAAATATTTAGCAAAAACTGTCCGTGAGGGTAAAAAGCTGGCGGCTTTCAATTTGACTTCCGCCGCGTAGCTGGTTTCGGCGGCAACCGCCATAAACCCTAGAGCCATCCCCATGAAGGTGAGTGTTTTCAATTTCATTACTCTCTCCTGTCAAAATATACCTAAATTCTCTCTTACATAATATTGTAATGAACGTCAAATACGTAACTTTCATTCACCCTATACCATTTCAATCTCCTTTGTATATTTCAAACATTCAACAATCTAATTCTCAAATAGCTCACTTGCCTCTTGCGGGCAATTTGCGGAACGAAGAGCTTCAATAATATGGGCCGCCGTGAATGGCTGTTTCCAAACCTGCGCCCCCAACGGTCGCAGGGCGTCATTTACAGCGCACCAAACCGCCGCCGGCGCACCCAAAGTGCCAGCTTCTCCCGCTCCTTTGGCGCCAAGTCCTGTTCCGGAAGTCGGATTCTCCACATGGACAACATGAATATCGGGCATTTCAGAAGCCAACGGCACAGCATAATCGGCCAGCGATGCAGTTAGAATTTGCCCGCTGCTGTCATATAGGCAATGTTCATACAAAACTGCTCCCAGCCCTTGAACGATACCGCCACGCAATTGCTCATCGACCAGCAAGGGATTGACCACCAAACCGCAATCTTCAACCACCCAATGATCGAGCAACTTGATAGCGCCGGTGCCCAGATCCACTTCCAGATAGCTCGCTTGAATGCCATTCGCCATGAAATAGGGGAATTTGCGGGGCAGAAAATGGCGGGTAACGTTCATTTCACAATCCACATCAGACGGCAATGTATCTTGGCGAAAATGCACAATCCGCGCCAATTCGGACAGCGCCATCAAGCTTTTGCCGTCGCTGAATATCTCCCCTCCCGACAGGGTCAGATTATCAGGCGTTTCCTGAGATATTGCCGCCGCCGCCCCTAATATCTTACGGCGCAAATCAATGGCGGCCAGCCGGGCGGCTTCACCGCCGACGGATAATCCTCGCGACGCCCAAGAGCCGCCCCCATATGGCGTTGAGCCGCCGTCGCCGTCTTCGGTCGTTACGGCGTCGAATTTAACGCCAAGGGTTTCGGCGACCACTTGCTGGATACCTGTTAACGTCCCTTGCCCTTGATCGGTAGCGCTGGTGGCGCACCGAACCAGTCCGGAAGGTTCAAGCCGCAAAGAACAGCCTTCCTGAGCACTGATCCGGGCTCCAGCGGGACCATAGAGTCCGGCGCCTACTGCAGTTTGTTCCACGAAGGTCGCCAGACCGATCCCACGACAAAGACCTTGCCGCCGCGCTTCGTCCTGATCGCGGCGCAATTTCTCATAGTCCATTTTGTTCAACAAAGCGGTGAGGCAGGCGTCGAGGGAGACATCCTCTATTTCCAAACCACCGGCCGCCTTCAAGGGCAAATCAGCCGGGCCGAGATTATTACGCCGCCTGATTTCCGCTTGATCGAGATTCAGTTCAGCCGCCGCCAAATCCAAAAGCTGTTCGATGACAACGCAACCGATAGGCTGGCCGACGGCCCGATAGGCGCCAGTTGGCGTCTTGTTCTGGTAAACCACCCGGACCCGGCCTTTGAAAGCCGGCAGACGATACGGTGCGCCGGTAAACTGCACCGCCTGAATTCCTTCGCCGACACTCGTACGGGGATAGACCGAATAAGCACCAACAGCCGACAGCACATCCACCTCAACGCCCAGGATGTTTCCTTCCCCGTTTACCGCCAACCGCCCGGCTGCTGTCATTTCCCGGGCATGGATATCCGAGGCGAAAGATTCTTGGCGATCAGCGATATATTTAACCGGACGCCCGAGAAGCACACTGGCGGCGACAGCAGCCATTTCATCGGGATAGGCGTGAAGCTTGAGGCCAAAAGCACCGCCCACATCTTTGACGATGACTCTCACCTGATGCTCGTCCAATCCCAAATGGCGCGCATAAACGTCCTGCATCTGATAAGGAGTTTGGTGGGATTGATAGACGGTGAGCCGCCGACCGGCTGGTTCGAAATCAGCGATTACCGAGCGGGTTTCCAAAGCGAGGCCCGATTGACGGCCAAATTCAAAACTGTGTTCGACCACGACCGCCGCTTCGGCAAAAGCGGCTTCTGTATCGCCTTCGGCGCGGGGCAAGGTCATGACGAGGTTGGATTCAAGACCGCTATGAACCAGGGGCGAGTCCGGTTTCAGAGCGGCAACCGGGTCCACGACGGCCGGCAGTTCCTCCCATTCGACCAGCACCAATTGGGCGGCGTCCTCGGCCAAAGCTCGGCTTTCGGCCAGAATTGCGCAGACCGCCTCTCCCTGCCAAGCCGCCTCCGTTGGCGCCAGGGCGTATTGCGGCGGGGAAATCATATTGGGTAAAAATTCGATACCGGCAATAAAGGGTGAACAAATATCCGCCAGATCCTCTCCCGTAATCACTCGCACCACACCCTCTGCTTTGGTCGCTTTCCTGGTATCGATAGACTTGATCATGGCATGGGCGTAGGGCGAACGCACCAAAGCCATATGGACCATTCGCGGCAATATAATATCGTCGGTAAATGTTCCCCGACCTGCGGCAAGCCGCCTAGCATCGGGGCGAGGAAGCGAGGCACCGATAATTCGGTTTGAATCCTTCATCCCCTCACACCTCCCCAGTTTTTTTTACGAGAACGGATTCAACAGCGTCCACAATAGCCTGATAACCGGTGCAACGACATATGTTGCCAGACAGTTCCTGGCGTATACCCGCCCGATCAAGAGGCTTTCCTTCAGCCAACAACTCGGCGGCGGTCAGCATCATACCCGGCGTGCAAAATCCGCATTGGAGGGCGTTACGTCCGATAAAAGCCTCCGCCAGATCGGCGGCCTCGCTGGATTCGACAATCCCCTCGATGGTCTCGACCGCCGCGCCGTCAGCTTGGGTCGCCAACATCAGACAGCCACGAACAACCCGGCCATCCACCCGCACGGAACAGGCGCCGCAGACGCCATGTTCGCAACCGATATGGCTCCCGGTCAGACCCAGTTCGTTACGGAGAAAATCAGTCAGGTGTTGGCGCGGCTCAACTTCTTTACTGACTTCCGCGCCATTGACGGTCAGCCTAATAGATACAGTTTCAACCATCAGCCCGTCCCTCTAACAGATCACCCAGACTCTGCTCAATCAAGCTCCGCGCCTGAAATCGTTTCGTTTCAGCGTCGCCCGTTAGATCGGTCATGGGATTTAATTCCTCGGCCACTGCCTGGGCAATTGCCACCGGCTCTTGCCCCGAAGCCGCCAGGGAGGCCGCTACCGCTGAAATTTGTGGACATTCCTCACAGCCAAATACCACCAGACGTAAATCTTCGAGTCTCTCAGATGCTCGCCTAGCCTTAGCGGTAACGCCGACCATGGCAAAATCACCATGGCGGCGACTTAATTCACGGAATGCCCAGACATCGCCCGGCCCATCCGCCGACAATTCAATAGAGGTGAGAATTTCATCCGGCCGTCGGTCTGTGGACATCACACCGAGAAAAAAGTCAGATGCGCTAATCCGCCGCTCTCCAGCCCTGGATTCCAAAACCAAAGTCGCGCCAAGGGCCACTGCGCAGGCCGGCATTTCAGCTGCTGGGTCGGCATGAACCAGGCTACCGCCAAATGTTCCCCGGTTACGTACACCCCGATGGGCGACATGTTTTATGGCTGAAGCGATAAGCGGTAGTTTGGAGGCGACTAATTCACTATTGGCCAATTCGAAATGGCGGGTTGTGGCGCCAATTTGAATTTTCTCACCAGACTGCTCGATCCCACTCAGGCCGGAAATATGATTAATATCGACCAGCACCGCCGGCTGCGCCAAACGCAAATTAATGGTCGGCATAAGGCTTTGCCCTCCCGCCAGGATAAGCGCCTCATCGCCATATTCGGCGAACGCATCAAAAGCATTATCCAAATTTTCTGCGCGCAGATATTTAAACGCCGCCGCCTTCATTTCCTCCCCCAACGGTTCGAATAGAAGGCGCTTCCACAACGCCTTCCGCATTATTTCCAGGTTCAACCATGGCGCCAATCAAATTCGTCACCGAATTTAAACCCTGGCCTTCCAAATAATCGGCCAGGCCATCGATAATATTGATCATCGCCGTTGGATGAACAAAGCTTGCCGTTCCCACCTGAACCGCCGTACATCCAGCCAGCATGTATTCTGCAACATCGGCGACGGTGGCGACACCCCCACATCCGATAACCGGAATATCCACCGCCTTGGCGCATTGATAAGCCATGCGCAAAATGATCGGCTTAACTACCGGGCCGGTGATGCCACCCATGACATTTCCAAGCTTAGGCCGGAATGTTTCGGTGTCTATGGCCATGGCTAAAAGCGCATTGGCGACGACCAAAGCATCAGCCCCGGCGTCTTCAGCCGCCTGGGCAATCTCGCCAATATTACCCACATTGGGGGTTAACTTGGCCCAGACAGGCAAATCGGTGCGTTTCTTGATCTCCTCTAAGACATCAGTTGTATCGGCGCACCGCATACCAAAAGCCTCGCCGTCACGTTTTAGGTTTGGGCATGAGATATTGGCCTCGATGACGTCAACCCCCTCGACGCTAATTTGGGCGCATAATTCACCAAATTCCTCAGCCGAACTCGCCGAAACACTGGCGACGAATGGCGGTGTAAAACGATTGTAAAATGGCACGATTTCTCGAATAAAATGCTCCGGCCCCTTGGATGGGATACCGATAGAGCCGATCATACCGTTCTTTAATTCGGTCACTCGAGGTTGGGGATTACCTTCCCTGATTTCCGGGGTGATGGTCTTGGCGACAAAGGCGCCGATACAATTGAGATCGACGACCTGTTCCATACCCTCGGCAAAGGTGCCGGAGCCGGGCATGATCGGATTGGCCAACTTCAGGGCTCCGATATCGACGCTTAAATCTACCATGAAACCGTCTCCTGAAGATCAAACACGGGACCGTCAATACAAACCCGCCGATAATCAATTTCTCCGACTGTGTTTTGAAATGGTCGGACGCAACAATAACACATACCCAGGCCACATCCCATTTGTTGCTCTAACGCCACCTGCCCCGAAATACCGAGTTCGACCCCGACTTTTCGAAGCATCTGGAGCAGCCGATTGGAGCCACAGGTGGCGAATAGCCCGGTGCCCTTTTCCTTCGCAATATGCCGCACCATTTCTTCAACTTTATCAACACCGCTGTCGCCATGGGTATCGTCGGGGTCATCGGTTACCGTCGTAACGATCGCGCTCGACTGACGGAGATAGTCGACCGACATCAGGACATCTGAAGAGCGGGCGCTGAGGATGGCGTCAACGCCAATCCCGCGTTCCCGAGCCGCCTCGGCGAGTGGCGCCAGGGTCGCTAATCCGACCCCGCGGGCTAACAGCAGGATATGTTCCGGTTTAGACGAGAGATCGAATCCCCGTCCCAGCGGCCCGACAGCATTGAGCCCATCGCCGGGCTTCAACTCCGCCAATATCCGCGTGCCCTCACCCACCACTTTGTAAAGGAATTCGATGCGGCCCTGATCCCGGTCAATCCGGTATACGCTCATCGGGCGGCGCAGATAGGGGGCGACGTCATCGCTTTCCCGACACAGCAAATGAAAAAACTGCCCCGGTTGAGCCGCCAGAGCGCGAACCGGCGCCTCGACAACCAGGTGTTTATAATCGTCATTCAGCCATTGGTGATCGAAAACAGGGCATATCATCTCGGCGATTGGTTTTAGGCATTCGGAATCGCTATCTGGCGCGTGCTGAAAGGGACCGCTAATATTTCGGGTTCCTCCTATTTCTCTCATTTCTAAATTTACCTCAAAATAATATTCCCAAAATGGAGCGTTATCCGCGCTCAAAACAATAAGATTGTCATTTTTTGTATACTATATAGTCGACTATTTTTGAAAAAGATAGAAAAAAAATTCCGGATTGATGGCAATAAATTCATTCTGCAAACTGATATTCCAGATCATAGTGTGGCACTAGGGTTATACTACTTGCTCAGGTAGAGTATCAGCACCCTAACTGAATATTGTTAAGGCTGTCATCCAACGATAGCCAACAGCGCGTTCCCACTCAAGGCACGTTTTAATTTTCAGTATAATCCATAGGCAAACATTCGCTACGCCGTTTGAAAGCTAACTGCCGTATACCGCCATTAAACGAAACACCCAAGTCAGGAATTACAACAAACTCGCAAAATTCTGTCCAAGCAGCCGCCCCACCGATCATGAGATATTGTCATGTGTGGACAGCATCCTTCAACGGGACTGTTAGGCCATTATTGACAGCATTAACTATCTGTGGATAGAATCCAGCCGTCAGTCTTGTTGCTTTGCCTCTTCGGTGCTAGAGCTAGAGATGTGTTGCCCGCGGTTTCTACAATCCGTGTGAATTGTCCCTTTTGCTGTTAGTGTGGGTCAATACTGTACATTGATCTACGATTGCAGTCTGGCTTTTAGCCTCGTTGAGATTTTTCGGCGCCTGCGAATTCTCAGGTAGTGTGGCTAATGGTGTTTCCTTAGTTAGGGGAATTACTTGGAAATTGATTAATTTTTACACTATTGTTTGGATTTTCTGGCTTGTAGCAACAAGAAGTTGCAGCAGAAATTGGGCATGCTTACAGAGTTTTGAACACCCTGGCTACTGCTAGTCCGGGTAAACCATAGGGAGGAAATTGAAGATGGGAATGACTAAAACGATCTTGAGTGCGCGGTGGTACAAAAGACTACTCGCTACCTTAGCGGTGTTACTGGGCTTGGCCGTTCTGCCGGCATCGGCCGGCCAAAAGGATATCGTCATCGGTGCCCACGAAGCGGGTTCACGCCATTATGTCTATGGCGCTGCCTTTACCGATCTGTTGACTAAATATTCGGGCATGACTGGAAGACTAGTGGGTGTGTCTGGATCGGGTGTTTGGCTCCCCATGATGGATGACAACGAGATTGACCTGGGGATCGATTCATTTTTTGGCCTATACATGGCCTACAAGGGTAAGAAACCTTTTACCAAACCTTATGATATCAAACTGGTCTTAGTAGGCGGTGGCATCAATGTAGGCTTCTACGTACGGAACAGTTCCCCGATCACTTCGCGGTATCAGGCTCGTGGCAAACGCATGGCATCAGAATACTCGGGTGCACCCAATGTTAAAATTTATGGAGAAGCCGAACTGGCCAATGTGGGACTGACCTGGAAGGACATCAAGGGAGTGCCTCGGACCTCTATCTACCGAGGTATGAAGGACGATTTTGCCGAAAAGAGACTGGATGTTTTTTATGCCTCCGTGGGGTCAGGAGTGACACGCCAATTAGATTCTACTATCGGCATCCGGTTTTTGGGATTGGATACCACCCCAAAGGCCTTGGCGCGCATGCGTAAGGTCTATCCGGCCATGGTAACCAAGGTTAAAAAAGGTTCGGCGCCAGGTATACGCTCAGACATGTCATTGGTATACCTACCAGCTTATTTGGTGGCTCGCGGCAATCTGGCAGATGATGTTGTCTACAAGGTTATCCAGGCGGCTTGGGAGCAGAACGCCGCTTTGGGTAAAGTAGACAAAAAACTTAAATCCTGGACACCCCAAGGCTTCGTGTCACCTCAAGCTTCCATTCCATACCATCCCGGAGCTATCAAGTTTTATAAGGAAAAAGGCGTTTGGACGGCTAGTATGGAAGCTACCC
The DNA here is from genome assembly GCA_002726655.1 of Gammaproteobacteria bacterium. Classification (GTDB taxonomy): domain Bacteria; phylum Pseudomonadota; class Gammaproteobacteria; order Pseudomonadales; family Azotimanducaceae. The sequence continues at coordinate 16,319 of PBRP01000005.1, forward strand.
AGAAACGTGTGAAGGGCAATTAAGTAGGGCCAAACCGACGACAGAATATATCATGTAGACGGCGGTCTTCTTCTGCTGCTGCTCGTAACAGCGTCGTGTTGCCCAACCCAAACTAGCCATGAGCGTGACCGAAAAACCAGAACTGGATCGGTGCCGAACCCTGAGTGGACCGATCTCTGCAGCCGTGGTACGGATCCTACTTGTGTTCATTGCAGTAGTTTGTTTGGGTTATGCCTTAGATTTGACGACATATTTGGGCATCACCATTTTTCGTGAACAGTTTTTCGGCCTTATTTACGGATTGATCTTCGCCGCCGCCTTCATCCTATTCCCTGCGACCAAGAAGACTTCACGCATAAAACTCCCCTGGTACGACATCTTATTTGCGATCGTGGGGCTAGTGGTTGGCGGTTATTTGTTTATTTTCTGGCCTGACATCGTGCTGGCCGCAGGGCTCTTGACCCCGGAAAAGACAATCTTGGGCGGCTTGGCAGTGATCGTAATCTTGGAAGTAACGCGGCGCATCTTCGGTTGGCCCCTGGTGATCCTGACCTCGGTGTTTATCCTCTATGCCCATTACAGCTACATGATTCCCGGCGCGATGGGTGGCCGGGGATTTTCCTGGCGGCGCATAGCGGCCTTTCTGTATACTGACACGGGAAGCCTGCTGGGCTTCGTTGCAGTCGTCGTGTTCGGGATGGTTTTCTCTTTCGTTCTTTTTGGACGCATGCTTTATGCTACCGGTGGAGCAAACTTTTTCACTAACCTTAGTTTAGCGCTTATGGGCGGCCGGCGTGGCGGACCTGCTAAGGTTTCGGTAATAGCTAGCAGCTTATTTGGAACCTTGTCAGGCAGTGCTAGTTCTAACGTGGTCATTACTGGATCCATCACCATTCCCATGATGAAAAATATGGGCTATCGGCCGGCTTTGGCGGCAGCTGTGGAATCAGTGTCCTCTAGCGGTGGATGCATAATGCCGCCAATCATGGGAGCAACCGCCTTCGTGATGGCTGAGTTCTTATCAATCCCCTATCGCGACGTTGTCGCCGCCGCGCTTTTACCAGCCATCCTTTATTATATCTCGCTGTTCCTGCAGGTGGATATGGAAGCCGCCAAGGTGGGGCACAAAGGATTGCCGAAAAGTGAGTTGCCTAAAATGGGTAATGTTATTTTTTCCGGATGGGTTTTCATTTTACCGCTGACGGTCCTAATCATCTGTCTGTTCGTTTTATTCTTTAGTCCTTCCAAGTCGGCGCTCCTGGCCACTGGAGCGTTGATACTGGTGAACTTGTTATCCAATAATCGGATAAACGGCACGCGCTTTGTCAGTTGCTTGGCCGACACAGGACAATTGGTGGTCGAGATTGGCGTCATTGGTGCCGTCGCTGGATTGATAGTTGGGGTGGTTGCTCTTACTGGCTTGGGACTTTTGTTTTCCCAAATCCTAGTTTCAATTTCCGGAGGGAACGTACACTTGCTCCTGGTACTCACGGCGGTTTCCAGCATTGTTCTTGGCATGGGCATGCCCATCACTGCGTCTTATATCGTGCTTGCGGTACTTGCTGCGCCAGCTTTGGTCACGGCCGGTGTAACACCAATCGCGGCTCACCTGTTCATCTTTTACTTCGCGATGCTCTCTTTCATCACACCGCCGGTCTGCGTGGCCGTTTACATCGCCTCGGCCATCGCTAAATCAAGACCTATGGAAACCGCCTTTCAATCAGTGAAGTTGGGGTTCGTGGCCTACTTGGTACCCTTCATCTTTGTTGGGAACCAGGCTATGCTACTCAAGGGTGGCCTGATGGAAATTTCAACGGTCCTCGTGTCCTGCTTGGCTGGGTTCGCCTGCCTGGCCATCGCCTTTCAGGGATTCTTCCGTGGTCCTGTAAGACTGATTGGACGGTGCTTGTTGGTGATTGCTTCGGTTCTTTTACTGGTCAATCCCTGGGGATACAAACTGGGCGGGGTTGCCGTGGCCTTGGCAACCCTGATATGGCAATGGCGTGCGGTTGGCATGGAATTAAACACCCGTTCGGCTACGAAAGGAGAAATCACATGAACAAGGATCTGCGTAGTTTCCTGGCTGAATGCCGCCAAATGGGGCCTCAGTTCTTCGCGTCGGTCTCCCGTACCGTGGATCCTATCCACGAGCCTTGTGTGATTCAACAGAAGCTTGCTGCCGCCAACCGTTATCCGGTAATCCGCTTCGAAAACACCAAGGGATCGGACATGCCAATGGCAACCAACCTGTTCGGCAGCTACGAACTTCTGGGCTTGGCACTTGGGTTAAGCCCTGACCAGCCCAAGGGTGAGATTCTACAGCGATTCCGTGAGCGGGTAGAAAAACCGCTCCCGACAATCGAAGTTCCACGTGACAAGGCGCCTGTGAAAGAAATAATCATTCAAAAGGATGACGTGGATCTGAGCCAGTTTCCTATCATAAAACATGCTGAAGGAAATTCCGGCAAGTATATTACCGTCGGCTGCCTGGTGATACGTGACCCCGATACTGGCGTCCTTAACGCCGGCATGTACCGTCACGAAATCAAGGGCAAAAACCGCTTCGCCTGCATGTTCAACCCGGCCCACCATGCGGCCTACATCTACCGCCGTTACAAGGAAATGAACCAGGCAATGGAAGCGGTGTTATTCATAGGTCATCACCCAGCAGCGGTAATGGGGGCCCTGGCACGCGGCCCAATTGAATCGAATGAGTTCGAGATAATGGGTGCCTTGATGGGCGAGTCATTGGAGGTGGTTCCTGCTGAGACCGTCAATCTCCCGGTCCCGGCCTGGGCTGAGATCGCTATCGAAGGTATTCTGGACCCTAACGAAGAAACAGCTGACGGGCCTTTTTCTGAATATACAGGCTTTTATGGCCCCTCCAAAGACCCAGTAGGCCTGATGAAAATAACCGCTATCACCACTCGTCGGGATCCCATTTACCACGACCTAGATCCTAGCCATCGGGAGCACAATTTAGCCGGCGTGCTAACCTTCGAAAGCTCAATCTTTGATACTGTCAGTAAACTGGTGCCGTCGGTTACGGGCGTCTATTTGCCACCGTCAGGGAGTTGCGTCTTTACCGCTTATGTGAAGATAAAGAAGCGTGTTCCCGGTGAAGGGAAATCAGCCGGGATGGCCGCTTTGGCCGCCGAACCCAACCTCAAGATTGCGATTGTCTTGGATGATGATATCGACTTCTATAACGAAGAACAGGTGTTGTGGGCTATCGCCACCCATATGGAGGGTGATCGAGACTTGGCCATGATTCCCTACGCCATGGGGGCGCACCTCAATCCGTCAGCCTATGGGGAGGTGCGTACAGAAAAAGGTCCGATGAACACCAAGATCGTCATCGACGCCACGCGGCCCTCCACTTTGCCATTCGCGGATCGTATACAACCACCCCAGAAAGCTTGGGATCGTATCCGGCTGGAGGATTACTTGGATGAAACGTAACACTTACAAGTGACCATATATCAGTCATGCAGCAACGTTCCAATTGAAAAGCCCAACCATTCGAGCAAAACCCAGCCCAAGCCCCAATCAGGGAACCGCCCCGGTCGATAACAGCAACCCGACCGGGAGTCAGCGCAATTTGGCTATTGAAACTGCCGCCCGGGCCCCTGGGCACTGGGCCATGGTGCGTGATGTGTGTTGCCTGCGCTATCGGTATGTTCGAGACCCGACCTTTCAGCGGCGCTCCCAGCGATGGTGGCCTCTTCGGGTGAGGCCCGACTAACGGGAGCGTTCGAGACTAATCGGGATCAGGGTAAAAGGGACCCAACCCGACATGCCCCTAGCAATGAAAAAAGTGGCAATTATTGCAGCA
>PBRP01000149.1 GCA_002726655.1 Gammaproteobacteria bacterium
CCCATTCAATTCCACTGGTAGTTATCGCCGCAGGCCCAATTTCTCCCATGTGCCGCAGCAACTGAAAACCAGACATAAGCTCTAACATCATTCTCAGGAACACCTTCGCCAACGTCGTACATAACCCCAAGATTGGACTGGGCTTCTGCAAGTCCTTGTTCAGCTGCTAACCGATACCATCTAACCGCTTCAACATCATCCTCTGGAACACCATCTCCGTTAGCGTACATATATCCCAGATTGTGCTGGGCGTTTGCAAGTCCTTGTTCCGCTGCTAATCGATACCACCTAACCGCTTCTGCATCATTCTCAGGAACACCGTCTCCCCTACGGTACATAACCCCAAGATTGTGTTGGGCGGGTGCATAGCCTTGATCAGCCGCTAACCGAAACCATCTAACCGCTTCTGAATCATTCTGAGGAACACCTCTTCCGTCGGCCAGCGTTACATTCCCATCAAAATCTGCTGCTCTTAATTGGGCCATCAGTTCTTGAAAGACATTTTGTTTGCCGCGCAGGATTTTCAGTAGACTGTGTAATCGATTCGTTATTAGAATCGATGAATTAGAACAGCGAAATAAGAGTGTGCTATAGAACGTCTCTAAACTTCGTGACTTATCGCTATGCCAAATCATCGCATGCTATTCGCCATAATTGCCCCTCCTTTTAGACTTTTAGAGGCGATTTCAATCATTAAGAAAATTTAATCTTCCTGCAACGTCCTGTAGAGGTCCGCTCCTTTATAATTCCCGCATAAGTACCTACGCGAGAATTTGTATTTTGACCATTCTGCACGCTGTCGGTTGTAGTGTTTTCCCACCAAAAGTATTTCGTATTATTGGGATACTCAGCCTACTTTTCAGCCTTGTTTCCTGTGCTTCAGGGGACTTTAGCACCGACAGGTCTTCCCCGAACCTCCCACCAGAATGGAGTAGAGACTTTACTTCCGGAGAGGTTTCTGTCGAATGGCTGTCGCCTTTCGGTGATGAGATCTTGTCACGGTTGGTTAACTGTGCGTTGGAAAGTAACTATATGTTAAAGACTGAGGAAGCATATCTGGAGGAAGCATTCCAGGAACTCCTGATTGCGAAATCGACAGCACTACCCGTTGCAGCATTGTTCCTTTCCAGGTCCAGAGGGAGAGTTCAGGACAGCGGTCAGGGTCATTCCACCATAAGTTCTCCAATTGACCTGAACCTCAGCGTGAATTGGGAAATGGATCTGTGGGGACAGTTGAGTGATATTCAACAAGCTGCCCAATTGTACTATGCCGCTCAACAAGCCCGATACGAGTCCGCAAAACGACGGGTCATATCGGACACGACATCTACCTATTTCAGTGCGATCGAGGCAGTAGAACTGCTCAACCTGGCACAAAGGCGCCTGGGGAATGCTAATGAATCTTTTGAAATCGTTAATCAAGGCTACTTGTTAGGGATCAATGATGCACTTGATCTGTATCTTGCACAGTCTGTAGTCGAGACCAATGAATCACAACTGGCTGAGCGTCAGCAGCTTCTTCTAGAGAGAATCGCACAATTGCAGCTCAATCTAGGGCTCTATCCAGATGGCAACATGGAATTAGGATCAAATTTACCTGTCATAAGTGCGCCTACGTCGACAGGAATTCCTTCGGAGTTGCTGACCAACAGGCCGGATCTGCAGCTGGTATGGTTACAACTGCTTACTGCTGACGTGGAATCGGCAATTGCTCACAAGAATCGTTTTCCTGTTTTAACTCTTACCGCCAACATAGGGCTGGCCTCGAGAAACCCGCCAGATCTTAGTAACAGTGAATCCTTGCTGTGGTCGCTGGCAGGTGGCGTGATTCAACCGATATTTGAAGGGGGCCGGCTGCGGGCTCTTGAGAAGCAGGCTGATGCAAGAATTACTCAAGCTGAAAACATCTACCTGGATACTGTGAACGGAGCCATAGCGGAAGTCGAAAATGCGCTTTCGGATCGCAGGTCACTTGGGCAAAGTTTCGAATCAGCCCTTAATGCCGAATCAAGTGCGGATGCTGCCCTTACCCTGGCTCTCGAGCAGTATCAGCGCGGTCTTATTCAATACATCACTGTTCTGGGGTCACAGCAGCGCGCCTTTGACGCTGCCACTACCGTGATTCAGCTCAGGAACCTGCTTCTTCAAAACCGGATTCAACTACAGCTGGCGCTGGGAGTGCCTCTATGAAGTCCATATTGACCCGTATCAGCGCATTGCTGGTTCTATCGGGATTTATTGCAGTTTCATTTGCACTCTGGTTTTTTCGCCCGGATGTAGCAACGGAGACTGAACCGGAAACCGCTTCCATTGCTGTGGATACATCAGTAGTAAGGGGTCAGCCCTATTCCGTGATCCTTGGAAGCTATGGGCTGATTCGACCCACTGTGGCCAGTTCATTATCTGCCCAGGTCTCCGGTGAGATCGTTAATGTTAATCCCAATATTCGTAACGGTGGCGTTTTTCAAATTGGCGATGTTCTGTTTGAAATTGATCCCGTGGATTATGAGGCCAATGTAGACATAGCTGCCGCTGCATTGTCAGATGCAGAACAAGTGCTTGCTGAAGCAGAAGCCAGAACCAACCAAGCGAGCCAGGATTGGGTCAGATTGGGAAATTCCGGCGATCCTCCCCCGTTAGTACTTCGGCTTCCTCATCTAAAGGCAGCAGAAGCGCGGGTCCGAGCTGCTTCGGCGGAACTCAGGAAAGCGGAGGTAGAGCTACAGCGAACCCGCATAGTTGCCCCCTACGACGGCAGAGCATTGGAGAAACTTGTGGACGTGGGCCAGGTAGTCTCCAGCGGCACACCACTGGCGGAGATCTATTCCATAGAGTCCGTTGAAATCAGATTGCCACTGAGAAATTCCGATCTACAGTTTATCGATCTGCCGGAGTCGTTGTATCCATCGTCCAGCCTGATTGAATCTCATACTGTAACTTTACAATCAGAACTCGACAGCGCAGTAAGTTGGCCGGCTGATTTAGTTCGCACTGAAAGCGCAATAGATGAGGCAGCACGGCAGCTACATGTGATCGCTGAGATCAGGAATCCGTTTGCAGTGGAAACAGATGGTGGGCCAGCGTTAAAAATATTCCAATACGTTACCGCTGAAATTCAAGGCAGGATAGTTCCGGATGCCATCGTGGTGCCTGTGTCTGCTATCTACCAGAACAGTTTTGTCTATGTTGCCGAAGGGGATTATTTGCAGCTTCGCGAAGTTGATATCGCCTGGCAGAATGGTGAGGAGGCCATCATTGCTAGTGGATTGTCGGAAGGTGATGAGCTCATATTGACACTATTGGGTCAGGTAACTTCAGGTATTGGCATTGAGCGTACCAACTCACTTATTCCCGAGGATGATGAAGAGCAGGGGATAGACAGCCGATGATTGCCTGGTTTGCAAAAAATTCAGTCGCTGCAAATCTACTGATGTGGGCAATAATAATCGGTGGAGTTACATCGATTGTGTCCGGTATTACGCTGGAAGCGTTTCCGCCTGAGAAAGTCCGCACCGTCGATGTGTCGGTAACCCTGATCGGTGCCACTCCGGAAGACATGGAACTGGGAGTAGCGACGAGGATAGAACAGGCTGTCAGAGGCCTGGAAGGGATCGACAGAATTATTTCCCGCTCCTCCGAGGGTAATGTGACTGTCCAGATAGAAGCGCAGACAGGTTATGATCCCAGGCTTCTCCTGGATGATGTCAAGGCGCGTGTTGATGCGATTAACACATTACCGGAGGAAGCAGAGAAGCCGGTCATCGGATTAGCAATCGACTCCTATGAAACCATTGCCGTTCTGGTATCCGGGCGACAGACTGAAACAGAAATTCGCCAATATGCGGAACTGATCAGGCTCGACCTTCTGCGCCTGGATGGGATTACTCATGTAGAGCTCGAATCAGCTCGCCCCTTCGAAATTGCCATCGAAGTGAAACCTGATCGGTTGAGAGAATTCGACATTGCCATTGAAGACATCGCGGAAGCCGTCAGTAGAAGTTCGCTCGATATATCGGCAGGTAATATCAGGGCTGCTGGCGGCGACATCCTCATTCGATCCCAGGGGCAGGCGTACCGGCAGCACGAGTTCGACTCGATCGTTGTAAAAACCACTGCCGAAGGGACCCTCATTACAGTGGCTGATGTGGCCGTCGTGCATGATGGCTTCGAAGAGCTTGGTGTAATAACCCGCCTTAACGGTAATCATGCAGCAATCGTTGCTGTGCTCAGGGTCGGTGATCAGAATGCAATCGATATCGCTCAGAAAGTTAAGTCATACATAGAAGAAAGAAGAAGCAGCCTGCCTCGCGGCATGCAGCTCGAAATCTGGGACGATGAATCTGAGGCGATTGCCGATTCACTCAATATCATGCTATCCAGCGCTGTACAGGGAAGTCTGCTCGTTATTCTGCTCTTGTCATTGTTCCTTAAACCACAGGTCGCCGCCTGGGTATTCTTGGGAATTCCAATCAGCTTTATAGGTGCGTTTGCAGCACTTTACTGGTTCGGGATCACCCTGAACCTCATGAGCTCATTCGGATTTATTCTCGTGCTGGGCATCGTCGTAGATGATGCCATAGTCACAGGAGAGAATGTTTACTCTCATTTAGTTGAAGGAAAAGACGGCACAGTGGCCGCTGTTGAGGGAACCAGGGAAGTCGCCACACCTGTTACTTTTGGTATACTAACAACTATCGCCGCGTTTACACCATTAGCATTGATCGAGGGCCCAGTGGGCGAATTGTTTCAGCCTATAGCCCTGGTGGTCATTCCCGTGCTGATTTTGTCGCTTATAGAGTCCAAATTGGTGCTGCCGGCCCACCTTAAGAATATTTCCGTTAGCAAACCTTCGAGCAAAACCAGATTTTCGACCTGGCAACGAAGTTTCGCCGAGAAGTATGAACAGGCCATCAACGACTATTACAACCCTATTCTCAGCCGGGCCTTGTCGAATCGATACACTGTAGTTGCGGCATTTTCAGGAATGTTACTTGTTACAGCGGTTATCGTGGCAGGCGGGTGGGTGCGCTGGGTATTCATTCCTGAGAATGATGCCGAAACCGTTTCCGCCTCAATACAGATGCCGGCAGGAACCCCGTTTGAACTTACTGACCACCACGTCATCCGAATAGCAGATGCTGCGGAGCAGTTAAAACAGATTTATGGGAACCCAGTGACCGGTGAAAGCCTGATCACCAATATCATCTCCACCACTGGTACTGCAGGCGAACAATCCCGACCCAACTTCGGTGAGGTTCAGTTTGAACTAGTACCGCGTGAAGAGAGGGTTGGTCAGGTGACCACGGCCGAGTTCGCCAATGAGTGGCGGGAGGTGGTCGGCCCCATAGTCGGTGCAGAAAGCGTTCAGTTTCGCACTGATTTTTTCAGCCCTGGCTCTCCTGTTGATGTGCAAATGTCTGGCAATTCGTTAGAACGGTTGGAGTCGGCCGGGGAAGAGGTCAAGAGCTGGTTGGCGCTCCGGGCAGGTGTTTTTGATATCAGTGACAGTTTGTCCAATGGTAAACAAGAGCTCCAGGTTGAACTCAAGTCTCAAGGGCATCTGCTGGGCTTAACTAGAAACGATGTGGTTGCGCAAATCTCCCAAGCGTTTCAGGGTCTGGAAGCCCAGCGTATTCAGCGGGGCGTGGATGAAATACGGGTAATTGTCAGATACCCATTGGATGAGAGAAACACACTGACGTCGCTTAATGAGATGTTAATAGAGTTACCGACTGGGTCGTCAGCACCGTTTATGAATGTTGCTGAACTCGTTCCAAGCCGGGGGCCGGCAACGATAACCCGAATCGACCAGAATCGCGTGCTTAATGTCACAGCCAACATCAACAAGGAAATTGTCAATCTGCCAGCCTTGCAATCACGCCTAGAGGATTATTTGGATTCGCTACTCGTTCAGTATCCGTCTATTGACTATAGCCTGGAAGGAGAAGAGCGGGAAGAGAGAAGGTCACTACAGAGTTTGTTTTCGGGATTTATAATTGCCCTGGGCGTGATTTACAGCCTGCTGGCCCTTCCCCTGAAGTCTTACATTCAACCGATTCTAGTAATGACTGTAATCCCTTTCGGATTGATTGGCGCAATCGCCGGACACATGCTTATGGGCTACCCGATTTCTTTGGCGAGTCTTCTTGGAATGGTCGCATTGATAGGTGTTGTGATTAACGATAGTTTAGTGCTTGTGGATTTCGCTAATCAAAGATTTGTTCCGGGTTCGAAGATGGCAGACGTTGTGAGAGGGGTTGCAATAAAGCGGTTTCGGCCAGTCATGTTGACGTCGCTAACGACTTTCTTCGGTTTGTTGCCACTACTATTAGAACAATCAACAACGGCACAGTTATTGATACCGATGGGTATCTCTCTGGGGTTCGGTATCTTATTTGCCACCCTGATTACTCTCATTCTGGTACCTTCCCTATTGCTAATTCTGGATGATTTCAGAAGCTGGACTCTCAGAATAAGAGTCTATGCAGGGTCGGAGCAAGCCTGAAATGCGGATATTACTTATAGAAGATGACGCTGTAGTAGCTAACTTCATTCATGTAAGTTTTTCTCAGGAAGGCCATATTGTAGATGTAGTTGCCAATGGCAAGGATGGGCTGGCTCAATCGGTTTCGGAATCCTATGACATCTTCATAATCGATCGAATGTTGCCGGGGATTGACGGCCTCAAGATTATCCGCTCAATTCGAGCTGCAGAGATCGGTACGCCTATCCTGATCTTGAGCGCACTCGCGGATGTGAACGAACGGGTCGAAGGATTGGAATCAGGTGCTGACGACTACCTAGTCAAACCATTTGCCTTTTCAGAGCTAAGGGCGAGAGTCAATGTGTTAGTGCGGCGTAAAGTTGGAGAGTCAGTAGCAAGCGAAACCGAACTCAACGTTGGAGATCTAAAGTTAGACTTGTTAACTCGCAGAGCCAGGAGAGGTCGGCAGGAAATCGAATTGAAACCCAGGGAATATCGGCTATTGGAGTACCTGATGCGGCATGCCAACCAGGTCGTGACAAGGACGATGTTGTTGGAAAACGTCTGGAACTATTATTTCGACCCCCGTACCAACATTATTGATGTGCATATAAGCAGGTTACGCCAGAAAATAGACAAAGGCTTCTCTACTTCTCTCCTTCATACAATTCGCGGAGCAGGTTATGTTATTCGCGAGCCTAAATAGCCTCTTCCGCAGTGTATCGTTTCGAATAACATCGGCGTTCATGCTGATTTTCATTGTAGCGACCATTGCTATAGTTGGCTTCACTTATAAAGCAATGGAACGCTATCTAGAGCAACAAGCCAATTTGTTCCTGGAAGGTTTGATTCTAGACAATATGGATTTCGCCCAAGAATTCGGCTCTGCCGCATTGATCGCCGAGATTAATGAGATCTCCAGCCTTGATGAAAATTCACGTGAGATATACGTCCTGTTCAACGAGGAGTGTGTGGTAGTTGGCGGTTCACCTGACCGGATGCCTTCCGGTTTTATAAACCAGAGAACCTGTAGTGACATGGAAAACATCGAAGAAGCCTATGCCGCTTTTGATGTTGCGCACAGACATTCAGAGAGTAGCAGAGATGAAGATCCAGGTAGAGAAGAGGATGAGGCCATTGCCAGGATTCAACCACTGCCAGAGGGAGGGTGGTTACTTGTGACTCTAGTGGTACCAGAGATTGAAGAGACTCAGGACTTTCTATTTATAACATTGAGTCTAGTATTGGTATTACTAGTTGCAACAGGTCTGGCAGGTGCTGTCGTTCTGACTCGAGCTGTGAGTCGGAGACTTGAAAGAGTTAATGCGCTTAGCAATGACATTATCATGGGTGACATGGACCGCCGGATACCATTGGAAGGTTCGCAAGATGAGTTCGAAAACCTGTCCAGAAACCTGAATGCGATGCTAGACAGGCTAAAAAACGTGATCGAAGTAAATAAGCAAGTTACAAATGACATTGCACACGATCTACGTACTCCACTAACTCGTATTCAAGCCCACATAGAGACCATCCAATCCGAAACTGCGAGCGGCACTGATCTCGCCAACCGGCTGGAAGAGATCAGAAGAGAATCTGAATCACTACTTGAAATCTTCAACTCATTGCTACGGATCGCCGCAATCGAGTCAGGAACGACAACAAAGTCTTTCGAATCAATCGATCTGGCGGAAATTACTGAAGATGTAGTTGAGCTACTCGAGCCTCTGGCCTTCGAAAAAGGCATAGAAATCGCTTGCAAACTTAACCGGCCAGCAAACATTAGAGGGGATAGACACCTTCTCTTTCAAGCACTAAACAACCTTATAGAAAATGCAATCAAGTACTCTCCTGAGGGGGCACCTTTGGAAGTAAGCATCGGTATCAGAAATAACTCGCATGTGTTTTTTACTGTATCTGATCAAGGACCAGGTATTCCATCAGAAGAGAAGGACAAAATTTTTCGACGATTCTACAGGCTGGAACAACATAGAGGCACTCCGGGTCATGGACTGGGGTTGAGCATGGTAAGGGTGATAGCAGACTTCCATGATGCTGTTATCGATGTTTCTTCACAGGCTAAGGGCCTGAAGATTTCAATGAGTTTCGTTCAAAGTGATAATCAGAGCGACTAGAGGTTGTGGGTTACAGAGGACACTCAAAACTCAAAAACTTAAGATTACTGGGGAAGAAATTGGCCGTGTTTTGCTAGACTTGCCATCACCAGCCCTCAAACGCTAACACTATTTCTGGCGTAGCTCTATCTTTACTTCCTCGCAGTTGTCATTGACTACTCACTGACGTAAACAAAGATTTTCACTGAGGTTGATTTCAACTCGTTAAGTAGCTCACGGACTGCTTTGAATTGTGAGATTTCACCGTCCCACTGGAGTATTGTCTCCCACCCTTAAATCAGTTACCCCTATCAGAGTAGCCATAAACATTTTGAAGTTACAAGGCCGTACTCTGTCGTAAAAACATTTTCCAACCATCATTTGTTTCTATGTAGAA